>NZ_JFWP02000003.1:0-553089 GCF_000588715.1 Acinetobacter sp. 1000160 | reverse complement strand
GAACGGATCATGTAATCAAAGGCAGACAGTGAGGCTTTGGCACCTTCACCGGTAGCAATGATAATTTGCTTGTACGGCACAGTGGTACAGTCACCTGCGGCAAATACACCCTTGACACTGGTTTCGTTACGGTCGTTGATCACGATCTCGCCACGGTTGCTCAACTCAACCGCACTGTTCTTCAGGAAATCAGTGTTTGGCAATAAGCCGATCTGTACAAAGATCCCTGCCAGCTCAACCGTATGCTCAATATCAGTCGCACGGTCTTTATATTTCAATGCCGTCACCTGAGCACCATCACCGACCACTTCGGTACTCAATGCATTCATGATCACGGTGGTATTTGGCAAGCTGTTTAACTTGTCTTGCAACACTTGGTCGGCACGAAGTTTGGTATCGAATTCAACCAGTGTGACATGTTCAACAATACCGGCAAGGTCAATCGCTGCTTCTACACCCGAGTTACCGCCACCAATCACCGCAACACGTTTGCCTTTGAATAATGGGCCATCACAGTGCGGGCAGTAAGCCACACCACGGGTACGGTATTCTGCTTCACCCGGCACATTCATCTCTCTCCAGCGTGCACCGGTGGAAAGAATGATGGTTTTCGATTCCAGCTTGGCACCATTTTCCAGTTCAACTTCAACCAAACCGTTGGCCGTTTGATCTGCACCTGTGATCTTGCTGACACGTTGCAGGTTCATGATATCCACACCGTATTCACGGACATGTGCTTCCATATCCTGAGCAAACTTCGGACCAACGGTTTTCTGCACCGTGGTGAAGTTTTCAATGTCCATGGTATCCATCACCTGACCGCCAAAGCGTTCAGCCACGATACCGGTCTTGATGCCTTTACGTGCTGCATAGATTGCCGCAGTACCACCGGCAGGACCACCACCAATCACCAACACATCAAATGCATCTTTGGCATTGATAGCCGCTGCATCTTTCTCAGCAGAATGGGTATCCAACTTGGCCACGATTTCTTCCAAAGTCATACGACCTTGACCGATATGTTCATTGTCTTGGAACACTATTGGTACGGCCAAGATTTTGCGCTCTTCCACTTCATCCTGGAAGAAAGCACCATCAATCATGGTTGCCGTGGTATTCGGGTTGTTGATTGCAATTAGGTTAAGCGCTTGTACTACATCTGGACAGTTGTGGCAGCTTAGTGACACAAACACATCAAAGTTGGCAGTCAAGTTGAGGCCTTTGATCTGGGCTAAAACTTCATCAGAAACTTTCGGTGCATAACCCGATACTTGCAATAATGCCAGAATCAAAGAAGTAAACTCATGGCCCATTGGCAAGCCAGCAAAGAACACACGCGGTTGTTCACCTGCCTTGGCCACACCAAAGCTAGGACAGCGAGCGTTTGAACCGTCAAAACGCGCCGTAACCTGATCAGAAAGTTCCGCAATTTCAGTCACCAGTTCTTTGATTTTCTCTGCTTTGTCTGAGTCATCCAAAGCAGCAACCAGTTCGATCGGACTTTCTAAACGTTCTAAATAAGCTTTTAATTGAGTTTTAATATTTTGATCTAACATGTATTTCTCCAAACCCTAAGACTTTTAAATCGGTCAATTCATTCAATGAGGCTATATTACGTAAAAATGATAAATAGGTAAAACAGTATGTTTTTATGAGTTCAATCGAATAAATCTATCAAAAACAAATCGACCGGCACAGCATACTACGGCAACGCCGAAGGTTAACGCGGTGCGGTACGCTGTCAGGCGTTCTGAACATAAAAACAGATTAATACTCAAGCTTTTGACTAATTCGATTGCGACGATTTTTTAAATGCTTGGCGAGCATGTACAAAATGGCAGTTAAAGCCAAGACCAGAATAACAATTCCGCACAAGATCACATTCACAATCTGAGAAATACGCTCGGCTTGCTGGGCCCGTAAATCTAGCGGTTGTGTAAGTGCGGTGATGCTTTTACCGTAAAGCTGCTGTTGCATGACCCACAACTGCTCAGCTTTAAAATCGTATTTCTTAAATAAAAGCGGATCATTCTTTTCTGCATCAATCAGCTGATTCATATAGACATTGGCAGTCTTACGATCGGCGGGCTGATGCAATAAGGCCACTTGGGCCAGCACATACGCTTTTTCAGTCGAAGAAATTTCGGCTTGCTGCAAATCCTGAGCAATCTGGCTTTCTACAATATTATTTTGATAACTCATCCACTGCTGATAAGCCTGTTTGGTTTCATCTTTCCAGTCATACTGAATGTAGCTTAAACCAGACCAGAGTAAGATAAATGCAATGATCCATGCCAGAAAGCGTTGCGTCCAGGCCTGAAAACGCTGCTGAAAAAACCTGAGTTTTTTTGCCCAGCCGACCAGAAAAAATGCCCCAATAAATGAAACCAGGATCTTCAGGAACAGCCAGCCGACCCATGACAGTAAATTAAATAAATAATCAACAGGTTGCTTGAAAGGAACAAGCTCCTGGACATGATAAGGCAAATCGAGTACCTGAACATGCATGGAAAGATCGAAGAAACGATAGATCAATTCTTTTTGAAAAAATAGCGATGCAATGGTAACAAGCGCCAGAGTACTACTTAGAAAAAACCAGATCATTAAATGACGTTGACGTTTTTTTAACACATCTAAACGCTGGTCAAGCGGCTGTACACTAAAATCGTCTATCGGTGACAATGATCTTTCCTTCAAAAAATTAATCGTATCAAGATTGAGGTGGCTGGCTATTCTCCAGCACCAGATGATTCAGACTATCCTGTAAGGCCCGTAACCGTGTCGTGGCTTCCGCACGTTTCTGCATGCCTTCTTTCTGGATCTGAATCACATCATTTACTGTTTTAATGAGGGTGTTTTGGACATGTTCAAGGGTTTCCACATCAATCACTGAACGCTGATTGGCTTTAGCCGTATCAACCGAGTTTTGATGAAGTAACTCTGCATTACGGCGTAATAACTCATTGGTGGTGTCATCAATGGCTTTGGCAAGCTGTACGCTATTCTTTTGCTCCTGCAATGAAATTGCCAGACTAATCTGGTTTTTCCAAGCTGGTAAAGTGATGTTTTTAATCGCATAGAATTTATCGACCAGCATCAGGTTATTCGACTGGATAATGCGGATCATGGGCAATGTTTGCATCGCAGACTGTTGTAACACCTGTAAATCACTGACCCGCTTTTCCAGATTATTGGCTAAGTGATTCAGATCATAAATCTGCTGTGTGGTCTGCTGGTCCTGCTCTTGCGCCGTCAAAGCCGAAATCTGCTGCTGGATATCCTGTTGCTTCAACTGACCCGCTGCGATATACACACCTAGCTGCTTGTATTCATCCTGTACGGCGTCAAACATTTTATCGAGCGTACCAACCCGTGCCTTCAAACCAGATTGCGAGCTTTCAATTTCCTTAACCAGAACATCGATCTGTTCTTTGGTGGTATTAAAATGCTGATCAAAATTTTGCTTGGCGCTTTTAAACTTGCTGAGTAGACCGCCCAAAAAACCCGAGCTTTTTGATTTATTCAGAATGCTAGACGTATTCAGCTGCTGGGCAACCTGCACCACTTCATTGAGTTTTTGACCGGTGTTATCCAGATCTTTATTCTGCACCAGACTCAGCAATTCATCCGTATAGGTTGAGGTCTTGTTGGCAATATTTTTGCCATATTCAGCCACAACAGTCGGACTCATCTCTGCCAGTTCTTTATGCGCATCCATCACCTCGGCAAGGTCGTGCGGCTGTAAACCCAGCTCTTTCAGGTTAAGCTGCTCGAAACGTTGCTCAGTTTTGAGTTCAAGTTCATGAGATACTTTGCTAAGTTCTGAATCTGACATGGTATTCCCCTCTTATTTCTGTAATGATTTTTTCAAATTTTGAATCAGGTTTTCTCGGCTCTTGTCCAGTTGCTCAATGGTCGACGATGACCCGGACTCACGACTTTGCTTCAAATGATATTGCCATGCAGGAATTAACACCTGTTGCGCTTCCTTAAAACGGTCTAACAGACTAAACGACAAATGCTGGGACAATTGCATCTGCTTCATCGCAATATCATTGCTGCTCTGTAAGGTTTGTAGCGTATTCACTTTTTTTGACAGGCGCTCGACAAAATGGTCCAGCACTTGCTGCTTGCTAAATTGAGGATATTCTTTTAAAAACTCATCCGCGGCCTGAATATAGGCTGCCATCTGCTCACGCAAACCCAATGCCTGTTGCAGACGTGACTGCGATTTCTGGATTTCTATCTGCAAGCGCTGACTCAGGTGATTGGCTTCATGAATCAGACGATCTAAATCTTTGAGATATTTGACTTGACCCGCATCATATTCGACATCAATCCCCAACCATTTTTGCAATGCATTGAAGCGACGTCCACCCAGATATTTTTTTGAAAGCGAAAGCTGCTGAATAATCTGGCTAATCACTTCGCTCAATTGCTGATTCAGTTTAGGATCAACACCATTGAGCAAAACACTCTGGGCTTGTACCAAATGATCTGCATAATGATTTAAACGATGTGGATCGTTCAGCAAAGGCACTAAATCATTACGCTTGATCGCTAAAATATGTTCTTGATTTGACTCAATTTGCGATAAAGGTATCAAGTCGGGCGGTATCGTCATATAAGTTAAAAATCGTGGGTACAAATAAATTTGGACAGCTTTAGTTGTAGCATGTTCTGGCAGTTTCGCCTACAGGATTGTTGTTATGTTTTTTAAAATATATGGCCTGATTAAAAAAGCAAAAACCCTCTAAATTACAATCAATAAAGAGGGTTATGCTGAGCCTGATTCATGATTTATTCATCATTCAGTGCACATTCAAAACTATTTGGATTTTGCTTGCAACGCACCTTCTTCAAGAAGTTCATCATTTTCGGATCATAAATCCCGGCCTTGGTCAGGGAAATACGTGCCTCACGCATCATTTTCATATAATTCACCTGCTCTTCAGGGGAAATATTCATCCAGTATCTGGCTGGGATTTCCTTTTCATATTTGGCGATAATATTAAAGGTACGGCCCAATTGACCTGCCACCCATTCACGTGACTTTTGCCCAAATCCTGCTGGGAACTTATCCTTGCGAATAATAAAATTTGCCGAGATTTGCGTGAGCGGAAATTTTACGATGCCGCCTTTATCGCCTAAACCTTTATAAAGTTCAAAAGGCTTATAGGCCACAATCGGTGCAGGCACAATATCAATCTGGTGATTATTGAATTTGGCACCGGCATTGGTCACATCAACTGAAACTGCTTGGGCACCAACCTGAGCTACCAGCTTCGGTTGTGCCTCATCATAGGCAAATACCCCGACCTTCTTTCCGGCAGCCTTGGCTAGGGTATTGATACTACGGTCACAAACAAACAGATAAGCAGGCCCAATGGTACCAAGCCCGGCAATCTCATAAGGCCCATTGATCATGCTTTTTGCAGCTTGTGGCTTGGACAAAATTTGATAGGCTAAAATCGCCGTTTTCAAATCAGTTAGCGCACCAATCGCATCTAGAGAACCGACATATTTATTGAACTGTCGGCCACGTAAGCCACTGATAATCGCTCCATCGCATTGCCCGACCTTCAGATCTTCTGCAGCCACACGCTCATCGACATAGGCACGTAAATCGATATCCGCACCCCATTTTTTGGCTTCAAGCGCATAATCCTTTGCCAATGCAAAAGCATCGCCCGATTTACCCACAGGATCGAATACACACACTGTTTGCTTGGCCTGTGTAGCGACTGCACATCCTAGCAATGCCAAAGCCATCAAACCGTTTTTAATGATCATTCCGTTCTTCCCGAATCAGATTGCTTATCTATTGATCACACCTGATTGAGCTGCATGATCCTATGACATGTTTTATTTTTTTAAGTGATTTGCAGTCAATAAAAACCGAGTAGATCCTTCAGATCAGCTGATTCATTGGCCCGTTCTAGATATTCAGTCAGATGATTTTTGTGGCAGTGCATAAGTGCCAATCACATGGGCAACAGGTTCCTCATCATCCAGTGAATATAACCAGACTTCGCCCGTGACCAAGGTTTTACCCACTTTTATCAACTTACAAACAGCTCGAATATCACGATTGCCATTTGGTTTACGAAAAAAATTAATAGTCATATTGGTGGTCACCGCCATCGCGACCAGACCTAAATGCCCCAAAATGGCAATGTACAGCACGTAATCTGCGACCAGCATTAAGGTCGGCCCAGAAACCGTCTGACCAGGCCGTAAATCACCTGTATCGACACGATAAAGCAGCTGTGCTCCTCTGGGTGTAATTTCTTCAATGCTACTTTTCATTAGTGCTTGCGGAAATTCTTGTGCCAGAAATCCCATGATTTGGTCTTTTGTTGCTGCCATGCGTTCTTCCCTTGCTCCTGTTATTTGATCCCTGATTGAAACTGACATGCTTGTCACGCTCATTTAATCCGTCTGGCTGGAAAGCTGATTTAATCCCTGCCAATAGCTTGGCGGTTCAGCCACATGTCCACGTTCACGTAGCATTTGATGCACTTTTGGCAGTTTAAAGTAAGGTACCGTAGCCATCAAATGATGTTCTTTATGATAGTTCACATTGATCGGAGCAACCAAGGCGCGTGCCAGAAAGCCCGCTTTGGTGGTCCGGGTATTGGTTAAGGCACTGTGACTGGTCTCCATGCCAGCATGCTCTGCCATTGAACGGACTCTGAGAAATAATGGAAATGGGGTTAAATAGGCCACCACCCACAATGCATAAAGTTTAGGATGACCTGCCGCCCATAATGCTGAAAATAGCGCGGCATTGGTGGCAATTGCCCCACCACTATTCTTTAAAAAGGCTTTAGGATAATCAGTCCAGTGTTTGCCTTCCTGAGAAATCCAGCGACGGTCATTGG
Organism: Acinetobacter sp. 1000160; assembly: GCF_000588715.1. Lineage (NCBI taxonomy): Bacteria > Pseudomonadati > Pseudomonadota > Gammaproteobacteria > Moraxellales > Moraxellaceae > Acinetobacter > Acinetobacter sp. 1000160. The sequence goes on along the minus strand of NZ_JFWP02000003.1, from coordinate 546,205 downwards.
AAACTGTCCACTCCATTTTCTCAATATCCATCAGCACACGACCGACCGCAAACTTAAATCCGGTCACTCCGGTTAAGTCACGCATAAATTTGCGCATCAATGATTTCTTAGAAGTGGGAAAACCCGCGACCAGTGATAGATCGGGATCATCTACTGTCGAGGTTTTGCTGTGATGGCGCATGTGATGGGCACGGTATTTATGTAAATCATTCCAGATCGGACGCGCGCACAACCAGTCAGTGAATGTGTCATTCAGCCATTTGGTTTTAAACAGGCTCTGATGTGAGGCATCATGCATGATAATCGCCAAGGCCAGCTGACGCCCTGCCAAAATGACCAGTGCTGCTATGCACATCAGTAATTTCCCCCAAGCGGGCAAATATTGCCATGAACTGGCTACGGCAGCAAAAGTCCCGCCAATCACGGCCCAGGTCGAGAACACCGCCCAACCGCCATGCAAATCTGATTTTGCTGTGAGTTCAGTAATTTCCTCTCTACTGAATAAGTCACTAATTGCAACACGTGTATTCATCTGTTTACCCTGCCTGGAGCTGTCTATTTTTATAAAGCTACACAATTTATATTTTTATTCTAAACTTAGTAATATTTCTGTCAATAAATTAAAATTAAAATAATCGTAATATTTGTAATCAGAATTTACTCGACATGGCTTTCATAAAATTTGCGCCATGCGTCCAGTCCAGTCTGATCCAGCTGTTGTACACTTGCAGCGAATTGCTGGCGCAGTTGCACATCTACAAAATCTTCTGGCAATAAAGGATCATTCATCAATAAAGAAATGGTCTGTCGCCCAAGCAATAAAGACTCTCGAGCAGCATCCTCTAAGGAGAGTTGCGATACAGTCGCTAACCACTGCTGAATCATCTGAGCATATTTTTCATAATTCTGGTTTAAGGTCTGGGTTGCCCAAAGTTTTGGCAAATTCGCTAAAGTTGTCGCATCAAAATGATTGATTTGACAGATCTTGGCAGACTCTTCCAGTCCCGAAGACTTCAGTTCAGAAAAAAGCGCATCAAAACCAATAGCCAGATTATCCGGACGGATATAAATCCCCTGTTCCAGCTCTTTAAAGCCAAAATGCTTGAGTGCCCTTTCACGCCGATTTAAAGCGGTACGGTCAACACGCCCCAACGCTCCGGTTAATACTGCCAGATATTGATGATTCCAGTTCTTAGTCTGTTTAATGCCCTGTTTACGGTTTAACATGACATCAGCCCATTCATGCGACTGCACTGTAAACTGATAGATACCGCGCTCAATTGCTTCAATCACGCCATCACTGGACAAGCGGGTCACTGCGACGCGAATACTGTTTTCACTAATGTCAAATAGTCTGGCCGCCACAATAATCTGCTTAATTGAAATTGCACCACCTTGTAAGCCCAGTAGTAAATCTATTATTAAATCACGCGCATTCATTTTAGCTATTATCATGTTGCAGTTGAACCGATCTGGAAATATGAAAGATGAGATATAAGAGATTGAAATCTTAACTGAGAATCTTCCTTTTGGCATGTGCTAAAAGGAAGAGTTTTTTATTATTTATAGGAAAACAAACAGTAAAATAATACCGAGAACGATACGATACCAGGCAAATACACGTAAGGTATGGCGTTCAACAAATTTTACCAGGGCGCTGACCACAAACAGTGCCGAGATAAAGGCCGCGACAAAACCCACCGCAATATTCAGCATATTGTCTTGCGTCAATACATCCGCATTACGTGCCAGGTCAAATACCGCTGCGCCCAACATGGTCGGCATCGCCAGGAAGAATGAAAATTCGGTTGCGGCTTTACGAGACAAGCCTGAGAACATTCCCCCAACAATGGTCGCACCTGAACGCGAAGTTCCCGGAATCATGGCCACACATTGCGCACAGCCCACCAGAAACGCTTGCTTATAGGTAATCTTGGTTGCATCCGTAGTTTTATGCTCAAATTTAATCGACTCCACCCAGAAAATGATCAGACCACCTACAATTAAAGCGACTGCAACCACCAGCGGACTAAACAGGACACTCTTAATAAAATCGACTGCAAATACCCCGATCACCACCGCTGGAATAAATGCCAGTAAAACACTAAAAGCAAAATGCCGTGCTTCTGCATCGCCACTAAAAAAACCTTTGATCAGGTCAAAAATCTTTTGTCGATATAACCAGCACACCGCCAGAATTGCACCCAGTTGAATCACCACCTCAAACACCCGACCATCATCGGAATGAAAGTCGATCATATGACCAAATAAAATCAAATGACCGGTACTTGAAATGGGCAGGAATTCGGTTAAACCCTCAATAAAGCCTAAAAACAAGGCTTTTAAAATTTCAATATGTTCCATAAATTACTCAAAAGCAGGTAATACAAGAATAAAAATAAATGGCAAGCTTACCTTGAAATGGCAGCATTTTATGTGTTTGTCACGTAACGTTTTTATCAAAAAAACACATGCAAGCGAATGTCCCTTAAATAATCATCAGACTATTTTTCTTTTGCATTTGCTCAACCACTTCGTGTGTATCAAAACCCAGACGCCAATATAAAAGCTCTAAAACATCCAGCTCATCCTGGGTAATAATCCGGTCGTTCCAAAGACATCTTTCTGCAATCGACAAAATATTGAGACGATCGCGCAATAACAACCCCGACACGTCATTCAGGATTTCCGCCAGATCCAGTGGCTCATCCGAAATATCGGCATAAGTTTGCATTTCGTCTTCAGTCAACAGCAGTTGCAAGATACGTTCCCGCACCTCAAGCTGATTTGGACTGTTAATTTGCTGAACATGCAGCAAGGCATCAATCAAATGCACAATCTGGGATTTCACATCTTCAAAAGCCGCAGGTAAATGGGCCGGCATTAAATTCAGTTCATGTTTGACGCGTTCCAGCAACAAAGCATCCAGCAAGCCCACTTCCCCATCTTCCTGAATAATACAGGCCAGCTTGGTAAGAAATTGACGGGCGATACTGGCTGGCATGTGCCCAATATTCTTGCAGGCATCATGGAAAATCTGCACATGGATACGGCCATCCAGATTCAGTAAGGCATCAACAATGGCATGGCTGACCGGTGCATCCTGTGGAATAAATTCGCGATATTGACGGATCATCAGAATCGCCACCATCACCTCACGCGAACCCGTTGCGGTTTGCATGGCGCGCTGAATCAATTCAGGGCGTTTCTTATTTTTACGTATCTCTGGGTTAAGTGGCTTAATCGCATCGTTCAAGGCAAAGCTAATCGGCGATAAACGCAATAGCGGCAAAGGCTGCGGTGAGCTCCACGGCGTGGTAATGTCGGTGGTTTCTTCTTCCAGCGAACGAAACAGGCTGAATAAAGGACGATTACGCAGTTTTCTGAGATTTTCCAACTGTAAATCTTGCAATAAGGTCGGATTCAATTCATAGATGCGGTCTTTAATACTGGGATGAATATTCATCCAGCTTTGCGGACTCAATGAATTGGCAAAACACATATGTGAAATGGATTCAGAATAGGCGCTATGAATTTGCGAACCGGAATGATGCACGTAAATCCGTAATAAGGTTTGAATATTGGCATTATTATTCATCAATCGCATGGTCTTGAGATCATTGCGAAAGGTTCGCCCACTCAAGGTAAGGTATTTAATTGCTCGAGTAATCAAAATACCTAAACTACCAATCAGCCAGATCACACCCCCTATTGCGACAAAAATGGTTTCAAACTTATTACGATAAGAGGTTGCATAGGGACTATATCCAGCCTGAGCCAGCTTACTGCCCCATTGGCTAAATGTGGTTAAGCCACTGTATAACAATTTTAGCTTGGTATTTTCGACGGCTTCTCCGGATAGAATCTGGTTAAACTCATAACTGAGCAAGCCATACAGTTCCAGCTCATCCAGGTTTTGCAAAGCCCCCCAGGTCAGGATAATTACAATATCCTGTGATCTGAAGCCTGCGGTTAAGGCATTTACCCCGACTTCATCCGGTAATACATAGACAGCAGGAGGATCGATGGAAAAACTTTTGGCAACTTGCTCCACAATTTTTAATGCCGTACTTTCTTCCGGCGTACTTTCATCGAATACCAGGCGTCTGGCTTTTAATTGCTTGGCAAGTGAATGCCCGCCTTCACGGAGTACATATAATTCTGCACCGACCGACCAGAACAGCACACAAATCAGCAATAAAATGAAATAGGGACTGAGCGCATGCCACCAGATGGGCTGGGTATAATCAAAAAAATGAACCACCAAACCTAAAATTAGATTAAGAATAAAAACGGTCAATAACATCGCCAGCCAACAAAAGCTCATTGACCATGCAATATTCTTATTTTCGATTAAGTAATGGCTCATTTCTCTCAATGTAAATTTTCCTGATTACATTGTTTCTATTAAGGACTTCCGTATCCGCTATCATAAAATAAAAAAGCGGGAAATTCCCGCTTTTCTATGGACCAAAAGGTTTACATTTCTTTGATACCGGTTAAATCTACCGAAGCGGCATCAATATTCACATCGATATAGCTATCCAATTTATTTTTGGCAGAATCGCTACGTTTTTGCTCAAGGTTATCAAGGTAAGCCTTGTCAATCCCCCCCGCCACATAAATACCATCAAAGACTGAACAATCAAATTCAGTCAGATCTGGCACTTTACTGGTACGCACGGCATTTTTCAAATCTTCCAGATCCTGGAAAACCAGACGGTCTGCACCAATATTTTCACGGATTTCTTCCACGGTACGTCCTGATGCAATCAGTTCAGCCTTGGCTGGCATATCAATACCATAGACGTTTGGATATTTCACCATTGGCGCGGCTGAAGCAAAGAATACTTTCTTCGCACCCGAATCACGTGCCATCTGGATAATTTCGTTACAGGTGGTGCCACGTACAATCGAGTCATCGACCAGTAATACATTCTTGTCTTTAAACTCAAGTTCGACCGGATTCAGTTTTTGACGAACCGATTTTTTACGCTGTTGCTGACCTGGCATAATGAAGGTACGTCCGATATAGCGGTTTTTCATAAACCCTTCACGGAATTTCACCCCTAAAATATTCGCCAACTCTAAAGCGGAAGTACGGCTGGTATCCGGAATTGGAATCACCACATCAATATCGTGCTGCTCGCCCCATTCTTTCAAAATCTTGTACGCCAGCTTCTCACCCATTTTCAAGCGTGCTTTATAAACTGAAATGCCGTCGATCGTGGCATCTGGTCGCGCAAAATACACGTATTCGAAAATACATGGACGATATTCAGGATTTGCAGCACATTGCTTGCTAAACAACTGACCATTCTCATCAATGAAAATCGCTTCACCTGGGGCAATATCACGCTCAACTTTAAAACCGAGTGCGGTAATCGCCACTGACTCAGAAGCGATAATATATTCAGTGCCTTGCTCAGTTTCGCGAGAACCATACACCAGCGGACGGATACCATTCGGGTCACGGAAGCCGACCAGGCCGTGGCCTGTGATCATGGCAACCACGCCATAAGCACCTTTACAACGCTCATGTACGCGAGAAACGGTGTGGAAAATATCGTCCGGAGTTGGATTTAAAGTGCGAAGCTTTTGCAGTTCATGCGCAAATACGTTGAGCAGGACTTCGGAATCGGAATCCGTATTCATATGACGTAAATCTGTTTTAAACAGGTCATCATGAATTTCTGCGGCATTGGTCAGGTTACCATTGTGTGCAAGGGTAATCCCGTACGGAGAGTTTACATAGAACGGTTGCGCTTCAGCACTGCTGGATGAACCGGCGGTTGGGTAACGCACATGTCCAATCCCATAGTTCCCAAGCAATGCACGCATATGACGGGTATGGAATACATCACGTACCATACCGTTATCTTTGCGGAGAAATAAACGCCCTTGGTGGCAGGTTACGATTCCTGCGGCATCCTGTCCTCGATGTTGCAGCATCGTTAAGGCATCAAATAACATTTGGTTCACTGGTGATTTACCGGCTATCCCAACAACTCCACACATAGCAACCTCGCGACAAGCTAGCGATTAATAAAAAGGATTTTTCGTCGAATGATCAGAACGCTCAGTGACTGATGCGCGCTCTGATTCGTCCATTTCTGGTGAAGGGCGATGTAATAACGCACCTTCGGATGTCATTTGATGTAAGGCTTGATTTGCCGCATCTTTGGACATTTCAGTTGCCAAAGGTGCGTAAGGTAATAAAATTTGTACAAATTTAGACTGTTTCCAGTGCGGTGAGCTTTCAACCCAGGGTCCAAGGCCCTGCATGGTGATCAGCACAATCAAAAGGCCTTTGAGCGAACCAAAAGCGCCCCCTGCTAAACGATTTAATGGGCCCAGTTTTAAACTTTTCAAGAGCCCGTTGAGTAATGCCGAAACAATCCAGGTACACACCACGATGATCAATACGATAAAAGCAAAAGCTGCAATTTTTTGCACAACCGGGTCTTGGCTCAGCCTGCTCATCGCAGGGGCCAATAACACAGCGTATTTTGCTCCAATGATCAATGCAAATATCCATCCGATCAAGTTGGCAAAGGCTTTAATAAATCCTTGGCGCAAACCGTTCAGCCCTCCAATGAGCAAGATGACCAGAATAATGATATCAAGCGTGTTCATTTCACAATGTCATCGTATTAACACAATCTTTAATCAGGGTTGGACCAGTATAAATCAGTCCGCTATAGACCTGAACGAGGCTCGCTCCTGCCTGTTGTTTCGCAACCGCATGTTCGCCTGCCAGAATACCGCCGACACCAATCAAAGGAATCTGACCCGCAAGTACTTGCGCAAACTGACCTAAACATTCGGTACTTTTCTCAAATACAGGCGCACCAGACAAGCCACCCGCTTCATTACCGTTTTCCAGGTTTTCGACACCTTCACGGCCTAGCGTGGTATTGGTCACGATGAGACCATCAATCTTGAATTGCAATAATTGTGCTGCAATAAAATCAATATCTTCTGCAGTGAGATCAGGTGCAACTTTAAGCACCAGAGGAACATAATGATTATATTGTTTTGCCAGCTCTAGTTGTCGATCTTTTAATGTTTGTAACAACTCTGTCAGTGCGTCACCACTTTGTAAGCTACGTAAGTTTTTGGTATTTGGCGATGAGATATTCACCGTAACATAAGAAGCGTAATTATAAACTTTTTCGAGACAGATCAGATAATCAGAAACCGCATCTTCAACAGGCGTATCGGCATTTTTACCAATGTTAATACCTAGCACACCTTTAAATTTTGCTGCCTTGACATTCTCAATCAGTTTATCCACGCCGTCATTATTAAAACCCATACGGTTAATAATGGCTTTTGCCTGAGGAATACGGAATAAACGCGGTTGAGGATTACCTGCTTGTGGACGTGGTGTAATGGTTCCAATTTCGATAAAACCGAAGCCTAAAGCTGCTAAAGCATCAATATGCGCACCATTTTTATCCAAACCAGCGGCAAGACCTACAGGATTCGGGAATTCAATGCCCATACATGTCACAGGTTTTGCTGCTACTTTCTGATGCATGAAGCCAATTTTATGGGCTTTATCCAGCATTGAAAGTGTAAGTTCATGTGCACGCTCTGGCGCTAAAGTAAACAACAAAGGGCGAGCCAATGAATATAACATACCAATCACAGTCTACTGTTTTTTCAAGTAGGCATATTATAGGCATAGGCGTATCAAAACACCATGCCTGACATAGGGTTATTTTTTAAGGTCTGGTGACATTTCAGCCATATATTGCCTGACTTCTACAAAACCATTCAAACGAGACCTCAAATGTAGATAAGGAGACCCTGTTGGCAAACTTTATAAGCCAGTTTGCTGATTTTTTGCTTTAGTCCCAAAGACCTATTTATATTCAGGAAAAAATACCCCCACCTACTCTAGACAGGAAAATATGCAGTATTATTCCTCATACAACCGGCCTTCGCTGACTTTGCTTACAGTTTATGATTGAGTTCCAGTATCGCCTGCTCAGAAAGATCATGTATTACAAAAAGGCTACGCATTCAGGCTGAGCCCTCATACTGTGTAAAAAATCCAAGACCCTGATCTTATTGCACTGTTGCAGTCAATTTAATCTGATTGTTATTTGACACCATATCCATTTTTTGAATGCTAATGCCCATTTGTGACAACTGCATTAAAAAGTTAGCTAAAACGGCATAGTTCTGATGTTCTGCCACCAGTTGAATCTGTTCCCCATTTTGCTGGGAGGAGACAGCCAGGCCCTGCTGCTGCGCGGTACGCTGAATCTTGTCCGCAGCGGACAGTGCAAGATCATTGGCAGGCTTCATGGTAGCAGCATTACTCTGCATCCAGACGGTCAGATCCTTGAGTTCATTTAAACGTTTTTGCTGTTGGTCGGCCAAAGCGTGCATTTTCCACAAGGAAAAACCAATCACAGTCACGATCACAAAGATGGTCGTAAAAATAACCATCACGCGCTCACGTACAGATAAACCTTGCAGATAGTCATTAAGCGCTTCAATTTTCTGGTCGAAGCTGTTTTGTAAACGTGTTAGTGCTTTCATTATTTTACTTTTACCACCCCGATTGCGCCGACACTGTCCGCCTGCACATTACCTAACTCAGCCTGAAAACCTTGTTGATTTAACTGTTGGGTCAGCCCTTGCAGATCTTCTGCCGATTTTGCCTTGAGCGACAGGGCCAGTGTTGAAGCCTCATAGCTGACTTGCTGGGCCACAATCTGTTTTTGCATCAGGATAGGCCCGACACGACTCAACAGTGAAAGTGCCTGGGTATCGCCCAGCTGACTCATCCGTAACTGGCTTTCAAACTGGCTTTTGATATTTTGTTCAGTCACCCTGATATTTTCACCGAACCAGTGTTTATATTGGTCAATGGCTTGAACAGCCGTCTGATCAGCGACTTTTTTCAATTTCGACCAGCGCAAGGCATCATAGCCCAATTGCACCACGATCACAGCCAACAGCACTGCCGCTGCAGCTTTCCAATAACCCGACCATTGGGTTTCGGCATGTTTTGACTTCGGCAAAACATTAAACGGATGCTGTTTTGCTTTTAACAGCGGCTGAAATTGATAACTGAATTCCGTGCGCTGGTCTTTGCTGGATGCCGTTGCCAGACTGTCCATCTGGGCAGCATTTAAATTGGCAAACTTAAACTGCGTTTCAGCTGGCTGAAACTCAAGAAACAAACCCAGATCATCCACCGAGTTCCCCAACCATGCATTTTCCCTGACCAGTAACTGATCATAGAGATTGACCAGCACCACTTCATGCTGTGCGGGTTCAGGCAAAATCAAAAAGTCAGGCAAGAAGGCACTGATCTGGACAGGTAACAGACTGAGTGCATGCTGCCAGGTTTCAATGCTTGACTGGGCCACCCCCAGAATACTGACCTGATCCTGCTGAAAATGATGGACCACTTTCATCTGGTCAATCGGCAAGCTTACAAACTCTTCCAGAAGATATTTAATCCCTTCTTGACCCAGTTGTTTGTAATGTACCTTAGTCATCGCCTGTTGCAACATCTGCGCATGACGGCTTGGAAAATAAACCACGGTCTCTTTTCCGCTATGCGCCTGCAAGTCTTGAATCAGTTGCTCAAGACTGTCTGCCTGCAACCAGTTTTCCCCAGCCGACCAATACCATGTTCCATTGGTTTCGGGCATCCATAAATACAGCATCGGTGTTCAGTACCCTTATCCTAACGCGGATATATAAAAATTATAATGTTGGCGTAAAACGGTTGTTTTGTGTCGATAGTCCATTCGCGATCACAGCTTGATCATAAATACGGGCTTCTGCCAATGCAAATGGATTAAAGTTCTCATGGGTCAACTGTTCAGCAATATGCGCCACCACATTCATATGACACACCACTGCAATTGACTCATATGGTAATTTTGACAACCATTCAATCGCATCTTTGGCCTCATCATCCGGTTTAATTTTATCGCAAATCAATACGGGAATACCGTGAAAATGTGCCTTGATATGGGCCAAAGTTTCCTGGGCACGCAACAAAGGACTCACCACAAAGATGTCTGGCTGAATCACATCTTTTAAAAACTGCCCGGTTTGCTCAGCCTGCTGATGACCACGCTGGGTTAAGGGGCGTTGCATATCGTTTCCATTGATGGCTGGAGACGCTTCACCGTGACGAACTAAAGTTAACTGCATAAAACGACCTTATTTTTTTATAGCGGTATCATAACGCGAATAGATGACAGTTTTTTGATACATCTCATGATTTTGCTTAGACTTCATGATGAGGTAAAACAAACTCAACATCACTACGATGACCATTTTTCATTAACGACAATGCAATATTCATGGGTGGTGCGCCTTCAAAAATTACTTCATACATTGCATTGGTAATTGGCATATACACATCCAGTTCTTGTGCTTTGGTACGCACCTGAACAATGGTATTAATCCCTTCAGCGGTCTGACCCAATTCTTTGCTTGCCTGATCCAGTGTTTTACCTGAACCCAGCGCAAAGCCAATCTGATAATTACGGCTTAACGGGCTATTACAGGTTGCGAATAAATCACCCACGCCCGACAAGCCCAGGAATGTTAAAGGATTGGCACCTTGCTTGACAGCAAAACGGCTCATCTCAGCCAAAGCACGAGTCAGGATCATACTCTTGGTATTTTCACCAATCTTGTAAGCATCCCCCATCCCCATCGCCACGGCATAGATATTTTTCAATGCACCACCCAATTCCACACCATGCACATCATCGCTACCAAACACACGGAATAAAGCACTGTGTAAGGCATGCTGAACGGCATAGCGAACCAGTTCAGAATCACTGGCAATCACCGTGCCTGATGGCATACCTGCCATGATTTCTTTGGCAAGATTGGGCCCCGATAACACACCGTAGGGTACTTCCGGCAATTCTGTGCGAATAATATCGCTCATGAAACTGAAGGTTTTGGCCTCAATCCCTTTGGTCAATGAAACCACAGCCTGAGACGTAATAAACGGTGCAATCTGCTTTAACACATCACGAAATGAATGGCTCGGAATCGCCACCAGAATAATGTCACGGTCACGTACTGCAAGCTCCAGATCGGCGACTGCACGCAATCCGGCTTCCAGAGTAAAATCAGGTAAATAGCGTTTATTGACGTGAGTCTGGTTAATTTCTTCTGCGACGGCAGCATCACGAATCCAGATCATGGTATCGCAGCCATTACGCACGGCTAGGTTAGCCATGGCTGTACCAAAACTACCACCACCCAATACTGTAATTCTTAATGCTGTTTTTTGATCTACAGCCACCGGTTCAACTAAATCGCTAAATTTTAACTCTGTCATTTTTTATCCTGAAACCTGTTTTCTTTCTTTCATCATTGCAAACCGAGCTTAGTTTGCTTGCCACACCTTGACAAAATCCTGACTGTTTATTTCTGCACGTGGTGCAATCGCCTTTGCCGCAGTGCCAATATAAATAATTCCTGAAATTAAATCTTGCTCTTTTAAACTCAACTGCTGTTTTAACCAGTTTGACTCAACGACGGCTCCTGAACGCCACATGCTGGCAAACCCTTGGGCCTGTAAAGATAACAAGAAATTCTGTATCGCTGCGCCCGTGCTCAGAATCTGTTCAAAGTGCGGTACTTTGGGATGATCCTGAAGCGTCGTTAAAGCCAGAACCAGCAACGGTGCACGGAATGGATGCTGCTTGACCCGATCGAGCTGGGCAGGATCTGTTTCTCCGAGGTCTGCCAAGGCCTTAGCCAGATGCTCACCAAAAGCAGCGCGCTGTTCAGCAGTAACGATGACAAAACGGGTCGGTTTTAAACGATGATGATCTGGGGCAGTCAGCGCAGCTTGCACTGCTTTTTCAAGTTGTTCTGTATTCGGTGCAGGCTCAATGAGTTGCCCAATAGATTGACGTTGATGAATATTTTGATGAATTGTCTCTATATTTGAGTCCGTCATTGAAATGAATCTAACTAACACAAGGATGGCGCTAGATTAGCATAATCTGAATGAATTCCACTATGCCTAATTCCTGCTTGTAAGGATGGGTTATATTGCTTTTTTGTCAATAAATGGAAAATCTCATGATTACTAAGCTCATCATTCATTTGACAAAATTAACAGAGTCTCTGCACAAACTGTACATAACCTGCCAAAGCACCCATAAATTATATGTTCAAATAATATGATTACGTAATCACTTGAGAACAAGCAATGAAAAAAACCTTCATCATGAGTTTACTTGGCGGCCTGGCATTAGGTCTAACGGCATGTGCATCTACACCAACCAATACCTTGGCCATTCAAAAAGAAAATAATCAGTTTGAAGTGACGGGCATTGGTAAAACCAATCTGATCGCCAAAAATAATGCGATTAGCGCTGCTCAAAAAACCTGTAACCGCAATACCTCACCTGTTGTTGTAGATGAAAAAACAGCCTATCAAGGCGTACTCAAAGGTGTGGTGGATGAGCAAACCGGCAAGATGGTTGAAGCCGCCGCAGGTGTGATTGGCACCATTACAGGTAAAAATGCCTCATTAGCTAAAGATGATGATTACCAGACTACCCTCACCTTCTATTGCAAGGCCAACGCCTAAATACAAAAAAGCCGATGTTTCTACATCGGCTTTTATTTTATGTATGGCTTAGTGAGCTTGGCTCGCAGCAACTTCTGAAGCCGCCCCATGCTCTGCAACATCGCTATTATGTTCATCTAGATTGGGCTTATCAATGGCATCAATTGCAGCTTGTTGTTCTGGAGTGGTCTGTGTCGATTGAGTAGATACAGCAGAAGCTGCCTGATCTTGCTGTTCAGCATTCTTCGCTTCATCTTTCTTTGCACATGCAGTCAGCATGATTGGAGCAATGATTAGCGCGGCAAGGGTCAATTTAAATTTCATCACGGCTTTCCACAGTAACTTGATTAACTTGTGACAAGCATATTTCAGATATATGACACTTTAATGACGACCATGTTATCCAAAAGTAAAAAGAGCCGATTTAAATCGACTCTCTTTTTATTTCTTTATTTAATCAAAGTGCTACGTCTTGATTAAGCACGTTCAAGTAGAACCGCAACCGCCGGTAAAGTCTTGCCTTCTACGAACTCAAGGAAAGCACCGCCGCCCGTTGAGATATAACCGATTTGGTCAGCAACTTCATATTTATCAATCGCAGCCAATGTGTCACCACCACCTGCAATCGAGAAACCAGCAGATTCAGCAATCGCCAAAGAAAGTGCTTTGGTCCCTTCACCGAATTGATCCACTTCAAATACGCCCACTGGGCCATTCCAAAGAATGGTTTTTGAAGATTTCAGGATTTCTGCAAATGCTTTAGCCGTTTCAGGGCCAACATCCAGAATCATATCGGTGTCAGTCACATCTGCAACATTTTTCACAACAGCTTGTGCGCTTGCCAATGAACCCAGGAAGTCTTCAAAGTTGATCTGGCTAGCATCTGCAACCACAACATCCGTTGGCAATGGCACACTGACTTTTGCAGCAATTTGTTTTGCCGTTTCAACCAGATCAGCTTCGTAAAGTGATTTACCCACGTTATAACCTGCTGCTGCAAGGAAGGTATTGGCAATACCGCCGCCAACAATCAATTGATCGCAGATGGTAGACAATGAGTTTAATACATCAAGCTTGGTTGATACTTTAGAACCGGCAACAATCGCTACCATTGGTTTTTCTGGAGTTTGCATGGCACGACCAAGCGCATCTAGCTCAGCAGCCAGTAATGGACCTGCCGCTGCGATTGGTGCAAAACGTGCTGCACCTTCTGTTGATGCTTCTGCACGGTGCGCTGTACCAAATGCATCCATTACGAATACATCACAAAGCGCTGCATATTTTTTTGCCAGTTCTTCGTTATTCTTCTTTTCACCGTGGTTGAAACGCACGTTTTCAAGTAATACCACCTGACCTGCTGCAACGTCCACACCATCTAGATAGTCTGTGAATAATTTAACGTCTTGACCCAAAGCATTGCTTAAATAAGCAGCAACTGGTGCAAGTGATTGTTCTGGTTTTGGCTCACCTTCTACAGGACGACCCAAATGAGAAAATACCATCACTGCCGCACCTTTCTCTAAAGCAGCTTTAATGGTCGGCAATGCCGCACGTAAACGTGCATCACTGGTAATTTCCCCATTTTTTACAGGAACGTTTAAGTCTTCACGAATAAGGACACGTTTACCTGCTAAATCAAGATCAGTCATGCGCTGAAAATTCATGGATGGCTCTCTAGTTGATTTTAAAAACGGCACAATTTTAAATGATTCTCTGAAATAAAGGTGAGTTTTTTTGCAGAAAAGCTGCCGAAGCCGTCACTTTTGATTATGATACTCAGCGTCACTCGATCTTTATTATTATTATGTCTATTCATCCAGATCCTAAAATTAATCGTTTAAATGTGCTTGGCGAACCTTTAGCCAGCTGTTGTTATGATCCCTTAACCGGATATTTCCGTAATGGTTTTTGTCATACCGCGGTCACCGACTCAGGCCAACACACCATGTGCGCGCAAATGACCTCTGAGTTTCTGAATTTCTCACAAAAAGTCGGCAATGACCTGATCACCCCGTTACCTGAAGTCGGCTTTCCCGGGCTTAAACCGGGTGACTTCTGGTGTATCTGTGTCACGCGCTGGGTTGAAGCCTATCAGGCTGGGCATGCCCCACCGATCAAACTGAATGCATGTCACAATGCAGTTCTACACTATGTGCCCCTCAATATTCTTGTGGAATATGCAGTGTAATGCGTCAATATGAACTGATTCTGGCATCCGGCAGCCAGACCCGTAAAGACCTCATGGATCGTTTAAGACTAGATTATCGCTGTATCTCGCCTGATATTGATGAATCTGCAACAGGTGAATTACATGCCGATGACTTGGCTAAACGTCTCGCTTTTGAGAAAGCAGCTGTGATTGCTGCGCAACATCCAGATGCGATTGTGATTGGTTCCGATCAGGTCGCTTGGCGTGAACATGCACCTTATGATTTCATTGGTAAGCCACTAAGTGTTGAAAATGCCATTCAGCAATTACAGGCCAACTCGGGTCAAACCGTATTTTTCAGCACTGCGCTCAGTGTCCAACATGTACAATCTGGCTTTGCAACGACATTGGTCGAACATTATCAAGTCAAATTTCGTCAGCTGACCTTGGCAGAAATTGAGCGCTATATTGAGATTGACCAGCCCTTGCATTGTGCCGGCAGTTTTAAATGTGAAAGCTTGGGCATCAGCTTATTTGAAAGAATGGCGGGAGATGATCAAACCACCTTGATGGGCTTGCCGATGATTCAGTTGTGTAAAATCTTACGTCAGTTTGGGATAAACGTTCCTTAAAAAACACCCTGATCCAAATTACTTTAGATCAGGGTCAATCATTATTCCTCAACGACCTTGACTCGCTTTGGTAAAGCAAACCAGATAAAGATCGACAAGATCAAGAATAATAAGGCTGCCACATTCAACACGGAACGATGCGATTGACTAAAAGCCTGTTTTGCAGCTGTAATCACATGCTCAGCAATCATGGGCTGTAATTGCTTGGCAGCTTGAACTGCCTCCCCAATCGAGCTACTGACCTGTTCAATGATGCTAGATGGTACATCGGCTGGTACCACAATCGAGTTGGCATAGAACCATGACAACATCAGACCGAAAAAGGCAATGCCCAAACCTGCGCCCAATTCATAGGCCATGCCTTCAATTGCCCCTGCTGCCGTGGCTTTACTTGGCGGCACTGACGACATAATGGCCGAGGTGGATGCCAGTAAAGCAATTTCTACGCTGATTCCCAGCACAACCATCCAGCTCCAGACCTGCATCTTCGCCTGCATAAAGTCTGTATTGGCCAGGCCCCACAAACTGACAGCGCTCATCAACATCCCCAGCGATGCCACTGAACGCAGACCGAAACGGTTAACCAGCATACTGGCGATTGGGCCGCCTAAACTAATCGCCACCATAAACGGTAAAATAAATGCACCCGCAGCCAATGGTGAAAGCTGGTAAACAAATTGCAGTTCCTGTGAAATCAGCAATTCAAAACCGACCAGCGCCATCATGGAGACAATTGCCATCACCACACCCGTTGCAATCACGGGATGTTTAAACAATTGAATATCGATCATTGGCGAAGTTGAAGTGAGCTGTTTACGGATAAAGCCCACCAGCAAACTAAAGCCCACCGCGAATATCAACACCGACCAGATGCTAAAACCATGCATCACGGTTTTCACAGCATAGATCATGCTCAGGATCGCAACCACCAGCACAATCGCCTGTAAAAGATTAAGGTTCTGTTTTGGTTGTCCTGCCTGTTTTGGAATCACGAAGACCGTTAAAGCCAATACAGCCAGCATAATCGGAACATTAATCAGGAACACTGCGCCCCAATGGAAATGTTCCAATAAGAAACCACCGAGTAACGGACCAAAGGCAGCACCACCCCCGCCGACCGTTGCCCAGATGCCAAGCGCAAAGTTACGTTGCTTTTCATCCAGGAAAGTATTACGAACTGCAGATAAAGTGGCAGGCAGAATCATGGCTGCACCCACTGCCAGTAAAGCCCGCGAACCAATCAAGGCATAAGCAGTCGAAGAAAATGCAGCTGCCAATGAGGCCAGACCAAATAAAATACCGCCAATAATCATCAGGCGTTTAAAGCCAATTCGGTCACCCAATGCACCCATGGGTAAAATCAGACCGGCCATAACTAGAGAATAGATATCAATAATCCACAGCAACTCATTTGCTGTTAAAGAAAGTGACTCACTCAAGGTTGGTGTCGCCACGTGTAAAACGGTTGCATCAATCGATACTGGGAGATAGATCAATACAACGATTGCAAGAATCAACCACTTGCGTGACATAAATGCCTCTAAATTGGACAATTGTTCAAATTGATGTCATTATAACCAAAATTGAACACTTGTCCAACTTTTAAATTTGGAGTAGTGTGTTCCCGATTTATATCTTGGTAGAGGTGCGAATAAAGAATGGCTTATTTAAATCGCGAACAACGTCGTGAAATGATTCTACAGGCAGCCATGCAGGTCGCCTTAAACGAAGGTTTTTCTGCGATGACCGTACGCCGTATTGCCACCGAAGCCCAAACATCGACAGGACAAGTTCATCATCATTTTGCCTCCAGCTCGCATTTAAAAGCAGAAGCATTTATCAAACTGATGCAACAGCTGGACGAAATTGAAAATCAGGTCAGCACAGCCAATGCCTTACAACGTCTTTCCCTCCTGCTGGGTTGCGAAAATATTGAACAGATTCAGCCTTATTTAAGGCTCTGGAATGAAGCTGAAGTGCTGATTGACCAAGATGAAGAAATTAAACAAGCCTACAATATCGCCATGCAAGATTGGCATCTTTCCATTGTCAATATGATCAATGAAGGTCAGGCACAGGGAGAGTTTCATTTTGAGAGCAATAGCCATGACATTGCATGGCGGTTAATTGCATTTGTATGTGGTTTGGAAGGAATTTACAAACTCGGGCTGAATGGTTTAAATGAAGCTGATTTTAAACGTCATACTGAGGCCATGATTCAAGCAGAATTGTTTCTTTAATTTATTTGTCCTGTTCATCCCACCATCTGATGTTATAAATTTCAGAATGTTGAGCCAAAATTTTCTCAATTGTATCTGCCATACAATTGAGTTGATTTGAAATATCAATTTTTTTAAATAACCATTTACGAATAGTAGGTGTAGCGGGATGCAGGAAAATTAAAAAACTATTTTTGTACTCGTCCTCATAACGATTACATCCAATCCCTATATGTGGATACTGTTCATTGTCTAACTCAATAAAACAGCCCCAATCTTCTAAACAGTAATCACTTGCAATACCTTGCTGATTGAACTGTTCAACTAAATATTTTGCCAGACTCTCTGCCCAAATCTGCCCTTCCCATTGATTAATTTCATTTTGGGTCTGAGGAAATGCATCGCTACAAAATTCAATATGTGTTCTTAATCTTGTCATTTTTATTCAAGCTCAAGTTGGTAAAAGGAGGGTTAAAACCAGCCTTTGCGCCCATTTAAAATTGCATCGGCACAACGTAATGTTTCCTGACTCAAGCCCCACAGACGATAATCACCAGTTGCTGAAGTCACATTAAAATTGTGGGTATAAGCAAAGCTCAGTTCACGATCAACATCACACCAAGCCCCCGAGCCATTAAAGCCCACATGTCCAAAGCCGTGTGGCGCACGTTTGCCTAGGGTGAGAATACGGTGATAGCCCAAACGCCAGTGCATTGGAATCGGCATGACCTGATCACGTGTTTTGCTTTGTACCGTACTGAGTTGCTTGAACACTTCTGGTCGAATCAGTTGCTGACCTTGCCATTGCCCCTGATTGGCCAGCATGGCATACACTTTAGCCAGACTATCTGCAGTAAATACACCATTGGCTGCCGGAATAACGGCTTGCAAGCCCTCATCACTATAAAAGCTAAAATGGCGCATCCCTTTAGGAATCATGGCATCCTGAAAATCCTGAGGGTTTTGTCCTGAAAGCTCTAATAAGCGTTCCGATAAAGGGGCTTTACGGGGTTGACTGTTTTTCTTGTTCTGCGGTTTAGCTTGAGATGCCGTTTTGGGTTTTTCCAATAAACGTGCAACACGATCTAATTCTGAAGCAGGCGTTCCAAAATAAGCGCCATCCAGTTCAAGCGGTTGTACCAGATAACGTTGCATCAGCCAGCTTAACGGCTGTTTGGCTGATTTTTCAATGACACCACCCAGAATCCAGCCATAGGTCAAAGGTTGATAAGCATAGCTTTCCCCTGCCATAAAACGCGGTGTTGCTGCAGCCACCACATCCAGCATATGCGACCAATCCAGCATTTCTGTGGCAGTATCAATCATATTGCGAATATCAAACAAACCGCTTTGATGGGATAATACATGACGCAAGGTAATATTGGCTTTGCCATTTTGAGCAAATTCAGGCCAATAATGTGCAATCGGCTGCTCATAATCCAGCACACCTTCACTCACTAAAATATGAGCCAGCGTTGCAAGAATCCCCTTACCTGTTGAATAGCACATGGCCAAGGTATCGGCTTGCCAGTCTTCTTGTTGAGATTTTTTCCCCGTAAAAATCTCAACAACTTTCTGCCCCTGAAAATACACCACCAATGCCGCGCCACCTTGCTGGCTACGTGCATCCTGTAAACGGCTAAACTGGTGAGCCAGATCAATAAAGCGTTCATCAACGCTACCGTGATAATGATGTGTAACAGCAAATAATAATTCTTTAATCAAAGCTCAATTCCTTATGATATTTATGTTTTTATGGTCTCCCTATTGCGCACAACAGGGAGCATTACAATTTAAGAATAGATTAAAGTGCCTTCACTGTACCTGCCACATGTGGCTTTTTAGATTTCAGATTACGGATCAGGAAATCTGTTTGCTTTGCTTCAGCTGCGGTGAGGAACTCAACCGTTGAAGGTAAATACATTGGCAATTTAAACCAGACATCTGCCTCATAAGCTGCTGGAAGCTCAATGCTCGCCAAAGCTTTAGCCTTGCTCCACATACCATGTGCAATCGCCTGTTTAAAACCAAATGCTTTTGCAGTTACGGCATGGATATGAATCAGGTTAAAGTCGCCAGAAATCACCGCATAACGGCGACCCGTATTTTCTGAAATATTCCATTCTGCTTGTGGTTGATAAGCGGGTTCTTGCGTATCTTTAGCCTTCTCACCTGCTTTTTTCTCAGTTTTCTGACGTGATAAATAGGTGGTTAAACTTTCCATCACCACTTCACCGGCAACTTTCGCAGTGGTGATGAAATCAAATTGCAAACCCTTGTCGTGCGGTTTTAACTCACCAAACTTGCACGACAACGTGATTTGCTCATTCACGCCAATATTACGTATTTGCTTGATCTGATTACGAATATGCACCAAACCCAAGATTGGAAACGGGAAAGCTTCGCTGGTCATCATGTGCATTTGCAGACTTTGCGACAAAACCGCCAGATAAATTGCAGGTACAACACCATCATTTTTAAAACCACAAATCTCGTTATAGCTTTCTAAATGTTTGCTATCAATTTTAAGTGTATCTACCACATACTCAACTTGTGGCAGAACCTTTTCACCTTTTGGCTTTTTGAAAATGAGACCTTGAATGACTTTTGGATAAGCTAAATAAGGTTTTGGCAACTGACTAAAATGACGTGTATTCATAATAAACCTTTCAATATTTTTATAAAAAAGGGATGCACAAGCACCCCTCTTTAAAACCCTAATGCTTAAGCACCTAACAAGCTTTGACCGCAGACGCGTACCACGTTACCAGTCACACCTGTTGAACCAGTAGATGCATACCACGCAATTGCTTCAGCTACATCTACAGGTAAACCACCTTGATTCATTGAGTTCATACGGCGACCAGCTTCACGAATCGCGAATGGAATCGCAGCAGTCATTTGCGTTTCAATGAAACCTGGTGCAACTGCATTGATGGTAATACCATTTTTCAATGTCGGCGCAGTAAATTTAACCAGACCGATCACACCTGCTTTAGATACTGCATAGTTGGTTTGACCGAGGTTACCCGCGATACCACTGATTGATGATACACAAACGATACGGCCATTGGCATTTAAACCGTCATGAGATAGTAAGTAATCGTTAACACGCTCAATGGCAGACAAGTTAATGTTAATGACAAGATCCCAAAGCTCAGGCTTCATATTTGCCAAAGTTTTGTCACGGGTAATCCCTGCATTGTGCACGATCACGTCTAAACCGCCTTGTTTTGCAGCAGCAGTCTTGATTTTTTCACCCGCATCCGCAGCCGTAATGTCGATTGCCAACACTGAACCGCCAATTGAACCTGCCACACGCTCAAGATCCGCTTGTTGTTGCGGAACGTCTAAACAAATGACATGTGCACCATCACGCGCCAGTACATGTGCAATCGCTTCACCGATACCACGGCTTGCACCAGTAACCAATGCTGTTTTACCTGCAAGTGGTTTCGCCCAGTCTAAATCAGCCACATCAGCTTTAGATACACGGATCACTTGACCTGATACATAAGCAGAACGTGGTGAAATCAAGAAACGTAAAGTTGATTCAAGGTTCGCTTCTGCACCTTGGTCGACATAAACCACTTGAGCAGTAATGCCTTTTTTGAATTCTTTACCAACAGATTTGATGAAACCTTCAAGCGCACGTTGTGCAATCGCCTGTTTGACTGTTTTTGCAGTTTCAGGTGTGGTACCGATCACAATCACACGACCTGAACTTGAGATTTGACGAGCGATTGGATTGAAAAAGTTATACAACTCTTTTAACTGCTCAGAATCCTGAATGCCAGAGGCATCAAATACAACCGCTTTGAATTTAGATTCTTTATCATCGGCATTTAATGGACGCAGATTTAAACCGACTTTTGCAGCAGTCTGCTGTAACTCAACATTATTACCGACATAGCTATCTGCATGAATATTGCTAAGAACTTGAGCAATCGCAGCAGAAACCGTACTTGATGGTGCTGCGCCAAGCAATACTGCCCCATTCACAACAGGTTGGGCACTTTCAAAACGATCTAGCGTCACTGGTGATGGCAGACCTAAATTTTTTACAACAAATTTACCTAAAGGTGATTGTGTAAATGCTTGGTATTGATCAGTCATGGTTATTATCTCTCATACAAATGAATTTGTTACAAACACATGAATCATGTTGGGATATGGCATGAAATCAATGTCTGATTGACTCATCACAAATCATACTTGAGTTCATGTCTGGATGTCTTGACCTGAATGTGGTCGCAAGCGTCATTCTAGTCAATACAGCTGTATGGGAAATATGGTATGTTTGTAGCAAGAATATCGCAATTATGCTTGGAAAAGCCTTATGAGCAAAACAACTCAAGAAAATCCAGCAGTCGACAATTCTGCTCAGGAGACTGTGTCAAATACATCAACAGCAGCTTCTACGAAACGTAAAACTGCGAGCACAACTCCAAAAGCAGCAACCACGACACCAAAAACAACGCGTGCCCGTTCTACAACACGTAGTGCAGGTGCGGCAAAAAGCGCTGCTTCTTCTACCACGACGAAAGCAGCGACTGCTAAAACAACCAAACCTTCTGTTCAACAGGATAAAACCATGAGCCAAAACACTGTGCGCCGTGTTGCCATTATCGGCGGTAACCGTATTCCTTTCGCTCGCTCTAACGGCGCTTATTTCACAGCTTCTAACATCGACATGTTTACAGCTGCGTTAAACGGTTTGGTTGAGCGCTTCAACCTGCAAGGTCAACGCCTAGGTGAAGTGGTTGCGGGCGCAGTATTAAAGCACAGCCGTGATTTCAACATGACACGTGAATGTGTATTAAATACGCAACTTGCACCAGAAACCCCTGCTTATGACATTCAACAAGCATGTGGTACAGGTTTACAGGCCGCTTTCCTGGTCGCAAACAAAATTGCTTTAGGTCAAATCGAAGTGGGTATCGCAGGTGGTGTTGATACCACTTCTGACGCGCCAATCGCTTTCGGTGACGGCTTACGTAAAGCCCTGCTTGAGCTTAACATTGCCAAAACAGGTAAAGACCGTTTAAAAGCTTTAGCGAAAATCAATGTAAAAGACCTGATGGATGCGCCTAAAAATGGTGAACCACGTACCGGTTTATCAATGGGTGACCACCAAGCAATCACTGCGCTTGAGTGGGGTATTCCACGTGAAGAACAAGATGCGCTAGCTGCTTCTTCTCACCAAAAAATGGCAAAAGCATACGAAGAAGGTTTCTTCGATGACTTAATTACGCCATTCCTGGGTTTAAGCCGCGACAATAACTTACGTGCTGACTCAACTGCTGAAAAACTGGCAAAATTAAAACCAGTGTTTGGTAAAGGCGAAGCTGCAACCATGACAGCGGGTAACTCCACACCATTAACTGACGGTGCGTCATGTGTACTTTTAGCGTCTGAAGAATGGGCGAAAGCCAATGGTCACGAAGTACTTGCTTACCTGACTTTCTCTGAAACTGCTGCGGTTGATTTCGTGGGCAAGAAAGAAGGCTTATTAATGGCCCCTGCTTATGCAGTTCCGCGTATGCTTGAGCGTGCTGGCCTTAAACTTCAAGATTTCGATTACTATGAAATCCACGAAGCATTTGCATCACAAGTACTTTCTACCTTGAAAGCGTGGGAAGATGAAAAGTTCTGTAAAGAGCGTTTAGGTCTAGATGCACCTTTAGGTTCAATTGATCGTAGCAAACTCAACGTTAAAGGTTCTTCTTTAGCTGCGGGTCACCCATTCGCCGCTACAGGTGGTCGTATCATCGCGACTGCTGCGAAAATCTTAAACCAAAAAGGTTCAGGTCGTATTCTTGTTTCGATCTGTGCTGCGGGTGGTCAAGGTGTGACCGCGATTATTGAAAAATAATTGCTCACCGACTGAAGCAAAAAAGCTGAATCACTTGATTCAGCTTTTTTATTGCTCAGGGCTTTACTAGGCTTATACCCTGCTTAATCAGATGCAGATTCATCAAGTTGTATATCATTGCTTTCGATATATTCCTGCCAATGCTGATATTTTTCAGGATGTTTAAACTGTTCCGATTCAGCATAATAATGCAGTAACTGCTTCAATGCATAAGGATAATCCGCATACTGCAATGCCTTCTCAAAATATTGAATGGCCTTTTTAATATTCTGCTTAAACTGATGCCCTGCTTCATACATCAGCGCATAATAGATCGCCGTATATGCTTCGTCTTTATCACGCTTGATCAGCTTGGCAACTTGAGCATACGCCGCCTGTTGATAGTAGATATCGGCAAGCTGTTCTCCACTGAAATAAAACTGCTGTTCGGCACGTTGATAATATGTTTTGGCAAGCTCCAGATCCTGTTCAACGTCAATCCCGTCATAATAAAACCCTGCCAGATTTTTGCAGGCCTGGCCATTCCCCAATTGTGCACTCTTGTTAAAACATTCAATCGCCAGCTGGACATCCTGCTCAATCCCGTGCCCGTTAAGATACATACACCCCAGATTGTTCCAGCCCCACGAATTGTCCAGTTGCACTGCTTGCCAGTAATAGTCCAGCGCGCGCGCATAATCTTGCTGCACACCTTCACCATTATTATAAATCAGGCCCAAGGCCACCATACTCTCACTATCCCCCTGATCCGCAGCAGCCTGATAATATTTTATGGCTTGCGTAATATCATGATGTTCTTCAAAATATTGCGCCATTTTTAACAAGGTGTTGGCCTTCAGCTGGCCAAAATAGCTATCGCCTTGGGCGGCTTTCCAGCGTGAATAGTACTGCTCAAAAAACCTTAAATCTTTGCCATGGAAATTAAAACGCCGCAAATAAAATTGCCCAATTTGATCAGGATCAGCTTTTACCAGTTGACGTTGTGAATCAATAAAGAATAAGTCGAGATCTTTAAATAAAGTTAATAGCCCTTGTTCCGGGTCATAACGCTCAATTGCCGGCGCAATATAATCAAAATTTGTTGTTCCCAGCATGTTTTGTTTTGCATCGTAGTAATAGCTTCCCCCGGTCGTGATGCACTGGAACAAGCCATGACTGACATGCTGGATACGCTCAAACTGATTGGCAAGCGGGATCAGCCATTGTTGTTGCTTGGCATCGAACAGACCATATTGCCCTGCATGTTCAAAAGGATAAATATCCTCGAGTTCATGCAGATATTCCCCCTCAATCAGCTTATCCATACCTTGCGCTAACAAAAAGCAATGGGTTTCGGTCTGATAGACAGTCCATTGCTTGTCTTTGCAATAAGCAAAACTACGATAACCATAGCCCGACCATTCCTTTAGCTGATCAATATCATCAATCAGTAACTCACCATTTGGTTTTAATACACAAATCTTGCGCTGGAATTTATTCGGCTTGACCCATAAATAGCCATTACTGAGCGGTTGCAGTACATCTTCAATATACTCTCCCAGATAGCTGCCGTTACTCAGGAAATAACGTCTCTTTGCCAAGCCTGTTTGTGCACAGTAATACAGCTTAACCTGTTCATTTAAATAATCCAGATCGAAAGGATGATCCGATGACTCAGCGACAATAGCCTGATGCTGGAGATTAACCAGGCGATACTGGCCTGCTTTAAACACATTAAAAACATCCGAGTAACGTAGCTGCTCTACTGCTTCGTAGCAGGCGGGAATCATCCATTGACCATCCTCCACACAGATTAGGCCTTCTAATTCCGGCTTTTCCTGTGGATGCACCACTGCATAATTTTTACCTTCCAGCTGAAAACTGTCATAGGCATCTGCAAACTGTGCTTCGAGCAGAATCTTCCCATAATGATTGAGATAACCATATTGTGCATTGCGCTCAAATACGGCGATTCCCTCATCATTAAATGCCCAGATCTCGTTCATCTGCGGCGCAAGAACAACTTCTCCCTGACGGTTTCTGAGTCCCCATAGGCCATTTTCCTCAAAGCTTTCCGATGCATCGCGATAAAGTGATTCTTCCCAATAGCCCAGTCCCCATTGCACCCAGTCTGTTTGTAAGATATCCCAAAAGTTTTCATAGCCCGTTCTGGTCAAGACCGCATCTAGAACAGTTAGATCCCGCTGCTCCAGAGCTTGATCATACAAGGCTTTTTTCTCCAGGATGTCTTCAAGCCATTGCTGTGCCTGCTGACGATGACTGTCCTCATTCATATTAAAGACATCAGTGGCATCCATTTCTAGCTGTTCATAAGGCAAGTGCTGTAACAGCTCGAACATGGTCTGCTGGGCCTCGACACAGCCCGTCTGTTCACTGAATTGATACTGTTCACTTAATAAATCGTAAAAACGTTGTAAGTACTCAACACCACCTTGGCGGTCAAAGTACAGCAAGTGCCCCTTACGGGAAGGCTGTGCAAAAAACAGCGGAAGTAATAATTGTGGAATTTCATATTTCCACTCACCTAAATAGCCCAAATCGCTATGCTGTTTATCTTTATTAACATTATACAAATAAATACGATGTGCCATGCATTTGTCTCTAGTTATTATCTTTATAAAAGTTCATACCCGAATATAGGGTAAGACTACACTTTTGTAGCCAAGCCTTATATGTGTTGATTACCTAATAGATAGTGTTGCACTTATACTGCTCTATCTCGCCCGTTTAAACTTCACATAATAATCATTTAAAACTTTAATCGCTTGCTTGAGTTGTTTGAGATTGTCTTCATTATTTCCCAACCGCTCAACAAAACGTTGTGAGTGTAATTCCAGATCAATTTTTTCATTAATTTGCAGTGCAATCCGGAACAGCTTTTCTAAATCATCAAATCGTTCTAATTTTCGGTTCGAGAAATATTCCAGACGAAAGCCCAAATCATTCAGTACCACACCATTTAAAATTGGCCCTTGTTCAGCATCAAAAGACAAAGCGTGTTCTTTTAGAAATAGTTGCTCGGGTGTTTGTTTAGAACTTTTAAATAAGTTGCTCAGTTGGCTTAACATTTCAAGATCACATCATTATTTTTTCAACTGTATTAAACCGCTAAACCCATAATTGAAGCAACCACCATAGCACTTGATATAAAAAAAGCACCTGTTAAAAGATGCTTTCTGAACAATTATGCGCCGTACTGCTTCTTTAAATATTCCATAATTTTGGCAGATTCAAACATTTTCACACCTGTATTCGGATCAAGCAGATAAGGCACCTGAATATCGCGTCCCATGACCTCAACCACCTTTTCACGTTTGCCATTCGGCAACGGAATATACTTACCGGGCTTTAGCCGCAATACAGCTGGCCCCATATCCTGCCAACGTTCTTTCGGTACATTATGCAAAATATAGGGCAGTTCTAGCTCGGTCAGTACCTCACGCACCAAACGGGTATACGGGCTCGCCTCAAAGCTCCACAGTTCCAATAACTGCGCTGGTGCTGGACGATCAACAATCTGCGGATCAATCCAGACGCCACGCGCTGCGTTAGCGACTGTGGCCAACGTAGAGACATACGGAAGTTTTGGATAATGGCTATACTTTTTCGGTGTTTTCCCTGTTTTGCCATAGTGCTTAAACAGATGATGAATAATGGCTTGTGACTCATATAACTGGTCACCGGGATTTTCATCAATCAAAAAGGGAAACTGTTTTTTCCCACCTTTGGCTTTGACGATCTGTCGATATTTTTGCCCACCTTTAGGACATGGATAAATTTCCACATCCAGATTCAGTAAGGTGATCACTTCACGGACACGGCGGCAAAATGGTGAACCTTCAAACTCATACAGTTTTATTGCCTTTGCCGGCTGATTAGGAAATGGTGTTCCCATTGCCCCTCGTCCGCCTTCGATTACACTGGCAATAACCGATTGTAAAACCTTGAGCTGGTGATTCACCCTATTCATCATCGCACTCTCCTTTTAGCAATCGACTAATTTTTCTTTTGCAATCACAATGCCATTATTATCTGCGTAGATATAATCGCCCGAGTTGATTGTCACACCACCAAAATACAAGCTGACATCGACTTCGCCTATGCCTTTACGATTACTTTTTTGCGGGATTGCAGCCAACGCATGTACGCCCAAATCCAGTTCTGCCAGTGCATCCACATCACGCACACAGCCATAGATCATCACCCCGTTCCAGTGATGTTTCACTGCTGACTCGGCAATCATGTCTCCCATCAAGGCACAACGCATTGATGCACCACCATCGACTACCAATACTTTCCCTGTACCATCGGTTGCCAACAGCTCTTTCACACGTGAGTTATCTTCAAAACACTTTACAGTCACCACTTGACCGCCAAAGGTTTTACGCGCGCCATAGCTTTTAAAGAATTTACCATCTAAAGACGGGATGACCACTTGTAGCTCTTTTTCCGGGTTATCATCTAACAAATCACAGGTTACAAAAGGAATTGTCGTCACTGAAATTCTCCATTATTTGCTTTGTTGTATACTCAGGTTATCGTAGAGTTTGAATGCGGCAGTCTGTGTTTGTGCTGCAACCAGCATAGTATGCGCCAATTGTTCTGCGGTAACAGGTTTAAGTTTAAACGGCCGAGTCCAGGTTTTTTCGACCAGTTTAAATGCTGTCTGTGCCAGATCTTCAAGCAGACGAACCTCACTACGTTTGCCGATTAAAAGTGAGGGCTGGAAAATTGATAGCTTATAAATTGACAGGCTCTTCAGGTAATTTTCCAGTTCACCTTTGACTTTATTATAGAAAATTGGCGAATTTGCGTTCGCTCCCAATGCACTTACCAGCAATAAATGAATATTTTTATCCTGAATCAAATCAGCAAAATGCGCATTGATTTCATAATCAATTGCATAGAAAGCCTCCTTGGAACCTGCCTGTTTAATGGTGCTTCCCAAGCAACTAAAGGCATGGGTATAGGCACTGACATCTTCATCATTCAATAACAGGAAGTCGTCCAGAATCAGCTGAGTGACCTTGCTATAAGCTTTTAATGTTTCTGAACTTTTTCTAACAACTACGGTAATCGTGTCAAAATCTTCTGCTTGCTGCAGTTCATCCACCAGTGCCTGACCGACCAGTCCTGTCGCACCAATTACAATTGCTTTTTTATCACCTGTTCTCATTTTTAATTCTTCCAAGCCATGACTAGGCTTAATGTAACGTTTTATTGGACGATTATCACCTGTTAAATGTACTTAAAAGTATCACAAGACTTGACTTCGGGGCTTAGTTTCCTCAAAATATGGCACTTGTTTACGGGCTGGTGAATGTTGCCAATGTTATTTTGGTTTTAACTTCAGCCCGCCCAGACCAACTTATTTTCAAGGAGTGCACGAGTGGCAAACTCTGCTCAAGCTAAAAAACGTGCTCGTCAAAACGTTAAAGCACGTAAACACAACGCAAGCTTGCGTTCTATGGTTCGTACTTACATCAAACGTACTGTAAATGCGATCGCTGCTGGTGATTATACTGTTGCTACAGAAGCTTACAAAAAAGCTGTTCCTGTAATCGACCGTATGGCTGATAAAGGCATCATCCACAAAAACAAAGCTGCTCGTCATAAGAGCCGCTTGAACGCTCAAGTTAAAGCATTAGCTAACTAATTTGATGCATATAAAAGAGCCCGAATTTTCGGGCTTTTTTATTGTCTTCAGTTTTTCAAATATGGCTGTAAACCTGTTCCCGCCTCATTCACAAGCAGCATCAGTTTCTGACAGAACTTATAACTTTCCTCGAGCAATCCCAGATCACGCGCACGCGCATTGTGCTGAGTAAAAGACCGTTTATAAAACTGATAGCGCTCATTTAGATAATCATGATCCTGACTCAGTGCAATCATCATTAACTCAAATCGAAAATCCAGATCCACCATAAAGTCTGTCGGCATATCGCCATAGACCCACGCTTGCAGTATCTCCAGTTTGCCGTGCCCCAGATGTGTAAAGATAAAAGCAATATAAGCATCCAGCTGTTTAAAGAAATCCTGAATATTGGCCTTGCTTTCCCAACGTCCCGTTAGTGCAAAACAAGGTTCTGGATTATATTCCCCATTAGCACGCCGATGCACATCCATCGAACGCAGCCTAAAAATCAACCGTTCAGATAACTGCTCCTGCAAGTGCTGAGGAATAAAACGATCGGTAAAATCCATTGCAAAAGACAGCATGGGGCTGATGGTCAGTTTTCTCAGCACCATCTTCAATTGATAAAACACACCCAGCTGTTTCTGGGTCAATAAAAAACACCGGTAACCCGTATCCAGCGCCAAGTCTGGTCGACCAATATTCCCCCAGTTTGAAATAAAATCATGCGCTACATTAAACACATCAAGCTTGAGATGCCGGGTATCGTCCTGCTGTTCAAACCATTGACCAATCAGTTGCTCTGCGGCGGCCATATTATGTGGCATCTCAAAATCACCTGTTTGCAACAGCGATTTCGCATCTTGTACAGGCTGAATTTGTTTTAACTCTAATGGTTCCAATAAATACGGTTGCAGCATATTTGAGACGGCATTTTCAGGAGACTGCAATTCACCAATCGCCCACACATTATAATTCGGCTCATAAAACCCGACTCCGGTCTCTTGAACCGTTTCATAAAAAACCCGATACACCGCATCATTTTGAGCCTCATTGGCCAGTACTTCAACTTGCACACTGGCATATAATCCTTGAGCAAACTTGCTCTTGAGCCCTTGCACCCATTGTTGAGTAGGCTCGGAAAAATAGGCTTGATATTGAGGATCGCAAATTTTATCTGAAAATAACTCCAACCAGGCCTGTAATTTTTTACCCTGGCTGGAAGTGTTGCAATATTGCTGATGCAGCTCAAAAGCAACCTGTTGAGAATCATCTTCTGCGGGCACTTTGCCTGTAAAAATCTCAGGCTCCCATAAATAAATTGTGTTTGATAACATCTTTTTATCCAATTATGTGTCGGTTTTCTCTTTTTATTTTCCTATCATGACGAAAAAAGACTGATTTTAAAAGTACCGTTTTTATTATTTTTAACTTTTTGGGACATTTTATTGATTAAAAAAATGAAGCCCCAAAGAGCTTCATATTTTTTATTTATAAAATCAACTTAGATACTATAGTAATTAAGGTATTACCGATAAAGCCTTAGCGGCGATTGGTAAATTCCTGGCAGATAGTCCTGCAAGAAGCAAACTATCATTCATTACCGGAATACTCCATTTCTGATTAGCCCCATTGGTACAGCGATAACGGATTAAGCGCGCACGATTATTGCTTAGATACCCACCTTCCAGATCAAAACACTGATTTGACTGCTTAATTGCCTGCGCAACAGCATCTACTTCCCACACCTGACTATTTGCAGTACCACATGGCATCAGATTAATCACATTTCCAGCCGTAGTGGTTAGGCATTGATCGATATATTGCTTGTTATGGATTTTGCCCAAGGCATCATAAACCCATTTTTCCGAATCAACCCCAACACAACCCGTCGCTCCACTAATAAAGGCATTGAGCTGTCCATTTGCCAGCTTCTCGGCTTTTAAACAGTTGCTTCTGTTTAACAAGCTACTCCCTGATGCAAAACTCAGATCATCTTGCAGTTCCAGTTTTTCAATAAAGGCCTGAAAGGCATTTACCGCATCAGGATTCAAATTGCTTAAATCCGAGCGATAGACATTGATCCAGCGATTTAAACGATAAAGCTTAATCTGCTGCTGGGTATAACGCATCATTTCGGTTTGTGCATCTGCGGATAACTGATCCTTAAAGCTTCGATATGAATCAAACAACAATCTAGCTTCAGGTGAGAGATTCATAACCCGCTTATTCTTATTTTCAAGCAAAGCCTGTTCCAGCTGCGGCAACTCAATTGTTCTTAGAGCTGAATATTCTGCCTCCTTACCAATATCAACTGCTGGTGTTGAAGCAGGCGTATTGGCAGGAATCGACATACTCGACAATAAAACTGCTGCCTGATTGGCCTTTTTACAATAAAGCTTGACCTGCTGCGGTGCCTCACTTTGCGCCAGATTAATATGAAACTTATTGGCATTACCATTCATGCGTTGCGGCGCCAAAGCTATATTTTGTGTTGCACTTGCAAACTGTACATTGAGCCAGCAATTTGCGGTTACAGCAGCTGGATTTACTTGCGGTAGATCAAATACATTCCCCCACTTCCCTTTTGCTGCCGGATAAATCAAACCAACTTGTACCTCTGGATCGTAACCCCCTAAAATCGTATACACAGGCACACCAAACATTCTTGGTTTTAGATAGTTACCATCGGCACGGTTATACCAGACATTACTTGAATTTGGCGTTTTAGGTTGCGCAATCTCCATCATACGGGTGCTGGCATTCCATTTTTTATAACCGGTCGGCGAACTCGCATCCCAGACATAACGATCAAAAGCCGGCTGAATTTTTAGGTAGGTGCTATAACCGGTGTAATGGGTATATCTGGAAATACTACTGGCCGTTGCACCGCCCGACATTGCATCCCAACCATAAGCATATTTATTCAGGAAATTCGGTACGCCATTGGTACCATCACCTAGACTGGTATTGGTCCAGTTAAGATTGCCACGCATTTTGTTTCTAAAGGCGATATAACCCCAGCCACTGTCCGCATGATGCGCAGCCCAGAACATATTCTCACCCACTGCGCCAGGATAATGCCCAAGCCCATAATGATGGCCGATTTCATGACTAAACTCATTCCCCACAGAGTCGATCAAGGTCAACATACCATTACCACCACTTAAGCCATGCGTTGCCTCACCATTGCTATACTTCCCGCGTGCATAATGCGCTACCACACTTTGAGTCAACTGAGGTTGTTCCTGACTCGCCATTGAAGCACTGGTGATACCCCAGTTGGCGAGATTAATGCCGACACCGAAAGTCGACTTGGCGGTATTTTCACGCATATCACCGCTATATACATCCCCTGTTGTGGCACTGACTGTGTCATAAATAACACCGCTTGCAACCATGACCCTATCGAGTTTTAAATCATCATATTTTGCAACGATCATACGCGCCGCCGGAATGGTCTGGAAGTAATCAGTGCCCGCTTTAGCAGGCTCAAGCAACATATAATGTCCTGTTGATTTCGGCGGATCGGTTAATAAGCCTAAACGGATATTCTGTAGTACTAACTCGCCTGGCGCGGCCAGATCAATCTTGTCTGCCGTTAAATCACCACCACGATTATTCAGTGGATCAATTACCCGAAGATGCAGACCCGCTCGGATTTCATGCCACTTCAACGCGACTGTCCATGCCCGCGTCGAATAACTGACAGGCAGACGCCCATCGGTATTGGATTGATCCGAAGCTGCAATTCTTGAGGGTTCTTTCAATTTAACCGTTCGTAGCAGTTGATTATCCCGATAAATTTCGACATTTAATGCCTGCAGATCACCCATTTCTACCAATGGCGTCACCAGTAACAACGCATCTTTTTCCGCGGTTAAGCGTGGCATCGAATCTTTTTCATTCTGGTTAGGATTGACCACATGGCTTTGTGCAAATTGCAACATTGCCGCAAATCCGCCATTTAAATCATTGCGTAATATTCTTGGCAGTCCGAGTTTATCGTAATCATAAAAGCCCAATACCGCTGCATCGATCACATCCTTGTTAGGTTCAGGATACTTTTCTATAACTGGAGGCATCGATGGTGTTTCTGTTGTCGTAGCGCCACCTTGATTCGGTGTCTCAGGTGTTCCATCGCCTGGCAACTCACTGCTTCCATCGTCTGGCACCTGGCTGCCACTTCCCGCCGTGGTATGATCATTCTTCGGCGGCTCAGTATGATGTGTTGTACTGCTGTCATCTGAACCACCCACGCAAGCCACCAGCATAACGGACAGCAAACAGGCCGTTAAATGTTTAAGTTGTAATTGCATCACATTCCCAAGAAAAACTTGTCAGATTATCGTTAATGATAAATTCTGTTAATTAATTAAAATTAATATAAATCATGTATTTATCATAGTAACAATTTAAATGATCGAATGTGAAGTTAATTTTTAATATTGAAATAGCATGCTTGATTTATTGTAATTTTAAAATAATAAACGCGGGTATAGCATCACGATCAGACCAATGCCCAACTACATTTCTACAACTTAAAGGCTCTACTTTATGAAAATAAAATTAATTTAAATTGAAGTGTATATAAATAATTAAATAACACATGCTGGAGAGCATCATGAATAAAATCTGGAAAGTTATTATTCCTACTGCCTTTGCTTTATGCAGCAGCTTTTCCTTTGCAGCAACATGTAATAGCATCATCGATAACAATACACTCAGTGATCTTACTATTCCAGCTGGCGCCACCTGTACGGTAAATAATGTCTCCATTGAAGGCGATGTAAATATTCAGAAAGATGCCAGTCTGATTCTAAACAGCTCATCCGTTCAGGGCAGCATACAAGCCCATCAAGCCAAAGCCATTCACTTAATCAATTCAAGCGTGAGTGGTGATGTACGGGCAGCGCAGGCCGCAACCATGATTCAGTTGGAAAAATCGGTTATTTCTGGGGATCTGCAGTGCTCTGCATCCACTAAACTACAAACCAATTTAAGCAGTATTGAAGGACAAAAAACCGGTAAATGCCGCTAATTTCCTTTCTTCAATCGCCTTCAAAACAAAGCCCAAATAAAAATATTTGGGCTTTAGTAAACACTGATATTGTTGGCATATTTAGAGCAATCCCGCCTGCCTCATTTTATACATTACAGTTCCAAATTTTCTGTACCTCTATCTATTTAAAAACTGCTTTATATTCAAAACATTTTTCTCGCCGCGCCAAATCCATTTTAACTGGCTTTCGGCAAAATCATCACCTTCAAACCATACAAACAAACCTTCCATCATCGCTGGCCAATCTGTTTGCGCAATCTGGTTTTTGCCGGAAATGACAGCAATAATAGCCGCAAGAATCGTGTCATGACTTACTGCTAGACTTAGGCTATTTTGCTGGGTGGGATGAGTATGGTACAGCAGTTCCAAGACATCAAATACGCCAGTGATCGGATGTTTCATCCCAGGCAGTGCATTATTCACAAAACTGTTAATAAAGCCCAAAGCGCCCTGCTTACGGAAATAGGGCGCAGCCTGCTTAATGTCTAGTACGAAGCTTCCTGGCTCAACCAATAAACGCTGTTCCACAATTTCAATACGATGAGTATTCACTGCTTTACGAGTCTGGTCCGCACCTTCGATCATTAAAGCTGCAGTATCGACACAACGTTGAATCGGACTTGAAATACAATGCTGAATGGCCCGATCGCTATGTTGACTTAAATACTCTCCCCAAGCATAAGCCAGATCACGCCCGGGTTCTGTCAATTGCAGATCATAACCCGCCAAGCCCTGCCCATCCACCAACTCACGCAAGGAGTGTCGGGTAAACAAGGTGACAGGAGTTGAAGCATCAGGTAATAAATCAATTGCTTCGAACATACTTTTCGGCAATAAATGCAGGGCCATATTCATACACAAATTCGGATTTAACCCACTATAGCATGAGTGGAATGACTCTCAATCCAAAATGCCAGAAAGTGCCAGAGCCTCATAAGCAATTTTTTTGCAATGCTGATCTCGAAATGCGATAAAACCGCCATTTAAAACCGTTTCACGCTGATTATATAAAAAGGGCTTTTGATCCAGCGTCATCAGGCCACCCCCGATGCTTTCCAATAAAGCCTGTCCTGAACTAGTATCCCATTCCGAGGTGGGATGAAAGCGAGGATAAATATCAATTTCACCTTCCAGCATCATACAAAATTTATAGGCGCTGCCCGCTTCGCGTCGCTCAATGGCACGATGTTGCAAGATCGGTTGCATAAAGTTTTTATACTTCGGATTTTTGCTGTTATGGCTCAGACCAATTTGCAGGGGTGCGGAAGAATCATGTTCTTCAATCTGGTACTGAAACCATTCTTGTCGACTAAAACTATATTTATAAGGCAATTGTGAGGTATAGCCGATATACATCACCTGCTCACATGGCACGGCAATGATCGCAAATGTAGTCCGGTCATCCTCAATCAGACTCAGATTAATGGTGAATTCATCACGCTCATGGATAAATTCCTTGGTGCCATCTAAAGGGTCCAGCATCCAGCAGCGTTGCCAAGCAGACCGCGCCGAATAATCACTCTCTTCCGACAATACCGGCAGTTGCGGGGTGATGGTCGCTAAATGCTTCATTAAAAAATGATTCACTTTCAGATCCGCCTGCGTTACCGGAGAATCATCACTCTTTTCCTGAATATTAAACTCGCACCCGGCACAATAACTTTGGTATTCTTCCAGCAATAGTTGACTAGCCTGCGCCATGATCGGAACAAGTTGTGAAATTAACTGATCTTGTGGGGCAAGCGTTTTAATAAACATAGACCAACCTTATGTCATATTCAGATTTACAGCAGCAGCCGATTGCCATGTTCGACATGGATGGCACTTTACTCGATTTAGCATTTGACGACTTTATTTGGAATCACTGTTTGCCCGAGCGACATGCTCAAGTGCATCAATGCAGCTTGGAACAAAGTCAGCAAACCCTATTTCAGTTTTACCAACAACATAAGCATACACTATCTTGGTACTCTTCGTCGTTCTGGACGGCTAAAGTCGGAGTCGATGTCCTGCAACTTCAATACCAGCATCGCCAGAAAATTGGCCCGCGTGCAGGCTGCCATCAATTGTTACAACAACTCAAAGCCGAAGGTTATCGTTGCTGGTTACTGACCAATGCCGATCGTGCAGGCCTGCAATTGAAGCTTGAAAATGTCGAACTTCGCCCCTATTTTGAAGTAATGATCAGTAGTGAAGAACTTGGGCACGCCAAAGAAGAAACCGCTTTTTGGCAAAAACTACAGCAATTGCATCCATTTGATCCGGCTCAGGCTGTCTTTATTGACGATACCGTTGCCGTGCTCAAAAGTGCAGAAGATTTCGGTATTCGCCAGCTGTTTAGTATTTTACAGCCCTCAAGCAGCAAAGCTGCCAGATCTGTAACCGAATTACCGTATCCTGCACTTGATCACTTAACTGAACTTTTTGATTATCTTGAACCCAACCTACAGGTAACAGATGCCAAGACAGCATGAACCAGAAAGCATGGATGCCATGCGTATTGATAAATGGCTATGGGCTGCACGTTTTTTTAAAACACGTTCAATTGCCAAAGCTGCGATAGAGGGCGGTAAAGTCCACCATAATAATGATCGTGTCAAAGTCTCTAGAGACGTGCGTATTGGTATGGAACTGACCATCCAGCAAGGTTTCGAGAAAAAGACCGTAGTGGTGAAAGCCCTTTCAGCGGTCCGTGGTGGTGCGCCAGCTGCACAACTGCTTTATGAAGAAACAGCGGAAAGTATTGCCCGTCGGGAGTTGCATGCATCACAACGAAAAATGCATAATCTAGCCCGACCAGATCATCGACCAAGCAAAAAAGATCGTCGTGATATCAATCGTTTTAAGCAGGAAAATGTACAGTCATGGTCTTATCATGATGAATAAAATTTTCTAATTTTGGGTGCGTCATCTTGTGTCGCATAGACAGAGATCAGATGTAGAATAAACAACGAGAATCTGCCACTATACTCAAGTCCCAACAAGTTGAGATTCAATACATCCACTTGGGTTAGTCGTTAAGAAATAAAGTTTTGAGGTTTTGAGATGGATGATAATAAAAGCAAGGCGTTACAAGCTGCGTTAAGCCAGATTGAAAAACAATTTGGTAAAAATACAGTCATGCGCCTAGGTGATAACACTGTACAGGCAGTTGAAGCTGTTTCTACAGGTTCTTTAACACTGGATATCGCATTAGGGATTGGCGGATTACCTAAAGGCCGTATCATCGAGATTTACGGTCCTGAATCATCAGGTAAAACGACCATGACGTTGCAAGCCATTGCGCAATGTCAGAAAAATGGCGGTACATGTGCATTTATCGATGCGGAACATGCATTAGATCCAGAATACGCACGTAAGCTGGGTGTGGATATTGATAACCTGTTGGTATCACAACCCGATCACGGTGAACAAGCGCTTGAAATCGCAGATATGCTGGTACGTTCAGGGGCTATTGACTTGATCGTTGTCGACTCTGTCGCTGCGTTAACCCCTAAAGCCGAAATTGAAGGTGAAATGGGTGATTCACACATGGGTCTACAAGCACGCTTGATGAGTCAGGCATTACGTAAAATCACAGGTAATGCAAAGCGTTCTAACTGTATGGTGATCTTCATTAACCAGATCCGTATGAAGATTGGTGTAATGTTTGGTAGCCCGGAAACCACCACTGGTGGTAACGCACTTAAATTCTATGCGTCTGTACGTTTAGATATCCGTCGTATTGGTGCAGTGAAAGAAGGCGATGAGATTACTGGTAACGAAACTCGCGTTAAAGTTGTCAAAAATAAAATGGCACCTCCTTTTAAAGAAGCAGTGTTCCAGATTATGTACGGCAAAGGTACCAATCAGCTAGGTGAGGTGGTTGATCTTGCAGTTCAGCAAGATATCGTACAAAAAGCGGGTGCATGGTATTCATATCAAGGCAACAAAATTGGCCAAGGTAAAAACAATGTGATTCGTCATTTTGAAGAGAATCCAGCCATGGCCCAAGAGATTGAAAAACAGATTCGTGAGCAACTTCTGACTAAAACCAATGCTGAAGCTGCACAAACTGAAGATGAAGAAGAACCAGACTTTTTAGAAAGTTAAGCTAAAACGCCCTTCGGGGCGTTTTTGTTTCATGAGGAAATCGATTTTGTTTAATAGTGAAAAAACAGAAAAACCTAAAACCCTGACCGGAACGCGACTACGCTCGTATGCCTTTGCCCTGCTCACACGTCGCGACTATTCACAGGCAGAACTGATTGCCAAGCTCAATCAATATGCGATCAATCCCGAAGAAGTCGAGAAACTGGTAGAGGAACTCGCGCAGAATAATTATCAAAGTGACCAGCGTGTGGCCGAGCTGACTTTGGTAAGCCAATTAAGAAAAGGGAAAGGCCTACAACGCATCAAGCAGGCACTGAAAGCCAAACAGCTGGATGCAGAACTAATTACAGAGGAATTGCAAGAAGTGGACTGGCTTGATCAGGCCTATCAACTGAAACTAAAGAAATTTGGCGAAGAAGTCGCAACTGATCCGAAAATCAAGGCAAGACAAATCCGGTTTTTACAATACCGTGGCTTTGATATGAATGTGATTATGAAAGCGATTGCTCGAACGAGCGAAGAAGAATAACTGGTGGCAGCCCTACCAGCATGACTTCGGCACATCATAGTTCTACTACCGTTGCTACCTTCCGGTCCTGGCGGGGTTCGTAGAGTACAATTGCGAAGCTACCAGCAGGGCTACCATTGCCTGACAAAGTATAGAGATTTTTGCCTGAGTTGCAAGACTTGTCTCTGTTTTTCAGTGAGTTTTTAGCTCAACTGCCTAATTCATCATCAAACCCTCTGTATTTTTGATCGATTTACTCTGAAGATGTGCAAACATTCAACAACAACCGATTAATTTTCTTCAAAAGTGCTTGAAGATTGTAAATGCTTATTGCATTTAAATGAGTTGCTGTTTTAATGGCTAAATCAAAAATCTATATCTGGTGTGTTGCAAGTAAACAGTGAAGACTTGTTCGGCCACAGCTTTATATTTCAACTTATGGATGAATTTTTATGCTAAAAAAGCATTCCGTACTTTTTATTGCCCTGCTCAGTAGTGCACATTTATATGCCAACGTCCCTATTGAATCGCGTGCTTTAAGCCAGCAACAAGCCAGTAATGTGGTTGCCGGTACGCCGAGCCTGAACTGGGAAATCATGCAGAAGAACCAAAAGCTTGAAGAAGAGATCCGCAAGTTACGTGGTCAGCTTGAAGAACATGACAATGCCATCGAGCAATTAAAAAAAGAGTTAACCAACCGTTATACCGATCTGGATCAGCGCCTGGAACTGCTGTCACAAAAAATTGATCCGCCTGAGGACAATCCTGAGGCACAAGATCCATCGGCTGCAACTGCCTCAACCAATGCAGACACCAGTGCTCCTGCGATCGTACCTGCAGCACCGGTACCGCAACAGACGACACCAGCCACCACGCAAGCTCCGGCTGCACAACCGCAGACCAATACAGCAACAACAGAGAGTGCCAGCAGCCAGATTGAATTAGAAAAAGCGGCGTATACCGTAGCCCTGGATGCCTATAAACAAGGTGGCGCAAAAAAGGCGATTCAGCCGATGCAAAA
Source organism: Acinetobacter sp. 1000160 (assembly GCF_000588715.1). NCBI lineage: Bacteria > Pseudomonadati > Pseudomonadota > Gammaproteobacteria > Moraxellales > Moraxellaceae > Acinetobacter > Acinetobacter sp. 1000160. The sequence continues at coordinate 506,426 of NZ_JFWP02000003.1, read as the reverse complement.
CTTTATTAAAAACCATCCCAACGGGATCTATGTGGGGAATGCCTATTTTTGGCTAGCTGAATTTTATCTGGCTGTTGAGCCTGTGGATTATAAAGCGGCAAAACAAAACTATAATATTGTTGCGACACGCTATCCAAACTCAGCCAAAGCATCTCGTGCAGTGTATCAACTCTATAGTATCGCCAAAGAAGTTGATAAAAACACGGCTTTAGCCAATCAATATAAAAGCAAGCTGCTCAGCCAATACCCTCAATCAGAGGAAGCAAAATTTATCCAGAAAAAATAAGCTTTTTGCTTTAACAAAAAAGCCAGTGGATATTCACTGGCTTTTTTATGACCTAGATCAAATCATTATTTGATCTTGGCTTTTGATTTTAAATATTCAGTGTAATCTTCCAGGATTTGTTGTCCACGGAACTGCTGGTACAGTTTATTCAACTCTTGTACCTGTTCTGCTGGCAAAGTACTGGCAACACTACTGTTGACATTTGAAACTGCCACGATCACCAATTCATTTGGTAATTTCGCAGTCGTAGCAGACCATAAACCTTCTTTTGCTGGCGCCGGAATACTGAAGGCAGCACGCTCAATCGGACGTTTTAAACCTTGAGAACGCGCAAAAGTACCCGCATTTTCAAAGTTCACCTGAGACTTGGCAACCACTTGTGCCGCTGGCTGGGTTTTAAAATCATTCAGGATGCTGGCAATTTTTGCTTGAGCTGCTTTATAGGCTTTCGCTTCGATCACTTTTGCTTTGACTTCAGCAGTCGCCTGCTCTAAAGGTTTAACACCGGCAGCATGATAGTTACGGACTTTGATCCAGATGGTATCGCCATTGGCCAGTTGAATATTTGAAGACGCGTTACGGTCACCATTCTTCACATCATCATTGAATAATTTTGCTTTAACACCTAGATCACTCAAATAAGGATTCTGAGTGGCTAAAGTCACGCCATTTGCAGATTCAATACGCGCACCCTTCACTTCCTCAGCCACAGCCTCTAGAGAATCATTACCGACCACCATTTCATTCAAACTGTTCACGCTATCACTGAACTGATTCGCCAGTTTAGTTTTCTCGACTTCAGCCGTTAAACGTGCTTTTTCAGCTTCAAATGATGGCAATTTCAGCATTGGCGTTTCAGCTTGAATGATGTGATAACCATATTGAGTTTTAACAGGTTTTGAAATTTCACCGCTTTTTAATGCATTCACTGCATTATCAAAATCAGCCGAGAATGCCCCTGGTGCATAAGCCTCAACCAAACCACCCTGCGTCTTGGACGTTGGATCATCCGAGAACTGTGCAGCAGCATCGGCAAAGCTCATATCCGACTGAATTTTTGCATAAACGTCATTGGCAAGCTTCTGCGCTGCCGCATCGTCACGCGCATCCGTGGTAATCAGAATATGTTTAACCTGAGGTTTAACCGCTTTTTTCTTCTCATCGACAAAAGCGTTATAGGCTTGTTGTAAATCAGCTTCAGTCACCGCAAGATTTGCCTTAGGCAACAATGCCGGGGTTAATACCACATAATCGACATCAACACTGGCCACTTGCTTAAATTCATTCTTATGCTTGTTGTAGTAATCAGCGATCTCCTGATTTGAAGCCGTTACGCCTTTTTTATAGTCATCCAGCTTAATACTCGCCAAATGCAAAGTACGCTGTTCAGTCTGTAAATTCGCTAATTGCTGTACATCGGATTTACTGACCAAAGCATAATCCATCAACGAGGTTGAAATCATTTTTAGCGCATGATCCTGGCGTAAGCTGCTGATCAAGGCCTGATTGGTCATCCCTACAGAACGTAAGTAGTTTTCATATAAAGTTTGAGAAAATTTGCCATTTTCCTGAAAACTCGGTTGTTGTGCCAACATTTGCTCAAGTTGCACATCACTGAGTGTCATTCCCAGCTTTTCAGCTTGCTGTTGTAACAATGAACGGGCCACCAAGGCGTCGAGTGCTTTCTCTTGAATCACAGGCAAGTTCAAAAGTGATTCATCACCTTTCACCAGTGACAAATACTGGTCTTTATAGTTTTTGGTTGCACTTTCTAATTCTTTATTAGAAATATCTTGACCGTTTACTGATTTTGCAACGTCTGCTTTATTGCTACCACTAAAATACCCTTCTATACCGACAAGTGCTAAAGGAGTCAAAAACAAAACTAACAGGACTTTGCCAAGCCAACCCTTAATGAGAGTACGAAACGATTCCATAAGAATTCCAATATTTTATTTCGGGGCAATTTTAACTGAAAAACAAAAGTGAATGAATGCAGAATAAGGATCAAATTAACTTTTTCATTCAATAAATAAAAAACGCACCCAAAATGGTGCGTTTATTGATTTAAAAAGATTACGCAACTGAATCTTTTAAACCCTTACCAGCTTTGAAGCTAGGTACTTTACTTGCTTTGATTTGTAACTCTTCACCCGTTTTAGGATTACGACCAGTACGAGCAGCACGTTCTTTAACGCTGAAAGTACCGAACCCAACTAAAGTAACCGTATCACCCTTTTTAAGTGCTTCAGTGATTGATGCAATTGTCGCATCGAGTGCCTTACCAGCATCCGATTTTGACACGCCCCCTTTTTCAGCAATCGCATCAATTAATTCTGATTTATTCATGATAAAAAATATCCTCTTAATATCGTTTGTTAAGATCCAAGGCTATAGTTTAAAAGGCCATGACGCCTTTATAGCAATGCTTTGGGGGATAACGCAATACTAGAAAGGCCTTTTAATTAAAATAAATACTGAAATACGACATAAACAGACGAGTTACCTGCATTTTTTTTACTTTTTATTCAATTTGGCCTTCAATTGATTATTTTCTTCGATTAAGGCATCGACCTTGATATGCAGCTGTACAAGCAACTGTTCGATATGCTGCAAATCCTTGGGTGTCACCAGTCCAATCCGGTTAAGCGAATGATTCACACTGGTATCTAAAATCTTTTCAACCTTGTCTTTGGTATCCGTTACCGATTCTTTGGCCTTTTCGGTGACTTTGCCAACCGTGTTATCGGCGAAATCGACGGTTTTTGATTCTAATTCTTCCCCCACCTTGACCAGCGAGTCAAACAACTTGTTGCCTTCTTCTTCTGCACGCGAAAAAGCACCGAGACCAGCAAGCCAAATCTGTTGTGTATATTTTTTGAAATCTAACGCAGATTTTTTAGAACTCTTTGATTTTGGCTTAGTTTTTACCTCAGCTTCTTCATTAGGATTTTCTATATTTGAGTTATCCATTGACCCTTACTCCTAAGCACTTTACAAACAGTATGTCGTATTTAACCATAAAAATGTTTTTATAATATCAAAGTTAGGACTTGATCGTTTTAAAAAACTGTTCTACAAAGCAAGAAAGTCCTGTAAATTATTTTTAACAATTGAGTAAGGATACTCAGGTTTACGGACATTCTGTTTTTATTGATTGATTAACCAGGAAAACCAGACCTATGAATGATACGCAACAAAGACATAAACATCCGCATTTGTTGCTCAATATTGTCATCATTGTTTTAGAGACTTTTTTCTCTTTTATCCTGACTCATGATGCAGGATTGCGTCTGCACGCCAAAAAGTTAATCGATCAAAAAATCACAATCCGGATTAATAGCTACATTCCGTTCTTCGACTTTTATATCCAGTTTACCGAAAAAGGTCTGTTGTTTGATATGAAGGCACTAGATCGCAATATTGATCTGGAGATTAATAGCACATTGATCGACCTGATCAAGATTTTTGTGTTTAACAATCAGCGTAGCATTGCCAATATGCGTATTCTCGGTGATGCCACGCATGCTGAAGAATTTCTGGATGTTCTCCCGCATCTTACCCTGTCCAATATTCTGGCAAACTGGAAACAATGGTTTAGTGATGAAGCTGAAGCCGTTGTTTCACAACAACGCATCGCTCCACTACTGGATAAAATCGATCAGCAGCGTTCGGAAATCAATACCTTGCTGGTTGAAGTCAAGCAGTACCAAAACCGCATTCAACGTCTGCAAAAACGTCAACGCCTGATCAATATTAGCTTTGCTGTTTTAAGCTTTATTTTCATCGCCTTTTTTGTTTATAATACGTGGATACAATAATTCCAATATATTTCACTTTTCACGCTCAGAATGGCAATTTAAAACTTGACTATTTTAGTCGGAATTCATAAAATTTAAACATCTAGTCTAACCATGTGTACCGAATCATGCGTCTTACAACTCGCGGTCGTTACGCAGTGACTGCTCTACTTGATTTAGCTTTGCAGCCAACTGAACAAACGATCACGCTTGCGGAAATAGCAGCACGCCAATCCATCTCAGTCGCTTATTTAGAACAGTTATTCGCGAAACTCAAACGTCATGGGTTAGTTTCAAGTGTACGCGGTGCAAATGGTGGTTATCACCTGGCGCGCAATGCAAGTGAAATTACTGTGCTAGAAATCATCGAAGCTGTAAATGAAACTGTTGATGCAACGCGTTGTGACCATAAGGGTAATTGCCAGAATGGTGCAATGTGTTTGACTCATGACTTATGGCAAGAACTCTCCCACCATATTGCCGATTATCTTGCAAAAATCACCCTTGCTGATTTGATTGCGCGTGACAACGTTCAAACCGTTGCATTACGCCAGAATTCACCAAGTTTAGATTCAGCCCTTCTATCGGTTACAGGTATTTGACATGAAACGTCCAATTTATCTTGATTACGCAGCAACCACGCCCGTACTGCCAGAAGTTGCAGAACGCATGATGGAATGTTTAACGTTCGAGGGTACTTTTGGTAACCCTGCGTCACGTTCACATGCCTATGGTTGGCAAGCCGAAGAAAAAGCTGAATATGCGCGTGAGCAAGTTGCCAATCTCATTAAAGCAGATCCACGCGAAATCGTTTGGACTTCTGGCGCAACCGAATCTGACAACCTGGCATTAAAAGGGATTGCTCAGTTCTACGGTTCAAAAGGCAAACACATCATTACCAGTAAAATCGAACATAAAGCAGTGTTGGATCCTTGCCGTGAGCTTGAAGAACAAGGTTTCGAAATTACTTATTTAGAACCAGAACCGCGTACAGGGTTAATTACCCCAGAAATGGTTCAGGCGGCTTTACGTCCAGATACGATTCTTGTTTCACTGATGATGGTGAACAACGAAATCGGTACTGTGACCGATGTAGCTGCAATTGGTGAATTAACACGTGCGAACAAAACATTCTTCCACGTTGATGCAGCTCAAGCCGCTGGTAAAGTTGAAATTGATCTTTCAACCATGAAAATTGATTTGATGAGCTTCTCTGGTCATAAAGTCTATGGCCCGAAAGGTATCGGTGCCCTTTACGTTCGCCGTAGCCCACGTGTTCGCTTAAAAGCGCAAATGCACGGTGGTGGCCATGAACGTGGTATGCGTTCTGGTACCTTAGCGACGCATCAGATTGTTGGTATGGGCGAAGCTTTTGAAATTGCTGGCAAAACCATGCAAGCAGAACAAGAGCGTATTCGCAAGTTACGCGACAAGCTTTGGAATGGCTTACAAGACCTTGAACAAGTATTCTTGAATGGTCACCCAACACAAAATGTTGCTAACTATCTAAATGTCAGCTTCAACTTCGTTGAAGGTGAGTCACTGATGATGGCATTGAAAGATGCAGCTGTTTCAAGTGGTTCTGCATGTACCTCTGCAACTTTAGAGCCGTCATATGTATTACGTGCTTTAGGTTTATCTGACGAGTTGGCACATAGCTCAATCCGTTTCAGTTTCGGTAAATACACCACTGAAGCAGATATTGACTACGTGTTAACCATTACCAAAGCTGCTGTTGAGAAATTACGTGAACTTTCTCCGCTTTGGGATATGTACAAAGAAGGTATCGACCTTTCAACAGTTGAATGGGCTGAACACTAATTCATCAGGTGCTCAATAGAGCATCTCATTGAAAAGTATGTTTTAACCCTCATATTAATATTAGGCTGACCCCGAGGTTTGGAGAAGCGACATGGCTTATAGCGAAAAGGTAATTGATCATTACGAAAACCCTCGTAATGTTGGTGTTTTAGACAAGAATGCTGAAAATGTAGGTACAGGTATGGTCGGTGCACCTGCGTGTGGCGACGTAATGCGTTTACAAATTCAAGTCGATGACAATGGCGTAATTGAAGAAGCTCGCTTCAAGACTTATGGCTGTGGTTCTGCAATCGCATCAAGTTCACTGGTAACCGAATGGTTAAAAGGTAAAACCCTTGATGAAGCTCAAGCGATCAAAAACATTGATATCGCAACTGAGCTTGCACTTCCACCAGTAAAAGTACACTGCTCTGTCTTGGCTGAAGATGCAATCAAAGCTGCGATTGAAGACTATCGCGGTAAGAAAGCGAAAGCTTAATTGATGACCGAAATAACATTGGAGTTTTCATGATCCATTTAACTGAAAATGCTGCGACTCACATCAGCAATTACCTGCAAAACCGAGGTAAGGGTGAAGGCATTCGTATTGGTGTGAAAACTTCGGGTTGTTCTGGATTGGCTTATGTACTTGAGTTTGTCGATGATATCGACACACACGACCAAGTATTTGAACAACTCGGCGTTAAAGTCTTTGTAGACCCGAAAAGCTTGGTTTATCTCAATGGTTTAGAGATGGACTATGTTAAAAATGGTCTTAATGAAGGCTTTGAGTTTAACAACCCAAACCAAAAAGGTGAATGTGGTTGCGGTGAATCATTCACTGTTTAACCCCAACCACTACTCTCTTTCTTTTCGTCAAAACAGTGTGTTCCGCACTGTTTTAACGTATTTATCAATAGCGGAATTCATCTCCCATGAATCATTTTGAGTTGTTCCAATTACCAGAAGCACTCGATATAGATTTAGCAGCTTTAAAAAAACAGTTTTTAAGTTTGCAACAGCAATATCACCCGGATAAAGCCAGCGACAAAGATCAGGCGCTGATCAAGTCAAGCGAAATCAATCAGGCTTATAAAGTATTGTCACTGGTTGATAGTCGTGCTGCCTATCTGCTCGCCCTGAAAAAACAAGATCATCATCTTGATCAATCCATCAACGATTTTGAGTTTTTGCAATCTGCACTCGAAATGCGCGAGCAACTGGATGAAGCGACCTCAACCGAGCAGCTCCGTACTTTAAAAGTTGAAATTCAGCAATGGATTGATAGTTTAGTCCGCGAATTCAAAATCGATTATGCGGATGAAGACTGGGCTGAGGCACGTGATACTGTTCGTAAGCTACGCTTTTTCCAACGTGTCATGAATGATATTGATAAAGCTGAAGATCGTATGCTGGACGAAGAAGATAGCTTCGATCTAGACGATGATTTTTAATCCGCTGTTACCGATTATTTTCAAGGGATACCGTACGCATGGCGCTTTTGCAAATTGCTGAACCAGGTCAATCTACCGCACCACACGAACATCGTATTGCGATCGGGATCGACTTAGGGACAACCCACTCTTTAGTGGCGACAGTGCTATCGGGAAAACCGAAAGTTCTACATGATGACAAAGATCGGGTTCTACTTCCCTCTATTGTTCATTACGCGAAAGATTTGACAACGTTTGGTTATGAAGCCAAACCGTTTATGATGACCGACCCCAAAAATACGGTTGTTTCAGTGAAACGCTTTATGGGTCGTTCACAAGCTGATATTAAATTCCAGCATCCCTATACCCTTGTTGGCGCAGAAAATGAAATGCCAGCATTTGAAACGGCTGCTGGACGTAAAACCCCGGTCGAAATTTCTGCCGAGATCTTAAAACAATTAAAAGATCGCGCTGAAGCCAGCCTGAATAATCCTGTCAATGGTGCAGTGATTACCGTTCCTGCTTATTTCGATGAAGCACAGCGTCAGGCAACACGTGATGCAGCCCAGCTTGCCGGACTCAATGTTTTACGCTTGTTGAATGAACCCACTGCTGCTGCGGTGGCATATGGTCTGGATCAAGAGACCAATCTCAGTACAGACCGCAACTATGTGATTTACGACCTTGGCGGCGGTACGTTTGACGTTTCAATCCTGCGTTTCTCCCAAGGTGTATTTGAAGTCCTTGCTACAGGTGGACATACTGCACTGGGTGGAGATGACCTTGATCGTTTAATCGTAAAATGGGCTAAAAAGCAGCTAAATATCGAAACATTAAGCGATGAAGAATATGCGGTATTCGTTATTGCAGCACGTCAAGCCAAAGAACATTTAACCGATCATGAATCTGCCGAATTAAAATTACTGGATGATCGCTTAACACTCGACCGCCCTAATTTTGAATCGATTATTCAAGTTGCACTCGACAAAACCATGAGTGTCTGCAAACGCGTATTACGTGATGCCAAACTTGAACTCGATGACATTGAACATGTGGTTCTTGTGGGCGGTTCAACACGTTCTTATGCCGTACAAAAAGCGGTACGTGAGCTGTTTGAACGTGAACCGCTATGTACCATTAACCCGGATGAAGTGGTTGCAATTGGCGCATCAATTACCGCCAACCAGCTCATCGGCAATAGCCAAGATGGTTCATTATTGCTTGATGTGACGCCACTCTCTCTTGGTTTAGAGACCATGGGTGGCTTGGTTGAACGCTTGGTTTCACGTAATACCGCTATTCCGGTTGCACGCCGTCAAGAATTTACCACTTATCAAGATGGCCAAACTGCCATGTTGATCCATGTGGTTCAAGGTGAACGTGATCTGGTTGAGCATTGCCGTTCCTTAGGTCGTTTTGTCTTACATGGCATTCCACAAATGACTGCGGGTCAAGCACGTATTGAAGTGACATTCCAGGTCGATGCCGATGGCTTACTCACTGTCTCTGCGAAAGAAACTACATCTGGCGTTCAAGCCAAAATCGATATCAAACCGTCGTATGGCTTATCTGCTTCAGATACCGAACGTTTACTGGTAGAAGGTTTCCAGCATGCGGAGGAAGATAAACAGCTTCGCCACTTGCAAGAAACCAAAGTTGAAGCACAACGTGAGCTAGAAGCCTTAGAGCAAGCCCTGAAAGCAGATACAGATCTACTTTCCCAACAACAGGCGCGCGACTTGATTCTTGCCGCTGAAGCGTTAAAAGCCCGTCTTAAAACCGATGAGCTTGCAGCGATTGAACATGCTGTCCAGCAACTTAAAATTCACAGCGATGCCTTTGCTGCGCTTCGCATGAACCGACATATTGACCATGCCTTAAAAGGTACGAAACTTGAAGATTGGTCAAACTCAAACTAAAGGTATAGGTGATCAATATGCCACGTATTAAAGTTCTTCCTCATGCACAAATTTGCCCTGAAGGTGCAGAATTTGAAGTCGAACAAAACGCCAATTTATGCCAGAGTTTATTAAAAAATGGCATTAAAATTGAACATGCTTGTGATATGTCTGCAGCATGCACCACTTGCCATGTAGTGGTGCGTAAAGGCTTTGACAGCCTTGAAGAAATGAATGATGTTGAAGCAGACTTGCTGGATCGTGCCTGGGGCTTAGAGCCTGACTCACGTCTGTCGTGCCAGGTTGAAATTGTGGATGAAGATTTAGAAATCGAGATTCCTAAATACACCATCAACCATGCTTCAGAAAATCATTAAGATCAAGTCATGATTCAAGCAATAGAAAAGCTAGAGTAAATCTCTAGCTTTTTTTATGATTAAACAAAAATTAAAGAACGATGCGCAGCGACGCCTGCCAGAGTACCATCACCAACAGCAAGTGATACCGAACCACCCAAGCGCGCCACATCACCACAGGCAAAAATTCCTGCAACCGAAGTTTCCTTCATGGCATTGGTTTTAATCGTTTCTCCCATGGTATTCTGTTCAATTTCACAGCCCAGCTTAAAAATCCAGTCCTGAGCAATGCTACACTTGGTCGTTGCAAAAATACCCTCTAGCTGAATAACAGTGCCATCTGCAAGCAAGATTTCGCTCTGCCCTATAATTTTCTGAATCAGTCGCTGCTCGATGACAACGCCACGAGCCTTTAATTGCTCAAGCAATTCATCAGCCAACGGATAGTCGTTTATAAACAGAGTGGTTTCGCCCCAGTCTGGGAGCATCATTGCCAAATGAGCAGCATGTTCTGAGCTGGCAATGATGCCAATTTTACCTTGATTCAACTCATAACCATGACAATAAGGACAATGGAAGACTGACTTGCCCCAGCGTTCCGCCAAACCTGCAATATCAGGCAATTGATCTGTAATACCAGCAGCAATGATTAGACGCTTAGCCGTAATTGAATGTGTTGCATCAACACATACCGCAAAACCCTCTTCAATTTTTTCTACGCGCTCTACACTGCCATTCTGCCAATCCACAGTTTCATAAGCCAAAACTTGCTGCTTTGCGATTTGCGCAATTTCACTTGCCCGCGTTCCATCCTGAGTCAGAAAACCATGGGAATACTCGGCAAATCGATTTCTACGTTGTCCAGCATCAATAATAACCACTTTTTTGCGTGCTCTCGCCAATGGCATTGCCGCAGCCAAGCCTGCATAACTTCCACCAATAATCGCAACATCATATTTCATAGGATTCACCACTTATATGTAACTTTTAAAGTTACATTAATACTTTTTATTTTAATTTGCAACTTTTAATGTTACATTTAAATCATTCGCTTATTTTGTTTGGATTGATTAGATGCGTACTGACAGTAAACTCTCCCGAATGCTACATGTGCTTTTACATATGGCCAGACAACAGAAGACTTTTACCTCTGATGAAATTGCGCAAATGCTATCAACCAACCCTGTGGTGGTCAGAAGGACGATGTCAGGTTTAAAAAAAGCAGGATTTGTTCACTCAGAAAAAGGCGCTGGAGGTGGTTGGCAGCTAACCGGAGATTTAGAAAAAATTACCTTGTGGGATATTTATCAGGCTGTGGGTGAACCCACTATTTTTGCAATCGGTAATGAAAGAGAACATCCGGAGTGCTTGGTTGAGCGTGTGGTAAATGCCGCTTTAGATCAGGCCATTCAGGATGCACAGCATATTTTAACCCGACAGCTAAAATCCACGACGCTGGCAGCGCTGGCTTTAGAATTTGATCATTTATATGCGATGCATGAATATCAGAATAGTTATACTCAACATTGAGTATTGAATTGTCTATCTCACTTCATCATCTAAAGTGAGTTTAGGAATACCCTGCGCATTGGTAATTTTTTGCTGGGTTTTGATACGTTGCACCATGTTTTCCAGAATCTCGACCAGTTCCGGATATTCATAGTTTTGCACTTCTTCCAAATTGAGTACCAAATGGAAGCCTTTATAATCGAAATCAAACCATTGTTGCGTATCAGATTTTTTGCCAGTGAATTTTTCCATCACCTGCCAGGTTTTCACTGGACCTTGAATGCCTTTTAAATAGATCGGCACTTTTGGCACACATAAAAACTCGTTTTTAATCAGTTGATGGGTGTCATCGGCAATGAGGATTTCATCCACCTCGGCAGCAGACTGCAAACGTGCAGCCAAATTCACATCACGTCCGACAATGGTATATGCCATGCGATGTGAAGCGCCATAGTTACCAACGTGGCAATAACCGGTACTGATCCCCATGCGGATGTGCAAGGCTGGATAGCCCATTTTCTTCCAGCGCTCGCGCAACAATTTCATTTGTTGACGCATCGCAATTGCCATTTCCACACAAGATTTTGCATCTTGCTCAACACCTTGCGAGTTGGGATCACCAAAGAAAATAAGAATCGCATCGCCCATAAACTTATCGACGGTTGCTTCATATTGCTTGGCAATCTCGGTCATATGACTCAGATAGTCGTTCAGCAAGAAGGCTAAATCGTCCGGGATCAGGGTTTCTGAAAGTTCAGTAAAACCTTGAATATCTGAGAAAAAGATCGTGAGTTTTTTACGCTTATACTCAATTTTTGCTTCCGCCTCGCCACGCATGATCGACTGCCACAATTGCAAGGGTGCATAGCGACTGAGCTGATTGGCAAAAGCAATATAACGAGTCATCTGATTATGGTAATGCTGGCGTTGCTGCCCCAGAATATTCAGGCGGCGGTGCTGATAATAGTTACCGATCACGATAAACATCATCAAGCCGAGCAGGCTCACAACGGTCAATTCAGGATTGGTTGGTTCAAAATACTCTTCAGTCCCAAAAATGACATAGGTACTAAAATAAAAAGTCATTACCCCAATCAAACCGATCAGACATGAGACGGGCAAGGAAATCTTATTGTTCAGCCCTACATAGAGCAATGCAAACAAAATGGTAAATGTAGGAACCAGACTTAGATGTAATGCAGCAAGAACCAGCGCAATAAGGATGGCTTCATTGGCAAATAGAACATTTTTTTCTATTTTTTTATCAAATTTATATTGCAGCCATTTTTCCAAACGCGGGCAAAACAGAAAATAGGCCAATAATAATGGAAGGAGATAGAGTTGGTAGCTAGCACTGGTAGAGGTAAATGTATAAATTACCAGAATCAGTGACAGAATCGAGTATCCCATCAAACGATGGAAATAAGCGAACTGTCTAGGTTCTTTATCAATTAACCTATCTAGTGGCACTCTGTCCTCCTTTCTTATTATAGAATACTGTTTTTATTCTATTTTCTGGATCAGTCCATACGCCAGTCAAATGGCATATCACCCTGACCACGTAACGCAAGCATCAGTGTTTGACGCATGTGCGCGAGTACATCGTTACTATAAGGTACTGCTGGTGTGCCCCAGACAGGTTTCGGCCATGCCACATCGTTTTGATAACGCACCACATGATGAAAATGAAGCTGAGGAACAACGTTCCCTAATGCCGCAACATTCATCTTGTCTGCACGGAACACACGTGAAAGCTGGCTTGATAACCAACTTGATTCTCGTAGAAATTGTTCCTGGTCTGCCTGGCTGAGTTCATATAATTCTGTAACACCTGGTACACGCGGTACAAGGATCAGCCAAGGAAATTGCATATCATTCATTAAACGACATGTTGAAAGCGGAAAGTCGCCTACAAAAAATGTATCTTGAGCAAGTTGTGGATGCAAACTAAACATATCTTTATAAATGATGCAGAATAATGATGATCAATACTATCACATCAGTTTTGATGTGAATATTCTTAGTCACCCGTTTGATTACAAATAACAATGATTTTCCTCATTTATTGCAGCAACATCTGACCAAAAACATGTCACGATCTTGCAAACAACCAAACTTGCTCATTTAACACTCAACGATCATTTTTCAAGATACTAATTCAACTCGCTCACCAGCTTGTTGAGCAGGTCAATAATGAACTGGATTCGCTTGTCATATTCCGCTAGTTGCACCATGACTTTCAAGCGTTGCCCGCCTTCCATCCGGTAATACGTCGGCTGCTTCTGCATCAGTTGAATGATACTGATCGCCTGTACAGGTGTATCTGGAGAAAACTCGATATAACCGCCATTGCTGTTGATATCAATTTTGGTAATGCCCAGTTGCTCTGCCTTTAAACGCAACTGATGAACGCTAAATAACTGTTTTACCGGTTGTGGCGGAATCCCAAAACGATCAATCAGCTCCATACGAATGTTATCAAGCTTCTCCTGACTATCGGTATTACTAATGCGCTTATAGAACAACAGGCGTTGATGTACATCACCCAAATAATCATCAGGAATCAACGCCGGCATATGTAAATTAATTTCAGCGGTTAATGACAACGGCGCATCAAAATTCGGTGTTTTGCCTTTTTGAATGGCTTTGGTCGCTTTTTCCAGCATTTCCATATACAGGCTATACCCGATAGCTTGCATCGAACCGCTTTGCTGCTCACCGAGCAACTCACCCGCGCCTCGAATTTCCAGATCTTCGGTTGCCAGCATAAAGCCCGCACCCAGCGTTGAAGCACGCTGAATGGCATCCAGACGTTTCTCTGCATCCCCTTTCAGATGCTTGATAGAAGGCACCAACAAATAGGCATAAGCTTGATGATGTGAACGACCAACACGACCACGTAACTGGTGTAATTGTGCGAGGCCGAGCTTATCTGCACGTTCGATAATAATAGTATTGGCATTCGGCACATCAATACCGGTCTCGATAATGGTCGAGCATACCAGTACGTTATATTCCTTGTGGTAGAACTGCTGCATTACCTGCTCAAGTTCACGTTCACGCATTTGTCCATGCGCCACTGCAACACGTGCTTCAGGCACCAGATGACGGATATTTTCGGCTGTCCGTTCGATGGTATCCACTTCATTGTGCAGGAAGTACACCTGCCCACCACGTAACAATTCACGCAGAATTGCCTCTTTCACCGAATCATCGGTATGTTCCTGAACAAAGGTTTTCACCGCTAAACGACGTGCGGGCGGCGTAGCAATAATCGAGAGATCACGCATGCCAGAGAAAGCCATATTCAAGGTACGCGGGATCGGTGTCGCTGTGAGTGTCAGCATATCCACATCGGCACGTAGCGCCTTGATCCGTTCTTTGTCACGCACACCAAAACGATGCTCTTCGTCCACAATCATCAGGCCAAGATTCTTAAATTGCACATTTTCTTGCAGGATTTTATGTGTGCCGACCACGATATCGACCTTACCGTCGGCCAAATCTTCAATAATTTTTAAATGGGCTTTGTTACTGCCGAATCGAGAAAGCACTTCAATACGCACGGCCGTATCGGCAAAACGGTCTTTAAAGGATTCATAATGCTGTTGTGCCAACAAGGTGGTTGGAACCAGTACCGCCACCTGTTTATTGTTCTGTACCGCTACAAATGCTGCACGCATCGCCACTTCGGTCTTACCAAAACCAACATCACCACAGACCAGACGATCCATCGGTTTGGCCAGTTGCATATCATGAATAGTCGCTTCAATGGCATTGGCCTGATCGAGCGTTTCCTCATAAGCAAAGCCGCTGGCAAATTGCATATAGCCGGTATGGTCCAGCTCAAAAGCAAAACCGGGTTTAGACTGGCGACGCGCCTGAATGTGCAGTAGTTCAGCCGCCACATCATGAATCTGTTCCAAAGCCTTACGTTTCGCTTTGCTCCAGGTATCTGTACCCAGCTTATGCAACGGGGCCAGATCCGGGTCCCCGCCACTATAACGGCTGATCAGATGTAAATTGGTGACAGGAACGTAAACTTTTGCACCATCAGCATAATCTAGCTGTAAAAATTCATGATCCTGCTCATCAATTTCCAGCGTCACCAAGCCCGCATAACGTCCGACCCCATGATCGATATGCACCACAGGCGCACCAATGCTTAGCTCGGTTAAACTACGAATTAAAAATTCTTCTGAAACTTCCTGCTGTCGCTTACGACGGCGTTGCACCACCCGATGTTCATACAGTTGATTTTCAGAAATCACCGATAACTGATCTGTAAGCAACAAACCACGATCTAAAGGGGCACTGGTAATAGCAACCGATAATTTATCTTTCTGAAACTGGGCAAAACTCTCTACATTCTGAATTTCGCCCAACACAAAACGTAGCGCATCTTTTAAGGTTTCACGCCGACCCGCACTTTCTGCCACCAATAGCACAGGATGTTTAGCCTGATCGATATACTGTTTAACTGCGTCGAAAGGTTGTGGCTTTTTCGGATCAACCGGCAATTTTGGCGGTTGCTCAGCAGCCAGATTTAATACACCTGCTTTTGCTTCAAATGCATCTGTTGAGGCTATAATTCTTGGGAACTGATTGAGTGCCTGCAATACATGATTCGGCATCAAGAACAGTTCTTCAGGCGGCAAAATCGGTTGGTCAATGTTATGGCGACGGTCTTCATAGCGACGCATCACTTCTTTCCAGAAATTGATTAATTCATCTTCAATTTCATTATTTGTAATGACAACGCAATGCTTTGGTAAGTATATCATGAACATACTTTGCGCTTCCATCACCTTTTTATCAAAGAATAATGGCAGGGAAAACTCTAATCCAGGTGTCGATATACCTTCAAGTACATCCTGATAAATTGGATTTTTCTTTGGATTGGCAGTTGGGAAACTTTCCGCATAACGGTCTCTGAAAATAGAACGCCCTTCTTTTAAAGGAAATTCTTTCGCAGGTAACACCGTGAAGTTTTTTAATGATTCTGTAGTACGTTGTGTTTCTGGATCAAAGAATTTTAAGCTTTCAATTTCATCATCAAACAAGTCAATCCGAATCGGCTGATCTTGTCCAGAAGCAAAAATATCCATGATACTACCGCGAACAGCAAACTCGCCGTGATCATATACCGTGTCCACCAGACGATAACCCGCTTGTACCAACTGCTTTTTTTGTACTTCTAAATCGAGCTTTTGCCCAACCTTAATATCAAAGTGTTCCCCTACTACCCATGAATAAGGTGCAACACGCTGGGCCAAGGTACTGGCCGAAATCAGTAAAATGCCCTTTTGCGGCATATGCGACAAAATCGCCAAACGCTCAGACACAATATCCTGATGCGGAGATAGACGGTCATACGGCAAAATTTCCCAATCCGGAAATATCGTCGGCTTGATCCCATAAAACTCGAGTTCACTTTCCAGCTGGGCAAGATGTTGGTTATTTCGAGCCACAATCATGTAGAGATTAGAGCTTTGGGTTGCGATTTCTTTGAATAATAATGCAGCCGATGATCCCAGTAAGGAACCGATCCAGCGTTTCTCGCCCGCTTTAAATTGTTGTAGGTTTAATTGAGAGATTTCTTGTTGGAACATAGAGAAAATCATGCAATCTAAAAAGATAAGTTCCCTATTTTAGCATGATGTTTTTTAGTTAAAGAAGAAATTCGCGGTTCGATTAAAAGCATTTTAATTTACTTAGGCTATTTTATTTGTTATTTTAACCCAATAATTTAAGTTTAATAAATCTGAACCTTTAAAAAGATAAACTTAATTTAATTATAAAAAACAAATATTTAAATAAATAAAAGTGAGATAATTGAACAAGCTTATGTTAACTAATATTCCTACTCATCAAATTCGTGCCGTCTATAACGATAAAACCATACGTGTATACCAGGCTTATTCTGATGTTATTGCCAACACCGCACTAGAAAATCAGACTTTTGTTTCCCCTCCCTTCAAGATGGAAAGAATGACATGGATTAAACCCTCATTTCTTTGGATGATGTATCGGTCTGGTTGGGGATTCAAAGATAAGGAACAAAGCCGAATATTGGCTATCGATATAACGCGTGAAGGTTTTGAATGGGCGTTGGCACATAGCTGCTTAAGCCATCCAGATCCATCAATGAGTCAGGAACAGTGGCAACGACTCAAATCAAGTTCTCCTGTTCGTATCCAGTGGGATCCTGAACGAGATTTGAAATTAAATCCTCTTGATCATAGAGCAATACAAATAGGGCTCGGTCACGAGGCTGTTCAATTATATGTTAATGAATGGATTAAATCGATTACAGATGTGACTCCACTAGCTCATCAAATTCATGCATTAATAGAAGACAATAAATTGGATGAAGCCACCCGATTATTACCTCAGGAGACAATTTATCTTGCATAGATAAGCCCTAGTATATTTTTAAGTACTCTCTCATTACTGAGTTCTTAGAACCTTATAAATGTATTTTTTAATGGGATTCCCGAACAACCATTCGATCAATAGGGATATCCAAATTATCTACAGGCCAATCACGAAAAATAATTTTCATATGAACTCTGGGTTGACCTGTCTTGAATGGTCTGTCCTTATCGATACTGTAAGCAAATCAAGTCAATTGCCAACATGTAAAAAAGCACCTTTCATCAAATGATGAAAAGTGCTTTATTTTTAATCTTTATTATAAATTATGATGCCAGTTTGGCATTTGGAAAGAAACGTCCTTCAATCATGTCATAGCACCACTGGAAGATGAAGGTATATACCAGAATACACATGGTTAAACCAAAGTCCAGAATGATGGCTTCAATGATGGTCATTTTCATCAAATAGGCAATGATTGGAATGGTTGCAAGCATCAGCCCGCCTTCAAATCCGATCGCATGCAGAATACGGACAGGGATTGTTCTTTCCCATTGATACTTCTGCTCTACTTTTTCGAAGTAATGGTTAAAAATCATATTCCAGAATACTGAAATTACCGCCATGATCGTACCTAGGATACCCGTTACTTCGAGTGGCATACTGAAAATAAAACTTAACGCAATCGCGATGATGACCAATAAAATCACTTCATAGCTGATCGCATGAACGAGTCTTCTTTTGGAAATCAACATTTTTGTAACACTCTCTTGTTTGGATAGTAGCCATTTTATTTTTATAATATTGATTAATCCAATCAGATTCTTTCAGTTTTTTTGACAAATGAATATTAATCAAGAACAACTTCTCATGTTTCAAACCGTCATCGAGACAGGTTCCTTTTCTGCTGCTGCCCGTAAATTAGGCAAAGTGCCTTCAGCGGTCAGTATGTCGATTGCCAATCTGGAAATCGATCTCGATCTGAAACTATTTGAACGGATCGGCCGCGAACCAACGCCAACCGCAGAAGCATGGGTTTTATATGAAAAAACCCAGCAATTGCTGATCGAAATGAATCAATGGAAACAGCATGCCCATGCACTAAGTACGGGACTGGAATCGACCTTAAATATAGTGGTGGTGTCGGAGCTGCTACATACCAACTGGACAGACTACATTACCCTGCTCGATCAACACTTTCCGAGCCTGTCATTGAATGTAGTTTCAGCGCCGCAAGAGGATGCTCTGCAAATGTTGCTTGATCAAAGCGCTCAGCTCGCCCTAATGTTTGAACGGGAGCAATTGGACAGTCGCGAACAGTTTGTTGAGCTAAAAAGAGAAGCGCTTGTTCCGGTCATTGCAAAAATTAATCCCTTGGCAGAACTGGACAAGGTTTCCTTTGAGCAAATGGTGCAGACCCGGCAAATTGTCGTCGCAAGTCGTGATAATACCATTCGACCTGAATTACTTTATTCCAAAGATTATTGGCGTACCGACAATCATCATTCGGCGTGTATGATGATTGTGCGTAATCTGGGTTGGGGGGTTTTGCCTTTAGAGATGTTTAATGAAAATCCTGAATTGCGTAAAAAATTAAAAATTCTGGATCTGTATGATTTCACGCCTAAATTTGAATACTATGTCGATCTGGTCTGGAGCCGGGAAAGTGAACTCGGTGCAGCAGCAAGATTCCTGATTGATCATATCCGGAAACAACGTCAACACACCAGTAATAAAAGATAACCTTAAGGAATAACTCTGCCAACAAAAGCAATGCTTTGCTTTGCTCTGGATTATGTTATAAAAGAAATTACCAATAATATGTTTAAGTAAGAACGCTATATCAATGACTCAGAATGCCTTATACCAATTAAAAGATTTAACCACTGTTGTTGCCGATAGTAGTGACTTGGAAGCAATTGAGAAATTTCGTCCACTCGACGCAACAACCAACCCTTCACTGATCACGGCTGCTGCGGAATTGCCGGAAAGCCGTACACTGATTGAAGATGCCTATACCCAAGCAAAACAGGAAGGTTATCAAAGCGACGAGTTAATCGAACGTACCATTGATATCTTGACCGTAAAATTCGGTGTGGAAATTTTAAAACTGATTGCAGGCCGAGTTTCAACCGAAGTGGATGCTTCTTTGTCTTATGATACTGACGCCACCATTGCCAAAGCACGCGAACTGTCTAAGCTGTATCAAGGTTATGGTATCGAGCAATCGCGTATCCTGATCAAGATTGCCTCAACCTGGGAAGGTATTCAGGCGGCTAAAGTACTCGAAGCAGAAGGTATCCCGTGTAACCTCACCCTGCTGTTTGGTTTACATCAGGCACAAGCCTGTGCAGATGCAAAAGTTACCCTGATCTCACCTTTCGTGGGCCGTATTCTTGACTGGTATAAAAAAGCGGAAGGTGTTGAGCAATATCCAATTGCCAAAGATCCTGGCGTACTTTCAGTCAAGAAAATCTACAATTATTACAAACAGCAAGGTATTCAGACTCAAGTCATGGGTGCAAGCTTCCGCAGTACCGCTCAGGTATTGGGTCTGGCAGGTTGCGATTTACTGACGATTGCACCAAACCTGTTGGCTCAACTTGAACAGGATCAGCAAAAGGTTGAAGCCCAATTAAGCCTTGAGTCAGCCCAGCAAGCTGAAAAAATTGAGCGTCCAGCGCAAACCAAAGAAAGCTTTAAGGCTGAACTTGAGCAGGATTTGATGGCATTCCAGTTACTGCAAGGCGGTATCGACGGCTTTATCAAGGCCCGAGATCAACTGAGTTTATTGCTGCGTCAATCTTTTGGAATTGATGCTGAAATCAAGCCATAATTAGTCGAATTTTCCCCCATAAAAACCGATTTTTGCTATATTAGCGAAAATCGGTTTTTTAATGAGTTTTCATCGTGTTCGGTATAACAGATTTAACCACTTATATAATTGGGACAATCTTAATTGTGTTATTACCGGGTCCCAACTCATTATATGTGATGTCGGTCGCCTCGCGTTATGGCATCCGTACTGGCTATGCGGCAGCCTGTGGTGTATTTACAGGCGATTTTATTTTAATTCTCTGTACCGTTCTGGGCGCAGCCTCTTTATTAAAAGCCTTCCCGATCCTGTTTGTGATTTTAAAAATCACTGGAGCCGCTTATCTGGCCTATTTGGGTTTCAAATTGCTACAAGGCGCTTACCAGACATGGAACAAGCCGCCGCATCATGCTGAACTGGCCGCTTTGCCCAATTTAGACCAGGTTCATCCCTACCGTACCGCGTTAAGCATTAGCCTGCTTAACCCGAAAGCAATCTTGTTTTTCCTGTCCTTCTTTGTTCAATTTGTTGAGCCAAGTTATGCCTATCCGGCTTTAAGCTTTTTAATTCTGGCGATCATTCTGCAACTTGTCAGTTTCAGTTATCTGACGGCATTAATTTTTTCAGGTATTAAACTGGCAAATTTCTTTAAACATAATTATAAAATTGCAGCCGCAGGTATTTTTCTGGTCGGTATTCTGTTCTTTGGTTTTGGTTTAAGACTGGCAACCTCAACCCTGTCTTAATCGATTTAGTCTGATCTCT
The DNA here is from genome assembly GCF_000588715.1 of Acinetobacter sp. 1000160. Lineage (NCBI taxonomy): Bacteria > Pseudomonadati > Pseudomonadota > Gammaproteobacteria > Moraxellales > Moraxellaceae > Acinetobacter > Acinetobacter sp. 1000160. Next base: position 485,389 of record NZ_JFWP02000003.1, on the reverse strand, counting down.
ATTCGGCTTCCAAGACAAAACATATTCAAATCCAAGTCCCATAGCGCTGGTCATTATTCGAGATATTTCATTTAATTTGTCTCTAAAAATAAAAAGCCCTCATCAGGATGAGGGCTCAACCAAGATTGTCTTGATGACTACTTTTCGTCTAAATCCTTTTGTGCCTCTTGATCATTTAAAATTCGGGCCGCCTGCTTAGGACGAATCAATGGAGCAGTCGGACGTGGATGTGCATGGGTATATTGTAAACCCACGCCTGCATACACATCATCAGCCGCAATTTCTGTTTCAAAACGCTCTTCGTCACGGTCACGAATTTCATCGGTAATCCGTTGTACTTCATCTTGCTCTACCCCTAACTCTTGCAAGATCACGCCACCAAACTTGATTGCAGACTCGAAGGTTTCACGAATCATATAATCCACTTTCTGTTTCACGAGATAAAGTGAATGTTCACGGTCATAAGAGCGAACCAGTAACTTTGCCAATGGAAATTCATGTGTGACCAGTTCCACAATTCGGTTGGTGGTTTCTTTACTATCCACACAGACAACAATGGCTTGTGCTGTCGCAGCACCAGATGCATGCAGAATATCCAAACGGCAGCCATCACCATAATAAATCTTAAAACCGAATTTCTCTGCGTTTTGTATCATGTCGATATCATTATCAATAATAGTGACATCAACACCACGTGCCAGTAACAGCTGACTGGTAACCTGACCAAAACGACCAAAACCAATCATTAAAATACTACCACTCAAGCCTTCGGCAACCGTGACATTATCCAGATTAATCTGGTCTTTGCTTTCAGTGAAACGTTTAAACAGAATCCCCACAATCGGGGTCAGCACCATAGAAAGCACGACAATCGCAGTCAGATTGGACTTGATGGTATTATCAATCACCTGGGCACTGACTGCAGCTGCAAACAGCACAAAAGCAAACTCACCGCCTTGGGCCATCAGCAACGCGCGGTCTAAAGCTTCGGTATGCGGGCTTTTGCTTACACGCGCCACGATATAAATCATCAGCGCCTTGGCAAACATCATGGCGAGAACACCACTGATGATCAGTTGCCAGTTTTGTGCAACCACAGATAAATCAAGCGACATGCCAACGCCCAGGAAAAACAGGCCCAGCAATAATCCACGGAAAGGCTCAATATCGGCTTCAATCTGATGTCTAAAAGTAGATTCCGATAATAATACCCCTGCAAGGAAAGCCCCCATCGCCATAGACAGTCCGCTGACCTGCATCAACAAAGCAGCGCCTAAAACCACCAGAAGCGCAGCGGCTGTCATGACTTCACGTGCTTTTGCAGCAGCAAGCAACCTGAATAAAGGATTTAATAGCCAGTAACCTGCAGCTATCAGCCCGGCAATGGCAATTAAACCGATACCGATACTTTCAAGACGTGTAGAGGTACTTTCCACAACATGATTTGGTGCCATAAAGGCGACAATGGCCAGTAAAGGAACAATCAGCAAGTCTTCAAATAATAAAATAGCGACAATCTTTTGCCCATGAGGCTGGGTAATATCACCCCGATCTCCCAACAGTTGCATCACAATGGCAGTTGAAGTCAGTACAAATCCAGCAGCACCGATGAAAGCCACCTGCCAGCTAAAGCCAAACAGCAGTCCAACCCCGGTTAAAGCCAGGCCGCATGCCACGATCTGTAAAGTGCCCAGACCAAAAATTTCCCGCCTTAAACTCCACAGATGGGAAGGCTGCATTTCCAGCCCGATCACAAATAGGTACATCACGATCCCCAGTTCCGCAATATGCAGAATCGAGGCGGAATCATGGAAAAATGCGAACCCGAATGGCCCAATAATTAATCCGGCAATCAAATATCCCAGAACCGAACCTAACCCGATCCGCTTAAATATCGGGACGGCAACGACAGCGGCAGCCAGCAAAACTACTGGTGCAATTAAACTGATAGAATGTGCTTCTGAACTCATACTGTTCTCATTGTTATCATGTGTGTTTCATTTTAAATGAAACAATACAGGCCATATATATCATTTATAGGACAATGCATCCCAATTCAATGCTTTAGGGGAAGATTTTCCTGAACTTAATTAATGGTATTTTTGTCCCAAAAGGCCTGACGAACCTGCGGCATGGCATTCAGGTGGTTAATGATATGTTGCGCTTCTTCTGCTTCAATCGAGGTGGCAATCAATGTCACTTCAATCTCGACCTCTTTTTCACCAAAAGGTGTGACCTCAATATCTTTGGCAGGATAATGATGATGCATCAAGGTCAGATTCAGCTCATCCATGACCGCTTTGCTGTGACTACGATCACAAATAATATATATCACATGCATGACCTCAGTATCATCATCCAGCGGACGGCGGTCAATCGCATGCACAATCGGTCTTAGCAAGGTATTTGCCGCTAGAATAAATAAGGTCGCCAATATCGCTTCAATCACCAGATCTGCACCCGCAGACGCCCCGACTGCTGCTGAACACCATAATGTTGCCGCAGTATTGAGTCCATGAATATTGCCTTCCTGACGCATAATCACACCTGCACCCAAGAAGCCAATCCCTGAAACCACATAGGCAATCACCCGAACCGCCCCATCGGCGCCCGTCAGATTAATCGCAATATCCACAAAAATGGCAGCACCGACTGCTACCAGTACATTGGTCCGTAAACCTGCAGTACGCTGCCGGTATTGACGTTCAAATCCAATCAGCGCACCTAAAATAAATGCGACAGAAAGACTGATTAAAGTATCCAAAATATTAGAAAAATCGGTATGTTGCAGAAATTTTAATTGCATATTCCACCTCTTTATTATTCATGATTTTGAATGAAGGATATTATAAAAAGCTGCAATTATGATGACGGCGTAAAACTCAGCCCCAAGCCGAACCAGTGCTGTTTCTCTGCACGCAAGCGATCACCAAAGGATGCTTCCAGGCTTAACACATTGGGGATAATACTGTACTGCACTGCGGTCTGGAAGAATGGTGCCTGACGGTCCTGATTGTAGGTTTCAAGAATTAACCCCAGCCGATCCGTTATGTTATAGGTTGAAGCCACGCCCCAACGAACCAGATGCTCATCGGCATGTTGATAACCAAGATTGGTATCTAAAGCTAAACGTTGATCTAAAAATTCAAAACTTACAGGTACATTGAAAAACCAGTCCAGCTGGCCACTATGATGTGAAACATCATCACGTGAGAGCAACAAACTAGAGCCAACAGCCCAATCATTTTCCATCGGTTTTAATATGGTTTTGGCCTGAGCTGAAAAACCATGAATCTGATCAATATCCTTGCTGGAATGATAACCTAAGGATATTTCTAAATTTTCATTAAGATTACAGGCAGGCACAACTTGATAACCCCAACTGCCATCTTTATTACGCGTATAGGTACTTTCCAGCTGGCAATGCTGTGCCGTTGTAATCGAGACATCATCGGTATTGATCAGCGGACCCGCCTTCGTTTTTTGTGTCAGCACTAAACCAGAAAAAACAAATACATGAATAACAGCAAGCCATTGAATGGACGCATGAAAGAACATAGGCTTCTCCCCATTTTAGGTGAGAAACTAAACAGGTTGCAGTCAATAGAATAAATTTTGTGAATACAGCAAAATTATACAGAAGGGTTAAAAAATTTATTTCAAAGCTATCTCATTGCAAGACAGCCGACCTAACAGGCGCTCTTGCTCAGTATTCGCTTTGGTTTAATCGTTTGATCAACCCGAACCTCGAACAACTACCCATTTAGGATCTCCGTGAATAAATTCAAAGGCATTATAGGACATGCGAACTGATTCACAAGCCCTATCCCATGAATTTTTTATTACATGATAAAATTTCAGGCTAAATTAAAGCTCTCTTACCACTACAGTTTTTGCCATTTTGTCATGCCAGCCTTGTTTCTTGGCATCGAAAGCCACCCAGATCAAGCCAATAAAAAACACCAGCGTTGCAGGAATATAACCGATATAACGAATTACCCCTTGCCCAACGCTAATATTTTCTCCAGTTTTTTCATCCAGCACTTTCAAACGCAGTAAACGCTTACCCGGTGTACCAGCAAACTTGATCCAGCAGAAAATATAAAATATGGCGCTAATGATTTGCCAGATCCAGTCTGAAGTAGACATAAACTGGAACGATGAAAATCCATCAGAAGCGACCGTGGTTTCACCACCACCAAAAATCATGGTTAATGGAATCAAGGCCACCAGTACGATAATTGAATCAATAATTGCTGCACCAACACGAATCCAGAAGCCGGCATACTCGTATTTCTCAGACATTTTCCCCTCACTTTTTATTTGTAAAAGTTAATATTTAGCAATAATAACCTGTTGTTCCAATGATTTATATTATGTTTTGTTTTAATTCCCGATCAAAAAAGTCAACGGTTCGCTGCCATACCAGTTTGGCTTCAGGTAGACCACGACTGACACTCCGGAAACCATGTGGCATGTTATAAGTATAGGCTTCTACCCGATCTCCCAGTTGCTGGATCAGTTTATTGCGTTTGCTTGCCGGACAAAATGGATCGATGCTTGACCAATGTCCCTGTAAAATACGCACCTCATCCAGAGATTCTTTTTTCGGAATGCCAGCCCCTTCAATCCCTAAAGAATGGTGATAAACCACAGGCGCCAGCATATCGTCACGTTTTGCCATCTGAATCACGTATCCCCCGGTCAGGCACTGTCCCAACATTCCTAAACGACCATTAGATCTTGGGTCTGCTTTAAGCGCATCCAGCAAAACATGGATTTCCTGATTGACCTCGCTATCAGTTGCGTTACTGCGACCTGCTTTGCTTACCATGGCACGAATACAGTATTTCACTGCGCCGCCACTAAACAGATTTGGCACATAGACCAGATAACCGCGATCGGCTAAGTCTTGGGCATCTTCCCGATAGACATCAAGTATGCCAAATAACTCGTGTAGCAATAAAATTGCAGGTGCTTTTTCAGCAGTCTGTGCAGGTGCATACACTTCTACTTCAATTTGACGTGTCGGTAATGTGATTGTTTTTATTTCCATTGCAGTCATCCATCGCATGCGAATAGATTCCATACTATTTATGACAATTATCATTGTCAAATAAAAAAGGATGCCTGACGACATCCTTTTTGCAATGGAATTGAAACTTGAATTAAATACTTAACAAGCTATTTAATGTCTCAGCTACATTTTTAGATTTTACTTTCGGTTGCAAGGCCTGAAGCGCTTGCTGGACTTGAGTGCGTTGTGGTTCGGCCAAGGTGTACCAGCGAGAAAGCACCTGTAGTAAACGTGAACCCAAGATTGGATTTTTCTCATCCAGATAAGCTGCCAAGCTGATGAAATGATCAACACCAAAGCTCCAGGTATTCACTGGATTGGCTGCCAGACCGCCGCTGACCGAACGGATACGGTTAGGTGTACCGAGATCATAATCTACATGCTTGGTGAGATATTCAATGGTTTCAGCTGTCGCATTTGGATTAGAGGCCTGAATGGTAAACCATTGATCCAGAGACAAGGCTTCATCTTTAAAACGGTTATAGAAATCCGCTAATGCAGCTTGCGCCTGCGGTGCATCATTCCAGACCAAAACACGTAATGCGCCTAAACGTTCAGACATGTTGCCCGTGTTCTGGTATTGCGCATAAGCCAGCTCAAATACCGCATCATCACCCTGACGCGCCAGCATATTTAACATGATATTTTTCAGCGCACGCACCCCCATTGCCAGAGAAAACTCTTTTTGCAATTCAGGATCTAGAGCTAGATACGTGTCTTTCCAGAATGAGCCCAACTCACGTGCTAAACGGTTCAACACAGCCTCGCGCTTTTCCAGCACCAGCTCAGGTTCATAGTCCTGATCGATACGGCTACCTAAATAATTTTCGCTTGGCACATCAAATAAACGTGATGCCAATAGAGGATCTTTATTGACCAGCTCAGGCAAGGTGTTCTGAATCGCCTGAATATAAATATCGGCTTTATGGTCGTCTAATAAAATCCGTTCCAGCAAGGTTTGGGTGGCTTGCCACTGGTTAAAGCCATTGGTTTCATGCTGGATCAGGAAAGCCAGATCATTATCGGAATAATCAAAGACCAGATTCACAGGTGCAGAGAAATTACGCAATAACGATACAACAGGTTGTTCAGTCACGCCTGTAAATTCAATCGTGGCTTCATTCTGGTCAAATAAATACACACCATCTTTGACATCATTCACAAACAGATCAGCACTGTGCAAGATGTATTGCTCACCGCTATGGGCATTGAATAATGCCAAAGCGACAGGAATTGGCACTGCCTTCAAGTCCGGATATTTAGGATGTGCTTTTAGACTTTGTTTCAAGCTGAGGCGATAAGTTTGTGCAGCTGCATCATACTCACCTTTGGCCTCTAGCTTTGGTGTACCTGGCTGGTTGTACCAGGTCAGGAAGTTAGAAAGATCAACACCTGAACCTGCGCTCAATGCAGCAACCCAATCTTCAACCGTAACCGCTTGTCCGTCATGACGGCGGAAGTATTCATCGGTACCCTGACGATATTTTTCTTTACCCAGTAAGGTCGCCATCATGCGGTTGATTTCCGCACCTTTCTCATACACCGTCGCCGTATAGAAGTTATTAATCTCGACAAAATGATCCGGACGTGGCGGATGTGACAATGGACCTGCATCTTCAGGGAACTGATGCGATTTTAATACCGCCACATCATCGATACGTTGTACCGCAGCAGATTGTAAATCTTCAGAGAAGGACTGATCACGGAAAACAGTTAAGCCTTCTTTTAAGCACAGTTGGAACCAGTCACGACAGGTAATCCGGTTACCGGTCCAGTTATGGAAATATTCATGGGCAATCACCGATTGAACACGCATAATCGCAGCATCGGTGGTGTATTCTTCATCGGCTAGCACGCATGAGGTATTAAAGATATTTAAACCTTTATTTTCCATTGCGCCCATGTTGAACTGACTCACCGCAACAATCATATAGTTATCAAGATCGTAAGGGCGGCCATAATGTTCTTCATCCCAACGCATTGAATGCTTTAAAGCTTCCATGGCAATGTGACATTTAGGAATATCTTTTTCAATTGCATAGATTTCCAATGCCACATCACGGCCTTCAGACGTGGTGTAACGATCTTTCAATACCGCCAGATCACCAATCACACAGGCAAATAAATAGCTGGGCTTTTTGGTTGGATCTTGCCAGATGGCAAAGTGACGGCCATTACCGGCATCACCTGTTTCCAGTAAGTTCCCGTTTGCGAGCAATACTGGATATTTCTTATCGGCTTCTACCCGGGTAGTGAATTCAGCTAGCACATCTGGACGATCTGGATAGAAGGTAATTTTACGGAAACCTTCAGGTTCGTTCTGGGTCACAAACAAGTCACCCGCCTTGTATAAACCTTCAAGCTGGGTATTTGATTCAGGGTGAATCACTACCTGAGTTTGAATAATGACCTGATCTGGTGCATCGGTGATCACCAATTGTTCACTGTCCAGACGATACTGATCCGCATTGAGCACCTGACCATTTAACTGGATCGATTTTAATTCCAGATCACGCCCCAGCAGGACTAAATCACCTGCAGTCTGGCGCTTCATCACCAATGTCGAGTCTACAAGGGTATGCTCATCATAAACCTGAATATCCAGGTTGATCGATTCAACGAGAAAGGATGGCTTTTGATAATCTTTTAAATAAATGGTTTGGTCTGCTTGTACAGGAGGCTGTGCCGCAATATTCATCAGTATTCCTTATCTTTCATCATGTCGTTTAGATGGTCTTGTTGGCAAGACTTCTTGATCAATCGATCATACGCCAACTTGAACAACCTGTCTTTAGACGCATACATTGGTTTTAACAGTTTTATTGGGCTTGATCTCGCACTTTTCAAACTGAATACGGATAGAACCTAGACGTTTAGACAGAATTACAACACAGTTTTCCATTCTTAAATAAAAACTACAGAACCGGTTGCGTTATATCGCCTAACTTACATTTTTTGATTGGGTTTTACATTTTGTGCATGGTTATTGCTTAATCAATTATGCCAATCTAGGTCAATAAAATAACAGAGGGTGATGATGATGGAATTAAAAGCACATCTTTATCGTTTAGAAAATATCAAGGCGATCCATGATCTCGCAAAAGCAGGTGTGGATCATCATGTCATTTCCGTTTTTTTAACTGCAGAAGGAATCGAGCTGAGTACACTAGAAGTCACCAATATTGTGAATACCTATGATGCGCTTGGCAAAGAAAAGCTGCCAAGTAAAAAAGTACAGGCATTGATTGCCGCTAAAAAAATTGGACAGGAGGACGAAAACTTACCATGCCCTGTTTAGCCATTCACTTTAACCATAAAAAAACCTCGAAATCGATTCGAGGTTTTTTTTATTACATTTAAGGCGTGGCGCTATCAGTACGCAGCCAGACCACCGTACGTCCCAGTGCGGAAACGCCCATATAACCCCGCATACGTAGACGCTTTCCTTCACCCGTGACCACACCTTTACCTTTATAGACACGACCCGATGTTGGCTCTAATACACGCCCATCTATATAAGAATCTGGTTTATTTGGATCTTCTCTAAAACCAGACAAAATTTCCAATCCTAGAATCGGTTTATTGGTGTTCGGTGCCGCACATTTGGTACAGTTTGTTAATGCAATTCCATGCGAATTTGGATAACGATAAATAATCTTTCCATGATAACGACCGTCATTGCCTTTACGGATTTCGACAATAGAAAGTTGCTCACCGGTTCGTTCTTCGATACTTTTCCAATAACCTTCAATTGAAGCTGAAAATGATGCTGCGCTCGCGCAAGCAAATGTGAGTCCCATGATTCCTTTCATGAGCATACGATTTAGCATATTCACCCCGTCTAAAAAACAACCTATCCAAAGAGATGGGTTTAAAGCACGAAAATTATCACAATTTTCATAAAGTTACACTGTACGACAGAGTTCATTTGTATAAGAAATAACGGATTTTATGCATTAACTTCATAAGAGAATGAATACTCTTTAGGCAAATAAAAAAGCCTAAAGCAGTCGTTTAGGCTTTCTTAAAAATCAGGCTCGGTTATGGATTTGCACTATCGGTACGCAACCAGACTTGTGTCCGTCCCAATGCAGAAACCCCCATATACCCACGCATACGTAAACGCTTACCATCAGCACTGAGTTGGGCTTTGCCTTTATAAACATTGCCGCTTTTCGGTTCTAATACCCGTCCATCGATATATTGATTCGGGTTTTTCGGATCTTCTTTCAATCCCCAAGCAATTTGCAGCCCTAAAATAGGTTTGTTTTTGAATGGTTCAGGACATTTTACACAATGGGTCAAGACCGTACCGCCAGGCACCGGATAACGGTATACGATTGTGCCGGTATAGGTATTATCTGCTTTTTTCTTGATTTCAACGATTGAAAGTTGCTCACCTGTGCGGTCATCAATACTTTTCCAGAAACCTTCTGGTGTTGCGGCAAAGCTCATGCTGGCGAATACTGCCAAGCAACTCCCCATGATTCCTTTCATGAGTGCATTTTTTTGCATAATAATCTCCGTAATGCAAAATAGATCCATCTATAACTTCATTTTTATGCCATCGTTTACACACAGTCAACACAACGCATGATTATTTAATCCATTAAAATAAAAGAAAATTTTAATCAATTCACACATTCTTGAATTAGTGATGCCAGATTGGCACAGCGTGTAAAATTTCACCCCATCGTTTAGAACGCCACAAAGGTATAAAGCATTTAACTTTGGCTTTATATATCTGGTTGAATTCAGTCATTACGACACTATCCAGCAACGTCATGCTGATATGAATAACAGAGCTTAACTGTCTATAAACTTTGCATCACTCTGCCTACAGAGTATGTATAATTCCCTTTTAAATGGTCATAGGTTTAACATCAATGGATTTACAGATTCTACAAAAACAGTTAGATGAAAGTAGCCATTGCCCTCTATGCCAAGCCTCAATGAACTGGGTCGAAGCTGAACAATACGCACAAGAATTTCAGTTTCATGAATGTAGTCATTGCCAGCATCGAGTGTTTAAAAGCGATAGTAAACTCAATTGTCATTGTGCCCAATGTACCGCTAGCCGTAAGAAACAGACCCAACAAACCATTTTACAAGAACAACGTAAACATAAAGTCAAAGATGAAGTGGTCTATGGTCTTAATCAACTGAGTTTCTTGCATAAACTTTTTTTGCTGAGTGTGCTCGATGGTTACGCGCGTGAAGACGTACAGCATGATGAACTGATTCATTGGCAAAACATTAAATATCATGACTTTACTCCCAATTATCTGTTTCAGCACCAGCTTGTTCAGGAACTACTGAAATCCGGGATATTGAAATCGCAAGATAGCCATATTGAAACCGAGCATTTTTATCTGAATATCCGGCTGGATGGCTACGCGGACCCAAGCCTGTTCAGCATTGCTCAACAATTACGGCAATGGTTTTATGAAAACCTGAGCTTGGGTATTCCCTTTAAAAGTACAGATGAAGTCAAAGATGTGCTGTACCTCGTGCTCTACCAAGAGATTGTACAATTCATGCAGTTCTCTTGCCGCACCTGGGGTATTCAAATTGCGGGGAACCACCCTTTTCAGGCATTCTGTTACCGCTTGATGGAAGGTCTTGCGGTCGGGCAGATTTTCTATCTGATCCAGACAGCACTGGAATATCTGCACAAACAGAAAGCCTTACAGCCGAGAAATGACAAGTTTATCAATACCAATTTGCTGAAAAAGACATTGGAACAATATCGTGAACGTGCTTTGTCTGAACGTTGGGAAACCACCACCTTGCCACGTCCTTACACCATTCCATTCAGTAAAATGAGTGAAATATTATTGTTTAAATTTCTGGGTTATGACGAAAGTGTTTTTATCCAGCCAGTCTGGAAATCTTGGCGAAAAATCGAGCCCCGTTTAAACTTTTATTCGGTTAAGCGTTGCATGTATTGTGGTTCCAATGATCTGATCGTAGATTATGATGCGCAAGATTATGTCTCATTGATCTGCCGTAAATGTAAGCATCAAGATCACTATTTCACCCATTAACGCCCTGTTTAAAGCTGCTATAAAGGATATGTCATGTCACTAAAACAACAACTGATTGATCAAGTCATTGAAGCTTGGCGTGCCTTACAACAACAGGCTCCTTTAGTGCAATGTATGACCAACAGCGTTGCCAATAATTATGTCGCCAACATTTTGCTGGCTGCAGGTGCTTCCCCTGCCATGATTGATAATCCTTTTGAAGCTGAAGATTTCACCCGAATCAGTGCAGCACTCAGTCTAAATATCGGTACCCCAACCACTGAGCAAACCCAAGCCATGTTAATTTCGGCGAAAACGGCACAGCAGCATCAGGTGCCTTGGGTACTTGATCCGGTAGGTTATGGCGCAGTTTTGAAATGGCGTAGCGAAACCGTTGATCAGCTTCTGCAATTCCACCCCAATATTATACGTGGTAATGCTTCTGAGATCAGTACATTAGCAGGCAACCAGATTCAGTCTAAAGGTGTAGACAGTACCCTAAACAGTCAGGATGTATATGTACAGGCAAAAAGCTTATTGCAACATACCGAGTGTGTGGCGATCTCTGGCGAGTCTGATTTCATCATATCCAAGCAGCTCGATGCAGTTATTCAGGTCAATGGTGGTTGTCATTTACAGCCTAAAATTACCGCCACTGGTTGTGCCTTGGGTGCTTTAACCGCGGCCTATCATGCAGTTGCTCCTACTACGATTGCAGCGCTGGCTGCACATATTCATTTTGCTATCGCTGGGAAACTGGCCTTTGAGCATGCGCAGACTGTAGGTAGTTTTAATATCGCATTTTTGGATTATGTGCATATGCTTGATGATAATTTAATTCAGCAGTATGTTGATATTGAGGTTGTTTAAGGCAACATATGTACGGGATAAAACGCACTGAATAGTGCGTTTTTTTATGGGATAGATTATTCTTCTCCATTAAACTGCCAATACACCTCACCCCATTCTGCTTTAGGAAGCACTGGCAATATTTCACTTTGGGTGAAATAAGTTCAGATATCAGGTTACCCAGAGATAAAAAACAATCTATTTGAATCACAAAAAATTTTTGCCAAGAACACGTCATTTTCTTAAAACTATTTCTTATTCTTTTCCTCTTCCAATTCTTCTGGCGTACAGTAACTTGGAACGATTTTCATAGTTTTTACATCAAAATATTCGCCACAAATTTCCCTGCCATTTTCATCAGTTCTACGTCCTAATTCCTTTTTTTGTTCCTCAGTCATCGAATCTAAGTAATTATAAAAAAACATATGATCAATTACTTCTGGATCATTAAAGCTGATACTTAGCTCAATTCCAAATTCTTCACCTTTTTGATTTTCATTACACACCGCCGTAAGATTGTAGCTCACCAGTGTTTTTGAATGGAATTTACTTCTAATTTCATCATGCATTGGATAAGCACCAACAAGTATACCGTCTACATCAATCGCATCTTTAAAGGTACTTCTCACTTGCTCCGTATCAGGTTTCTTTAGCTCTTCTTCTATTTCTGTATCTGTTTCTTTCTTTATATCGTGCTCTGGTCGTTCTAAACGGAAACGCAAACTATCGATTTGCTTGTCATTCTTTCTTTCAACCAAGCGAACACCTATATCATCATAGATATATAAATTGGTTAAGTTAGCTCCATCCGTGCTGTCCACCTTTCTATAATTTTTTCCTAATGCCTTGATCCAAGACTCAACATCAGAGTTCATATAGAGATCTGTACCATTATAATTAATTGCACAACCATGCACCTTAAACCGATATTGTGGATTTAATTTTTTTACAAATCCTTCAGTATCAGAATCTGTCTGGGCAGTTGGCTGACCATTGCTGCAACTCATACATAAAATAATAGGTAAAAAGCCTAATAGAATCTTTTTAGCGTAATCTGTCATTTTATACCAGTAATGAAGTTTATTGAGAAAGTTTCTCTTTACTAAATGCCAAATTGCTATCACCATCCCCAACTACTTTTTCCACCAGTATCCATGTCGTTTCAACCCTTATTGGGTTTTCAATTGTATCTGGCGTTGTAAAAAGATCTGGATTCATTTTAAAGCTGAAAACTTTAGGAGCTAATTTCCAGTCTTCAGGATGCTTAGCTGACATTTTTTCTTCTTTTATCATAAAATTACAAGCAGAGTATGGCTCAATTGAACGATAAATCCCTGTCACCATGATCGGCTCACCAGTTTTAACCATAATATTCGTATTGAGCTGATATTTAGGTAAATACTCTGGAAAATCTATCCCCACAACATACTCATCTTCTAATAGATCTTTATAATCCCATTGAGCTGTATAATAATCACTAGCAATATAGATATTCGTTGCTCGAGTTAGAACAATTTTTTCTTTAGCTTCATATTTTTCGACAGCTCCTTTTTCTATTTTTTCCATCCAGTCATATGGATAATCTCTACCCTGTGCGATTGCAGCATTATTAATGCTGCTCATTCTTCTTAATATAGGCAAAAAGCCCTCTTTTAAGTCATCCAAGCCATCAACTAAATGATGTAACACTCCTTTAAAATTTGGTAGTACGATGGTTTCCCAGCCATAGTCGGCTTGATGAGATGGATGTTGGGTACGATGATCGGGTGCTAAATGAGCACTATATTTATCTAATAGTTCTTCAGCATATTGAATCAACTCCTCCCATAACTTTACCGTTTCATAGTAATAGTTATATGAAATAAATTGTTCAATTGCATAGATCTCTTGAGGGAATAACTCTAGCTTCTTTAAATCAATCATTTTAATTATATAAATCTCAAAATTTTAAATGCCCCGAAGGGCATATTAGTTATTCGTCACCATCCCAATACCAATACACCTCACCCCAGTCTGCTTCAGGAAGCACTGGCAATATTGCACCTTGAGTAAAATAGAGCCTTGTATCCGGTTGTGCGGGAGTAGACCAGTAACCAGCTTTCTTTACTTTTTCTCCACCTTTTTGAGATATTCTTTCTTCATTAAATACCAAACTGCCGTCACCCTCCTCAACTACTTTTTCCACCAGTATCCATGTCGTTTCTACTTCTTCTGAATTTTCAATTGTATCTGGTGTCGTAAAAAGGTCAGGATTCGTTTTAAAACACTGAACCGCTGGAGCTAATTTCCAGTCTTCAGGATGCTTAGCTGACATTTTTTCTTCATGCATCAGAAACTTACATGCTGAATATGGTTCAGTAGATCGATAAAAACCTGTCACCATAATTGGTTCATCAGTTTTTACACTTATATTAGGATTTAAATAATATTTAGGTAATATTGGAGGATACTCTACACCCACATCTCTTTTATATAAATCATTTTTTAATAGATCTTTATAGTCCCATTGCGAGTCATAGTAATCACTTGCAATAAAGGTATTATTAGCTCTTATTGATACAATATCCTGTTTAGCTTTATAAATAGCAGCCGAGCCTTTTTCAACATGATCCATCCAGTCATAGGGATAATCTCTCCATTGAGCAATAAGAGCATTACGAATGCCACTCATTCTTCTTAATATAGGCAAAAAGCCCTCTTTTAAGTCATCCAAGCCATCAACTAAATGATGGAGGACGCCTTTAAAATTTGGTAGTACGATGGTTCCCCACACATAGTCGGCTTGATGAGATGGATGTTGGGCACGATGATCGGGTGCTAAATGAGCACTATATTTGTCTAATAATCCCTCAGCATATTGAATCAGCTCCTCCCATAACTTTACCGTTTCATAGTAATAATCATACGAAAGAAATTGTTCCAATAAATAAATTTCTTTTGGAAATAGCTCTAGTTTATTTAAATCAATCATTTAAATTATATAAATCTCAAAATTTTAAATGCCCCGAAGGGCATATTAGTTATTCTTCACCATCAAGCTGCCAATACACTTCACCCCAGTCAGATTTGATCTCAGGTAAAATTTCACCTTCTTTAAAGTATTGACGAGAATTCTCTTGTGCAACTGTAAACCAATAGCCTGTTTTAGGACAAATCTGACCTGCCCGTACACTCAGTTTCTCAGGAGAACTCGCATAGCAATAAGTATCCTTAATACCAATATTTTCAATATCAAATATATAAGTTTTCTCTTCTTCTGGAATTGTTCCATCCAAATAACGTTTATCTTCCCAGATTAAACGCCATTTGACATCTACCCACTCATCAGTGCCTTCTAGTTGATAATCTGTTGCTCTCGAGCCATCTAAGAAATAGTTAGGACAACCCACTTTTCCATTAATCGGCAACCATGGCTCATAAATACCCGTAACTGTTACTTCTTCACCTGTAGTTATTTGCCCAATTGGATTTTGGTTAAAAGGTGGACATATTGGAATCGGTTCAGGATAAATTCTTAAAGGTGGCCATTCTTTAGAGAAAAAAATAGTCTCATAGGACCATTTTTGAGATTTTCGTATTGTATTTTTATCAATATATGCAAATGGCTCACTTACCTTGCCTGCTAAGTAACTCTGCATACAAATATTACGATACGCTAATGCAATTAATATTAAGCGTATAGAACCTGTATGTTCTACTTTTCGCCCTAGTGGATCAGCCTTATAATTTACTGGATCAAGAATATCAGTTGATCTGGAAATACCTAGACCTAATAAGATATAAAATGGATCTTCATATATTATATTTTCATCAGCATATCGATCAAATAACCAATCAGTAAAATCGATATTACAAAAACTATTATATGCTTCTCTTTTATGTTGAGTCGCTCTAAGTAGTGTCAAACCATTCTCTAACTCAACTATTTTATTCAGATAATGAATATACTCACTCTCATGTCTTTTTTGTAAATACTCAGCATATGGGTGTTGCAGTACTTCTTTCGGTGGATTTCTTAACTGCCTTTCAAAAGCATCTAAAAATTGCTGATATAAGTTACGTGCTTGATCTAAAAAAGTATAACTTGTGTATTTCTTAATTAAATAAAATGCCCTAGCTCGTGCTTCTTGTATCTCTACTGGTAAATTAGTTTGATTATTCAAAATTTACACACCATCAAACTGCCTCCTCACCCCAATCAGATTTGATCTCAGGTAGAATTTCACCTTCCTTAAAATATTGACGAGGATTCTTTTGTGCAACTATAAACAAAGAGCCTTTTTTAGGATAAATCTGACTTGGACATATACTCAAATTTTCAATAGACTCAACATTGATCTAGGTATCTTTGATACCAATATTTTCAATATCAAAGATATAAGTATTCTCTTCTTCTGGAATGGTTCCATCTAAATAACCTTTATCTTCGTAGGTTAAAAGATTCAAAAAATATTTTTCCACCAACTATTAGTTTTTCGCTGCTGGTTCTCTTCTATAAATCTATCAATTTCTGCATCTATTCTAGGTTTATTAGCCGCTCTTATAAGTTTTAGCACTTGATTTAGATCATCTCGACTCCAGAGATGAAATAGGCCCATAGAAGCGCCCATGGCTTCTACAATCGTATGATGTACCTTCTCATTATCATAACCTTCTAACTTTTTACTGAACATATCAACTACTAGATCAGTAAGATTAGGCTGTAGATCATTATAAAAATCTATTCCTATTGTATCCTCTAAACTATCATCCTGTAGAGTCCACTTAGGTACTGGCAGATAGAAATCATCAAAAACAATATCAACTCGTATAATGTTTTTATAATATATAATTCTTTGTGTACCATTGAAACGATTCGCTATTATTTTTTCATCATCCCATATCAATTCTTTAGTCAGATATGGCCTAGAATGTTTATTTTCTATTTGTTTATTTTTACGGTTAAAAAAACTAAATCGCATAGTTTTACCTCACATTAAAATAATGTCTAATTAATATATGAGTTAAGCAAGCTTAAAGACACTCTTTGCAAAATATATTTATTAAAAAAACCTATAACTTTAAGAGTACAAAAATAATTAAAAATCGCTTCCACAAAAAAATCCTTCTTAAAACAACTCTAGTTCCTTTAATTCAATCATTTTAATTATATAAATCTCAAAATTTTAAACGCCCCGAAGGGCATATTAGTTATTCTTCACCATCAAAGATCCAATATTCCTCACCCCAGTCTTTATTATATTTCGGAATTAATGTTCCCTTAGTAAAATACAAACGCTTCTCCTTTTGGCTAGATAAAATCCAATAACCTGTTCTTGGGCATAGCTCGCCACCTATAACTTTTAAATCAGGTGTAGCAAAAACATCTATCTCCTCTCCACCAATATCCTCAAACTCACCTTCTACTAATTCAACAAAATACCAACTACAATCAGCCTTAGAAAAAACATTATTTGCAATCAGCTCTGGGGCCAATCTTAATTGGCTATCATAATTTAATTTTACATAACCAAAATCGTCATCTATTTTCTTTTTTTTAATATTTTCAATTGCGAATGTTCTTAGTTCTTCAGATGGAGTCCATGCTGTATATTCATTAAACTTAGAAAACAATTGCTTGCCTAAAGCATTTATTGTACGGCACTTTTCTAACCATCCTCTTTCAAATGTATCAGACTCCTGATAAGTCCAAGCAAATTGTGGTACACCATATTGATCACCCACTGGGATATATACACCTGTTTTTGAGATAAGTTCCCCACTATTTACTCGTATATCTGTACGAATTGTAAATTTAGGTACTTTATGATCAAAAATTTGAAGTTCTTTAATCACTTCAAATAAACTATATAAACTCCATGATCTTGGAGGCTTAACACAAGAATCGTAATAACTACATAATCTGTATAATTCATCAAAACGCATTTTAAAATCTGTTTCTTCTTCTTCTGACATCCAGTTGGGTTGAAACTCACCTAACATACGTGCTGTGTTATATGCAGGTGTCCAGCCATATTTTTCCTGTTTAGTCTGTTCTATAATTCGAATCAAACCTAGTCTGAAATCGAGTAAAGACGGGTAAGCATAAGTGCTCCAATTGGCTGATGTATCCCCCATTTCCCAACCTTCTTGCAATAGGACACGATCTCGATATTGTTGATCAGCGAGATCAATTACTCCACCAGTATATTGAATCAAATCATCCAGTTTGGTTAGTAACATCTCTAAATAAGATCGTGAAGTAACATAATAGATGAGAGCAACTGATTGCTTTTGAAAACGAGTCAATTGCTGTTCTATATTCTGCATTATGAGCATCTCTCAGTTTTATCTATTAATAACTTGTCCAGGTATATTTGGAAGACCAATTCTGACATCTTTTAGCTGCTCATCAAAATCAGTCATTCCCCAATTTGTATCATAAGGACCACGAATATTCGGTTCTTTAATTTTGCTTCGTACTGCCTGATATTTAGCTTTGTCAGCTGGAGACAGACTATTATAAGCATCCCGTCTTATGGGAGATTTAAGCGATAAACGTCCATAAGTATCCACGGGATAATAAATGGTATTGTCGAACTTTCCTTCTTTGAAAATAACTTGTTCCCAACCACCTGATAAATGATAACTATCTCCTAAAGCATCTTTTGTTTGGCTTGAGGCAGGGCCACGCCACACCTTAATTGATTGACCAGCAGGAATATCATAAATTACAAACTGACCATTTGCATTCCAATCTGGCCATACCGCAAGATATTTACGCCAAGCCGCTTTCGGATCAGGACTATTTTTAATTTTAATAAAGACTTCTTCTGTGACCCAACACTCGCCAAACGCACCATTTGCAGGTGAAGTTACACGGTATAATCTGGCAGGTCCATTAATAATATCTGCTGACAACCTACTAAATGAAGCAATATTATAATCAGCCAAAGGAGGATAGCCATCCTTTACCATTTCATTAACCATCTTTCTTTTACTAGCCGGCTCTAATGGTGCATGTTTTAAATCACCATTACTTAACCAAGTCGGCCGTGGCTTTTTAGTACGCATTAAAGTAATGGCACGTGCTTCCGGCAATGTACCTCTAAAGTGAACATTAGTAGTATTTCTCACTGCTGTTCTTTGTAGATATGACTCCATATCTAATCTATAAATAACTCTTGCTAAAGCATCATTAAGTGGTGCCAAAGCTTTTGCCAATGGGGCATCTGCAGCATTTCGAATTTTTCTCACAATAGCGACAGTATTTCTAATTTTATCTTTTAGACCAGGAATATATTTGGCCTTATTTGTTAAGTTATCCAATAGCTGAATTCCTCGGTCAAAAGCAGCCAACAACTCCTTTGCACTAAGCTTATTTTTTACTTTTATAATTTCATTCTTTAAATAAATAAGAATATCCACGTTCGGTAGATATTTTTTAATATAATCTTGTACTTGTTTTTTTCTTAAAAAAGTAATAACCCATGTCATAGCTGAATCGACAGCTTTAACAACGGCTTTTCCCCCGCTTCGTCTTACAAACAAGAAGAAGATTTTTAGAACCCCTTTAACCAAACTCCCTAAGCTTGGAAATAAACCAATTAAAGTAAGTGCCAAAGCAACCCAAGCCCACTGATCTGAAATATCTTCATTTAACTTTTTACAATTTGCCACTAAATCACGGACATCACATATCTGATCCACAAATGGGATCATGGAAATTGCAGCATCAAATACAATTTGCCCTGTACTACGATTATCATTAAAGTCTCCTTCAATGGCTTCTACCATCCACTCCCATATACTTTTTTCCTCTTGAATATCTTTTTGTTCACCAGTCATCCAAGCCAATGCATCTCTAGCTTGCGTAGCATTAGGAATACTATTCGCCATTATTTACATCCCCATAACTACGGATTGATGAGTCGTCTTCAATTTCTAATAACTCTTCTAATGGATTGGCAATTTTTTCTTTACCTTCTTGAGTTTCATATACTACTTTTTTTATAGTTTCAGGTGGTACATTTTCATGCCTAGCAAATCCATTAGCATCTAGTTTTCCTGCTAATGTTGTTCCATTTTTAAAGAAAATTTTATAGCCATTATTTGCGATACCCTTTCTTGTTTCAGGGTCAAGATAATCTAATTCAATCCAATTTTTTATATCAGCGCCGGGTAAAGTTATTGGTGTTAACTGAACATTTGCCCCGCCCATAAACAAATGCTGCCCCGCCTTCACCTCAAACTTGCCACTTGTAGTCGGAAATATCCCTGAGCCATTGAGCTTGATTTGAGAACCACCCGCTGTAATTACAATTTCTTTTGGACTGGTAATTTCTATACGATCTTCGGTCGAGATAATCTGGATGCCTTGCTTGGCCAGTAAATCCATACCATCGGATTGAGCATGCACCTCAAATTTACCTTTGGCAGCGACCTGCTTGATCCCATTCTGTGCCGCAAACAGACTGATTCGATTTTGCGCATGCGTAATCAGATTCTTTTGCGTACTCAGGTTAATGCTATTGCCTGCAATCTGATTAATCTGCCCATCCGCAGAAACATGAATATCTTCATGGGTACTCAGGCCAATCCCCGCCGGTGAACTCAGTAGCAATAAAGCTTTATTAAATCTGGCAATTTTTACTTCAATCTGTTCAGCAAATGCTTTCAATTGCTCAACCGATTCAATTTCGTCAGTCTGTTGGTTCTTGGCAACTTCGCTTAAGGCTTTGGCATTACTTTGATTACTTTCGAGCTGCTGTTTGGCTGGCTCTGCATCCAGATGCTCGCCTTGGGCCTGATCCTGTTTCTGCGTACTCAGCAATAAACCTTGACCTGCACGTAGGGCTCCCCATTGATCGGTCCGCAGTTCAAAGCCTTCACCACGGTCTTCACTTTCAGCCTTGTCCTTTGGATGGCTCAGTTTACCGAGATTCAGTTGGCTGGCGGCATGACTGCTTTGTAGTTGTGCACTGATCTGACCCGTGGTGTCATCAAAACGCAGTTGGTTAAAGCCTTCGCCTTGGTATTCTTTAGACTTGATCCCTGCCAGTTTCTTGGTATCCGGCAGCTTGCCAGCATTATCAAACTTGGTTGGGCTACGCTGTGCTTCATGAATTCGTCCCACCACATAGGGACGATCAATATTGCCGTCAAAGAAGTTGATCACCACAATCTCACCGATACGTGGCAAGAAACGTGCACCATAACCTTCACCTGCCCACGGTGTTAGGACATCGATCCAGGCAGAATCAGTATCGTTGTCATTGGCACCTGCACCACCATCGTGGCTATGGTCCTCTGTACGTGTAAACAGGAAGCGGACTTTAATGCGTCCCCATTCGTCCACATGGATCTCATCACCACTCGGTCCCACCACGCGAGCGCGTTGTGGATGGGCTGCTGGTCGATGCTGCAAAGGGTTGTATTCTGGCACCAATGCCATATTACGGCGTTGTAGCGTCAGCTGATTCGCCTGGCGTTCGTCGGCTTGTGCTGCACTCAAGCCTTTTAACTGCCAATGACTGTGCTGAAGTAAGGCATGAACCTGATCTGTCAGGTCCTTGGGTAAATTATTCTGGTTATAAAAGCGTTTTGAGGTAATTAAAAATTCTTTGTCTGCGCCCTGATGCTGATCAATTTCAGGATGTTCATTCAATTCAAACCAGTAACCGACCTGCGCATCCCGAACTGTCGAATTTGCAACAAACTGCTTGGCCTGAGCATCGTAGTATTGTCCTAAATTCTGATTCAGTTTTTCGATCTGGGCATTGCCTGCTTTGGTGGTGCCATCTTCACCATTCAGGTCCTGAATCCAGGCCGGTGAAAAATGCCATGCCTGTTCCAGCGCCAGTTGTTGGTTATCATGCTGGTCACTATGTTGATGCTTACTCTGAACACTACCCGCACCTTCTTCCTGCTCCAAAGCGTCAGCCTGCCAACGCTGTATATGTACCGCGCCAGGTTGTAATGTACGCTGGGCGACGAATGCGGTGATACTGTCCTGTGTTTCCGTGGCACTAGTGCGATGAAAACGGATATGACGGCGATCCAAAGCGTTATATTGAGTATTATCATCAATCAGTCTGAGTTTCTGGGCCTGAATCTGCTCACTTGAGCTGGCAACTTTTAACTGGGCTTCATCAATCAGCCAGTTAATCCCTTCACTCCGCATCAAACGGGTCAGAAAGTCATAATCGCTTTCATTACTCTGCATAATAAAAGGACGGACATCATAGTCTTTGCTAAGTCCGCTGACATCCAGAGTCAAACTGGCTGCAAATAACGGACTTTTAGACTGCCATTCCTTAAAGATGGTCTGGATGACATCTGGAACTGATTTGGCCATAAACACACGGCTATTACGTCGATGCTTCCATAAAGCTGTCGGGTCTTGTACGCCGAGTTTATACAGGGTGAGCGAACCATCGCTCGCACCAACATCAGCCTGGGTCACGATACCGGTGATACGGGTCAGTTCAGCCCGATCAGTCACAATATCAATGGCAACCTGACTGCCAATAAAACTTTTTAATGGAATGACGGCACTGGTCGAAAGACAGAGCAGTTGAAGCTCAATACCCTGATTAAGCTGATGAGTGCCTTCTACATATTGTAAGAATACTTGATCATTTAAAGATGAGTTGGAGAACTGAGCATGGATCGCACGTTTTTGCGCGTTCAGCCCTAAAGTCTCTAAAGCTTGAAAGATATTTTTCAGCATCTTTTTATAGATTATTTAATAAAATTTCGCGCATTTTATAAACAGCATACATACTTGTCTATATTTTTAATGTTACGCCCTTACCAGCTTTTCTGCCCATGAACAAAATCATCTGAGAAAATAAAAACATAGCTCACTGTACGGATAAGTCTAAAAATCAGGAATATTTTTATTCAAAAACGAATCAACTTCACCTCTGCACTCAAGTGCAGTTGATTCAGATAAAATTAAATGCTTGCCTTAAAATAATATTCGCTTGGCATATCAATTACTTCCACACATAGCTGTAGCGGTAATTGATTCTCTACCGGCAGATAGTTTTTTTGTTCCAGTATCGTCAATAAAATACTGCCTAAATCCTGCTTTTGTGCCGCAGTTCTACCGCTGAGCAAATACAGCTTTAAATGGATATAGGCATCTTGCGTTTCACCCATTCCAATCAAAAAGGCCTCATCTTTAAAAATACGCGACTTTACATCATTCGGGCTAAACAGATGGGTTGCAATCAATGCCGAATTGACACTACTAAGTAATGTATGCTGATCCAGTTCAGTCAGATTGGCCGAATAATTGGCAACGAGATGAGGCATGTTTGATTTGTCCTATTCAATAAACAGTAAAGCCAGACGAACCTGATCATAGGCCATACGCGGGCTGGTGGCTTCCACAATGGGGCGCAACTTGATTGCACCATCGTCGGTAAAATGTTCCGGATTTTTACGCTTATGCAAGCGTTTATAAATCTTGCGCACTTCTTCAACCACTTCATCACCAGGATTGGCCACCGAAATATCCAGCCCCTGCTCCTTATGCAGTCGCGCCAGATGATTGATAATCGTGGCAGGCGTTAAACCACGCTCATGGGCAATATCTTCAATTTCATAACCACCTTCGAATAAAGCACGGGTTTCATCTAAGGTCGCTGCAGCGTAGTTCTGCTTGCCGCCTTTGGCAATTTTTTTCTCATTGCGTGCGATTTCAGTCGCGTTCAGCGTACCGCCACAATGACGAATAAAGGCATTATGCTGGGTCGTGAGATCAATATTTTCAAAGTTGGCTTCCGCTTCGGCAGACAGTTCCTGAAAACGACGATCTGCTTTTATTGCCAAGCTATCCAGTTCTAACGCCTGCTCATTAAAGCCCAGTAATTTCAATCCCGTAAGTGACTTTAAGCGGGATAAAGCCACATAACCCTGACCTTTCTCAAAGGTATGACTTAAATTGATTTCTGCCGCCTCCAGCGTCATGCCTTGGCTTTTATGAATAGTAATGGCCCAAGCCAGACGTAAAGGAATCTGCTGATAACTGGCAATCACCTTTCCTGCTTCATTTTCGATTGACCATGTTTCCGGTTCAACCAGAAAAGTGGTGCCATCGGTCAATTTGACTTTCGGCAAAATACCTTGCTTATCATCTTCTTCAAAGCCAATGACTTCGCCCAAGCTGCCATTGATATAACCCATATCAAAGTTATTTTTAACAAACATCACTTTGGCATGTTTTTTAAGGGTCAATTCTTCTGGCGCGCGCACTGAGGATTTCAGGGTTTCAATTAACTTTTCATTACCGTCCAGCACTGCATTAAATTGATGACTTTCGTTGTCGATTTCATTGAGATGCTGATAGTTAATATTATCCACATCCATATTATGGGTGTACAACCGGGTAAAGGTTTCCCCAATATCATGCTGGCGTGACTGATGTAAGGCCGAGATATGATTGTCCTGAATATTTTGCGCCCGAATCGCATTCAGAATCTGGTTAAGAATCTCGTCATCCTGACGATGCTGTTCAGTTAAATAACAGACCCGGAATTTGGCCTCGACCCAGGCATCGGACATAAAACAGAATTTATCACGATTGTTTTCATCTTTTCTGCCCACAGGCGGTAACTGGAAGAAATCCCCAGCCACAATCACCTGAATGCCACCAAAGGCTTCATCACTTTCTTTAAAGTATTTTAAGACCTGATTCACCAGATTCAGTTGCTTGGCATGCAACATGGAAATCTCGTCAATAATCAGGACCTGGGCATTTTCCAAATGCTCTTTTAAATATTTACGCTCTTTCATCCGCTTGAGGTCATCATCACTCAAGCTGTCTTTAATCCCGATACCCGCCCAGGTATGAATCGTCATCCCGTTCATATGCGTTGCCGCAATACCGGTCGATGCGGTAATCGCAACCGGAACTTTGCGTGCTTTTAAATAATGAATGTACTGATTAAGCGTATAGGTTTTTCCTGCACCAGCTGAACCCGTCAAAAAAACATTTTCCCCAGCTTTAAGTAACTTCAGTGCAGTCTCTTGTTTCATAATTTCTTCAGTCAAAAACAACAGCACATAGCTTAACGATTTTTTGGCAAAAATAAAAATCTAATCCAGTCCCAATCTGCGCTCTAACATGAAATGACGATCAGTGACTCAACTGCTGAGCTCGTATATTTACGTTGACATCCAGATGTTTTCATTTAAGGTATTTATTAATGAATTCAGACTTGATCTATAAAAATGACGACTTCAAATCTTTATACTTATCAGCCAGATATACTAGGTGAAGATTATCAGCAACTGACCTTAAATTTCGCTGATGATTATGATGGGAAAGTTGTAGCCACTCTGGTACGCAAGAAAGCTGCTCAAACCACAAAAAAAGCAGTTTTATATATTCATGGATTTGCTGATTATTTCTTCCAGAAAGAAATGGCAGAACAGTTTAACCAGCATGGTTATGATTTTTATGCACTGGATCTGAGAAAATATGGTCGTTCCAGACTACCCCATCAGAAGTTCTATTATGTAGTTGATTTACGCGAATACGATGCCGAAATCAGCAAAGCCCTAGAAATCATTGGACAAGAAAATCATCAACAGGTGGTATTGGCTGGGCATTCGACTGGCGGTTTGATTGCAACACTGTATGCTGCACATTATCCAGATCACCGTTTAATTAAAGCAGTTTGGGCCAATAGTCCTTTTTATGATTTCTACAAAAGTACCATCGAGAAAAAACTCGGCATTCCCTTACTCAGTGAAGTTGGTAAACGACTACCAAAGGCGAAGTTCCCAAGTGGTCTCAATCCATGGTACACCCCAAGCTTACATCAAGATTTCTATGGGGAATGGGATTTCAATTTAGACTGGAAACCGAAAACCATGCCCTTTGTGAATTTAAGTTTTGTGACGGCGATTCATGAAGCACAAAAAGAAATTCATCAAGGCGTGAGCTTAAGTGTTCCCACCTTGATCATGCACTCACATCAATCCAACAATCCGAGAAAATGGGGTATTGATGCACAGCAGAGTGATGTCATTTTGGATGTCAAAGATATGACACAGAATGCTAAGAAAATGAAAGGTGATGTACAAACTCTAGCAATTCACAATGGTTTACATGACCTTGTGCTTTCAGCCCCACCGGTACGGGAAAAAGTCTATCAGGCGCTGTTCGACTGGCTGGCAGAAAAACTCAAATAATCACCATGATCTTGCGATGCTCAGCAGTCACGATAGCGTCTGAGCATCTGCTTTGCAGTCAATAACTCCAAACAATCAGGCCATTCTACGGGCATATCTTTAAAATATGCGCTTCTTGCTACAACTTGAGACAGGATGAGGACATCTGTTGTATAAATGCTTTAAGATGCCTAAATCTCCTCTATCCATCCTTGGTACGCGATAATGACAAAGTCCACTTTTATGAAAACCGTCAATGTGATTCAACATCTTGCCTTTGAAGATCTGGGTACTTTAGAAGATGTCTTTTATCAGCTCGGTTTTCGCGTACGGTATTTTGAAGCAGGTGTCGATGATCTCAGTCCGGCCCTGAATTATGAAGGCCTCACTGTAATCTTGGGTGGACCAATTGGGGTATATGAAACAGAAGATTATCCTTTTCTGCTCGAAGAAATTGCCGGATTGAAACAACGCCTGAAAGCCAATAAGCCCACCCTCGGTATTTGCTTAGGCGCACAATTGATTGCACATGCGTTAGGTGCAAAAGTTTATGCAGGGCAGCAAAAGGAAATTGGCTGGAGTCAGCTAGAGATCAAAGCGGTTGAAAATAATCCATTAGCATCACTTGAGCATGTAGAAGTATTGCACTGGCATGGCGATACTTTTGATTTACCAGAACATGCAACCTTACTGGCAAGTTCGGCAATCTATCCGAATCAGGCCTTTTCTGTCGGCAATAATATTCTGGCCTTACAGTTCCATCTTGAAGTGGTCGGACAGAACTTTGAAAAATGGCTGATTGGGCATACCTGTGAAATCCGTCATGCAGGTCTGTCTATCCCTCAGCTCAGAGCAGATAATTTGGCATATGCCATGCAACTGGAACAACAGACTGCAAAAGTCGTGCAACACTTTTTGAATAACTTAGCAAACACATAATTTTCAAAATCTGCCTAATCACACTCATTTCAAGTGCTTTAATTTTTAAAGCACTTCTCCCCCTCACCTCCAAATGCCCACTTGAATGAAAATAAAGAAATAAATACATCTTAGACAGAAAATAAATACGCTTTAGGACAAATATCATCATTTGAAGGCTGAAATATTGCAAGAAAGAGCAATTCATTCTAGTGTTGAATGAATTAGGCAGTCATTGCCAAACGATAAGTAATATTTTTGTGTTGGAGAAAAATGGCTCTTTTAAAATTCATCAAAAGTTTTCATACGCTAAATACGTATTTGGTCTTGGCTTCCATTTTATTTATTGTGCTGCTGGTTTATTTTTACCAAGTCAATCCGCTTTAATCATTTCCAATTAAAAAGGGCCTAATCTATTAGGCCCTTATACTGTTACTTCTTGTCGGCTTTAAAGCTGTCTTTCAAGTCAAGGATACGGTTAAACACTGGTTTTTCTGCTTGATGATCATGCTGATCCGCCACAAAGTAACCTTCACGTTCAAACTGGAAACGATCTTCAGGTTTTGCTTGTGCCAAAGCAGGTTCAATCACGGCCTGAACTACTTTTAATGATTCTGGATTCAGATGAGCCAAGAAGTCATCATCTGCATCTGGTGCCGCTTCATTAAATAAACGATCATAAATACGGACTTCAGCCGGTACACCTTTGGTCGCAGAAACCCAATGAACCACGCCCTTCACCTTACGACCTTCAGGATTTTTACCTAAAGTCTCCGGATCAATCGAGCATTTAAGCTCAACCACTTCACCATTGGCATCTTTGATCACTTCATCACATTTGATCACGTAGGCATGGCGTAAACGCACCTCACCCTCAGGAATCAGACGTTTAAAGCCTTTAGGCGGGATTTCTTCAAAATCTTTACGATCAATATAAAGTTCACGCGTTAACGGAATAATGCGTTCGCCCATATCCACGTTCGGATGACGTGCATGAGTGAGTTCCAATTCCTCAGGTAAATTGGTAAGCGTAACTTTAAGTGGATTCAATACTGCCATACCGCGTGCTGCAGCATTTTCCAATGACTGACGGATACAGAACTCAAGCATCGCCACATCGACGATACCATCGGTTTTTGAAACGCCAACACGCTTACAGAAATCACGCAAGCCTTCAGGGGTAAAACCACGGCGACGCATCCCCACCACGGTTGGCATACGTGGGTCATCCCAGCCGTGTACATAGTTGCCTTCAACCAGTTTACGCAATTTACGTTTTGAGGTAATGGTATAGTCAACATTTAAACGAGAAGACTCGTACTGACGCGGTACTGCTTGCGAATGAACTTTCTCGACAATCCAGTCATAGAATGGACGGTGGTCCTGGAACTCTAGGGTACAGAGTGAATGGGTAATGCCCTCAATTGCGTCTGACAATGGGTGAGCATAGTCATACATTGGATACATTTTCCATTTATCACCGGTTTGGTGATGCTCTGAATGCAATACACGATAAAGAATCGGATCACGCATATGCACATTCGGGCTGGCCATATCAATTTTGGCACGGAGTACAGCACCGCCCTCTTGAATTTCACCATTACGCATTTGTTCAAAATGTGCCAGGTTCTCGGCAACCGATGCATCACGGTAAGGTGAGTTTTTACCAGGTTCAACGAAATTACCGCGGTTTAGCTTGATTTCCTCTGGAGTTTGCAAATCCACATAGGCATCACCTTGTTCAATTAACTGAACGGCCCATGCATATAACTGATCAAAATAACCAGAGGCATAACGTGGCTCGCCATCCCAGTTAAAGCCTAACCATTTTACGTCGTTGGCAATACCATCAACATATTCTTGTTCTTCAGCATCCGGGTTGGTATCGTCAAAACGCAAATTACATAAGCCATCGAATTCTTCGGCAATCCCAAAGTTCAGACAAATCGCTTTCACATGACCAATATGCAAGTAACCATTTGGCTCAGGCGGGAAACGAGTTACAACTTTTTGGGTACGACCTTCTTTTAAATCATCAGTAATGACTTGACGAACAAAATCTAAGCCTGCCTGTTGTTCTTGCTGCGCAGCATCGACAGAGGCTTGAGTATTCGGCGTCGGGGGCTTTGGCAGTTCTGAAACAACATCATTTGGCTTCATAGGGTGTAAATCACTTCTTACAGTTAAAAATGGGAAATAAAAACGCAATCTTTACTATTTATGAAAGATTTTAACGTTTTTTACTTGCCTTGTAGTTTACAGTTTGCTTATGCTTCTCTCAACCAAAAACCCATGGTCAATTTGCCCATGTTTAGGAGATTAATGTAATGAGTTTTCCTCAAGTCGAATTAAACACCAACAAAGGTCGTATTGTTCTTGAGCTTAACGCTGAAAAAGCACCAAAAACGGTTGCAAATTTCTTAGAATATGTACGTGACGGTTTCTATGACGGCGTAATTTTCCACCGTGTGATTGATGGTTTTATGATCCAGGGCGGTGGCATGGACGAAAACTTCAAAGAGAAAGCAACACGTGATTCAATCGAAAACGAAGCTGACAACGGCTTAAGCAACGATGAAGGCACAATTGCAATGGCGCGTACTCAAGCTCCGCACTCTGCTTCTGCTCAATTCTTCATTAACGTTAAAAACAACTCGTTCTTGAACCACACGGGTAAAACAGCTCAAGGCTGGGGTTACGCTGTATTCGGTAAAGTCGTTGAAGGCATGGACGTTGTTGAAGCAATTAAAGGCGTTCGTACAGGTAACCGTGGTTACCACGCTGACGTTCCTTTAGAAAACGTTGTGATTGAATCTGCTAAAATTATTTCTGAATAATAATCTCTCCTGAGTAGCTTCGCTACGCAGGTCCCTCTTTGTTAAAGAGGGATTTAGGGAGATTAAAAAGGATAAAAATGTGACCTATCTGTTTATCTCAGATTTACACTTGTCACCTGATCACCCTCGACTCGTTCGAGGGTTTTTGGCTTTACTGGACGAATACAAGAATAAAAATACCCAGCTCTATATTTTAGGTGACTGGTTTAATGCCTGGATTGGCGATGATTACACTGCTCCGTGGCTGGATGAAATTGTCACTGCCCTACAATCCTTTTCTGCTGCTGGTAATCAGATTTACTTCCAAGTCGGTAATCGTGATTTTGCCTTAGGCCAAAAATTCTTGGACCAATTCAACGCTATTTTACTGCCCGATGTTTATGCCCTTGAAATTAATCACATTAAATTTCGACTTGAACATGGCGATGCCTTATGTACCGATGATGTGGCTTACCAGCGTTTCCGCAAAGTGATTCGTAATCCAGTGTTATTAGGACTCATAAAACGAACGCCGCTCAGTTTCAGGCAAAAACTTGCCAACGGTTTCCGCAAAAAAAGTAGTGCAACCAAACAGCTCAAAAGTTACAACATCATGGATGTGAATGCTCAAGCCGTAGAATCTGTGATTGAACAGGTTGATTATTTAATTCATGGTCATACTCATCGTCCTGAAATCCATCAACTGCAAAATAAGCAGCGTATTGTATTAGGCGACTGGCGTGAAGATACAGCTTGGATCTTAGAGCTCAATCCACAAGAAAATTATCAATTAGATTTTAAACAGTGGAATTATTAAGTATTTAACTAGCTTGCTTACTAATATATCTATTTCTTATTTCTGTACTTTTTAATGTTTAAATTCATTTCAATCCTCGCGCGATATTTGGTCTTAATCTTCTTACGCTTGATCAGCGTTTTAGTCATTCTGATCAAGCGCATATACGACTTAAATCGATATCAAAATCACATTTAGCTACTTTCAGCGACAGTGAGATCAAGTAAAATAAATGAAACTTTTAATTGAGTGAATGACGGATGGATACCTTAGCTACAGCAAAAACACGTTATGCAACCAAAGCTTATGATGCAGAGAAAAAAATTCCAAAACAGCAATTTGAAAAGCTTTTAGAAATTTTACGTTTCAGCCCTTCTTCTGTGAATATCCAGCCGTGGCATTTTCTGATTGCTGAGACAGATGAAGCCAAACAACGTATTGCATCAGGATTGACGGGCAACTATGTATATAACGCGGCCAAAGTGCTTCATTCTTCACATACTTTAATCTTTTGTACACGCACTGATATCTCGGCTGAGTATTTAGAACAGTTATTACAACAGGATGATCTCAGTGGCCGTTTTAAAGATGAAACAGCCAAACAAGGTCAACGCACGACACGTGAAGGCTATGTCGAGTTTTATCGTAATGAACTGAAAAATCTGCCTGCCTGGATGGAAAATCAGACCTATCTGGCATTAGGACAATTACTTTTTGCTGCAGGTCTGGAAGGCATCGACGCCACCCCAATGGAAGGTTTTGACCGTGATACTATCAATCAAGAATTTGGATTAACCGAAAAGGGTCTAAAAGCCTCGGTCATCGTGGCGTTGGGTTATCGCAGTGACAGTGATTTTAATGCCAAACTGCCTAAATCACGTCTCCCTGATGACGTGATTTTCACGCGTTTATAAGCATTCAAAAAAGGGAGTATCTTTACTCCCTTTTTACATCATGGCTTTTGCCAGACAAAGTACCGCAACAATACCACTGACCAAACCAATCCATGTATAAGCCTGTAAACGTTCTCTAAAGAAGATCACACCACTCAATACACCTAATATCACCACCAGAATATTCATACCCGCAAAAACAATGGCAGGTGTTTCCTTGAACAGCATATGTGCCTTGACATATAAAGCGATATTGGCAAAATTCAGTACACCGAGCACTAAACCCGTGAAAATATTTTTAGGCTGCCAATTTGGCTGTGTAATCGCGATATATGCAATTGAAAGGATAAAAGCACCAATAAAGGCAAGATTCAGCGTAACAGCCGATTGAAGCCCCAGACTACTGCTATATTTAAGCAGCACATCAATTGCAGCATAACCCGCCCAGACACTGAATAAAAACAACGCAGATTTTAAATTGATGCCTTTACTGGCCTGCTCCGTAGCCTGACCAATAATAATGGCTAAAATTGCAATGATTCCTAGAACCACACCAATCAATTTGATCTGACTAAACTGCTCCCCAAAAATAAAATAAGCGGCGAGTAATGACAAAATCACCGCAAGTCGCTGCGCAATTTCTGTTTTAAGAATCCCTGCGAATTGCAATGATTTTGCCAGACATAGAAAAATACTCGGCAATAGCACAGCAAGCACTAAAATCAGCCACCAGGGTGTGTGATTGAAAGAAATATGGGTAAGATCGGTTTTAAACCAGTAATAACATAAAATGCTTGCACTTAAATAATTCCATGCAATCATTTGAAAGACATCGAATCCCTTGGCTTTCAGGTATTTCAATACAATCGAGACGAGAACACTACAACATGCCGCAGCAACAATCATTTCCATAATATTTATTCTAGCTTTTTAAAACACAAAAAAATGCCAGTCGATTAAAAGACTGGCATTTTCTTAAAGATCATCGATCAATTAACGATTATTTTCGTCTTCTTGACCATCTTCAAATTTAGTTTCGCCATCGAAGCCACCTTGATGACCACCGCCGAAGCCGCCTTGACCACCGAAGCCGCCTTGACCACCGAAGCCGCTTTGACCGCCACCGAAGCCACCTTGACCACCGAAGCCACCTTGACCGCCGAAGCCGCCTTGACCACCGAAGCCACCTTGACCACCGAAGCCACCTTGACCGCCGAAGCCGCCAGTAGAACCTTGACCACCGAAGCCACCAGTAGCGCCTTGAGCCGGGAAGCCACCTGCAGCGCCTTGAGCACCAGCTGGACGTGGGTTACGCGCAGGAACAACTGTAGAAATCGCGTGTTTATAAACCATTTGGCTTACAGTGTTCTTCAATAAAACGACATATTGGTCAAATGACTCAATGTGTCCCTGCAATTTGATACCGTTTACAAGGAAAATAGAAACTGGAATACGTTCTTTACGGAGAGAATTTAAGAACGGATCTTGTAAAGTTTGACCTTTAGACATTTTTAACTCCAAAAAATTTTTAAATCAGCGCAAAAA
The DNA here is from genome assembly GCF_000588715.1 of Acinetobacter sp. 1000160. Classification (NCBI taxonomy): domain Bacteria; kingdom Pseudomonadati; phylum Pseudomonadota; class Gammaproteobacteria; order Moraxellales; family Moraxellaceae; genus Acinetobacter; species Acinetobacter sp. 1000160. The sequence goes on along the minus strand of NZ_JFWP02000003.1, from coordinate 452,303 downwards.
AACTATCTTTATTTTTCAACTAAAAATTATTAAAAAGACAGCTTGCGAATTTTGCTTTATCCAAAGAAGTTTCGCAAGTCTTCTTTCGCCTGCTTTATCGTCACGTAAGTTTTAAAATCGTGTATTTCTTGCAAAGAACGTAACCAAGTGTATTGACGTTTTGCTAATTGCCTTGTAGCAAATAGCGCTTTGTTCTCCATTTGTACTTTATTTTCGAGACTCAAGTCACTTTTTAATAAAAATTCTAAAGCTTGACGATAACCGACAGACCGCATCGATGGTAAATCCTCATTTAAATCGTATTTTTCAATCAACCCCTCTACTTCATTCAAAAAACCCATATCCCACATCTTGCGCAATCTTTGCTCAATGCGTTGATGTAATTCTAACCGATCTGGCATCAATGCGTAGTTATGAAATGTGTAACGATATGGTTGATTTTTAGGTTGTTCAGCTTGTAATTTTGTTATGGGTTGACCAGTAATTCGATACACTTCCAGTGCCCGAATAATCCGCTGTTTATCTGATACTTTAAACTTTTGTCCCGCCACAGGATCGACTGCAACCAGCTCATCATAAACCGCCTGCCAGCCTTCCTGCTCTGCTTTAGAAGTGATTGCATCGCGTATACTTTGATCTGCATTCGGTAAATTATCAGCCAGCCCTTCCAGCAAAGACTTAAAGTACAGCATGGTTCCACCCACCAGAATCGGGGTCTTGCCACGCGCATGCATATCATCAATCAATGGACAAACATCTTCCACAAATTGTGCTGCGGAATATACTTCTAATGGCGTAATAATATCGATTAAATGATGCGGATACTGCTCCTGCTCTTGTTTGGTCGGCTTGGCAGTACCAATGTCCATATCTTTATAAACTAGAGCCGAGTCCACCGAAATCAGCTCATAATTACCACGCTCGTAAAGTTCACATGCCAATGCGGTTTTACCACTTGCGGTAGGCCCCATTAAATTGATCACGGGCAATTGATTTGACATGTAAAACTACTCTCCTCGAGCAAATAATTTATCTAATTGATGCAATGGAAACGCGCGCCAGGTTGGACGACCATGATTACATTGACTGGCGAATTCGGTCTGTTCCATTTGACGTAATAAGGCATTCATTTCTGACAGGCTCAATTGCCGATGGGCACGTACTGCCCCATGACAGGCCATGCCTGCCAAAAGCTCATCACGTTTTTGCAATAAACCTCTCGCCTCATCATTGGGGTCCAGATCATTTAATAATTCTGGAATCAGATTAGCAAAGTCAGCCTTGTGCAAAATCGCAGGAACACCACGTACAATCACCTGCTCATCACCATATTGATCTATTTCCAGCCCTAAACGTTGCAATTGCGGCTGTAGATCCTCGATCCGCGTCGCCTGCATCCGGGTGATTGAGACCACCTTCGGAATCAACAATTGCTGTGAGGTCCAGAATTCGGGTTTATCCCATGCCGATTTCATCTGTTGCAACAGAATTCGTTCATGTGCGGCATGCATGTCTACAATAATCAAGCCTTCAGTATTTTGGGCCAGAATATAGATGCCATGTAGCTGTGCGATTGCAATACCTAACGGAAACTCATCCACTCGAGATGACATTGCTTGATCATCTGTTACTCCCCCTTTATCAAAGGAAGCTGGGGGAATTTGCTCATCATCACGCAGCGGTGCCAAATAGGTTTTCAAGGCATTATTCAATTGTGCCGAACCGTTATATTTGGGTTGCTGAGTTTGGGCTGAATTGTACTGTACCGCCTGGGGGCGACTCTGATGAAAGTCGGTCAACAAATCGGTCGACACCTCGGCAGGCTGAGCGGCCTGTGGTGCAGCTTCTACAGCGGCACGATGCAGATTAAATTGTTCCTGATATTTTGGCTGTGGTGGAGCACTGAAGTTATTCTCTGCCCCATCTGTTTTCATGGCCTGTGCCAGATCAGCGGTTGCCGTCTGGAATTGCGACAAAGTTGCTTTGGCATAATGTCGGACAAACTCATGCACTTCACGCTGGTTCAGAAAACGGATTTCATGCTTGGTCGGATGCACATTGACATCAATATTTTCGGGATCAACTTCCAAAAATAACAGATAGGATGAATGTTGATGACCATGCAAAATACCGTCATAGGCCATACGTAAGGCATGCGAAATGGTCTTGTCCTTCACAATACGACCATTCACATAGACATATTGCAAATCGGCCTGTGCCCGCGCATCGGATGGATGTCCTAGCCAGCCAGACAAACGCATATTAATACTATCCGAATCAATCCAGTAGGCATTCTGGATAAATTGCTGTCCCAATAATTGCTGCACCCGCTGATAACGTAATTCGCCACTATCCGCGATCGGCAGGTTTAAACGGATATTATCGTTATGTTCCAGTACAAATCGGATATCGAAATGGGTTAAAGCCAGACGACGCACAATTTCTTCAATATGATTATATTCTGTGGTTGGTTTTTTTAAGAATTTACGGCGTGCAGGCACATTAAAAAATAAATCCTGCACCCGAATATGCGTCCCTTTCTGGGCCGCCACCGCCTGAATCTGCTGATGATCAAACGCTGTCCCATTCACTTCAACCTGATAGCCAACACCCTGCTCATCCTGACTGCTGGTCAAGGTCAAACGCGATACGGCTGCAATCGAAGCCAAGGCCTCACCCCGAAAGCCCAGACTCACAATCGCATGTAAATCATCTGCAGTCTGAATTTTGCTGGTGGCGTGTCGCATCACGGCTAAAGGTAAATCTTCCGGATGAATCCCGTTACCATTATCAATGATTTCAATCAGGGTTGAACCACCCTGGGCAATCCGGATAATCAGTTCAGTTGCGCCCGCATCAATCGAGTTTTCTAATAATTCTTTGACCACTGATGAAGGACGTTCAATAACCTCACCCGCTGCAATCTGGTTGGCTAATGCAGCATCAAGGGTATGAATACGACGGGTTGAATCATGCGCCATTCAATTGTTCCTGCAAAATTTGAATTAAAGATTCTGATTCTGTAGTTAAGGTGACAGACCGGGTCAATTCATCCTCTGATTTTTGAATATCAATCACGATATCCGGCTTTGGAATCTCATCGCCACCTTTGGATGGCCATTCAAACAGAAATAAAGCATCGGGCGTTTCCAGATAATCACGAATCCCCATCAATTCCAATTCATAAGGATCATCCAGACGATAAAGATCGAAATGGAAAATTTCTTTACCCTGAATGGTATAAGGTTCAACCAGCGTATAGGTCGGACTTTTTACCGAACCCTGATGACCAAGATTTTGTAAAAAATAACGGGTAAAGGTCGTCTTGCCAGCACCCAGATCGCCAATCAAGTAAATAATGCCTGAATGCACATGCTGAGACAGGATGCGTGCAAACTGTTGAGTGTCTTGTTCATGATTTAAGTTAAATTTCACTGAATATGACATGGCAAATAGAACAAAATTGGGATGCTGGCTATGATAACATTGCCCTGCTTCAAAGCCTAATCCATAGAAAGAAGTTGCTACTTTTTAAAACAACTTCTAAATTATTTTCTGAGGAAACTGTTGTGGAAGAACATCGGATACTCATTTCGAAATTTACGCATCAGCTTTTTTTATCCATTGGGAAACCTTTTGAAAAAACAACTGAGCTAGAAAGGCAAATTCTTGCGAGTTTTAGTTTCGGTGCCATTCATGCCCAATGTTTTTTAAATCAACTACCCGCTTTAGAGATTCATAAACTCGCCATTTTTATTTTGACTGCAGAATTTAAATATCCCCCTCAACAAGCTAAAGATTTCGTAGAGCATCTTATTCAAGTTGCTAGCGACAAAGAGCTTCACCCGACCACTCATGCAATCATTCATAGAGGAATTGATGGACACAGGCAATTCATCAATTCTGATTATGTCAATCTAAGCAATAACATCAACGGTATACTTACTCTGATTTGCCCTTAAAATGCGCATCTTGATTTTTAAGGGCATAATTTAACTCAATGAATAAATTCTCAAATACAGATTTTACTCCGCCACTGATCGACGGCGTGAGTGCCAGTAAAGTTTTTTTACCTCATGATGGTTGTGCAAATACCATTTTTGACTATCTCTGCCAGCATTTTCCTCATATCCAGCCAGAAGAATGGCAACAACGCTTTGCCGATGGGCTAATCTATGCAGCAGATGGCACAAAACTCGGTATCGATAGTATTTACACGCCCAATACCCACATTTTTTATTATCGGTTTCTCGTACACGAAATTCATGTGCCCTTTCAGCATGAAATCTTATTTGAAAATGAAGAGTTGCTGGTGGTCGATAAACCGCACTTCCTCACCATGACGCCAACTGGACAATATGTTCAGGAAACACTTTTGGTAAGATTAAAAAAGCAGACAGGTTATGCTGAGCTCACGCCCATTCACCGACTGGATCGCGAAACGGCGGGGGGGGTTTTTTTTTTCAAAACACCTGCAACCCGCGGCATTTATCAGCAGCTTTTTGCCGAACGCCAAGTTCAAAAGACCTATCACGCGATTGCGGATTATCGAGCAGAACTCAACTTTCCGCAGAGCTTGCAATTGCATCTGGAAAAGGGAACGCCCTTTTACACCATGCAAATTAATCCCGATAAAACTCCGAATACGGAAACACTGATCGAGTTGCTGGAACATAACCAGCACCTTGCAAAATATCTGCTCAAACCGACAACAGGAAAGCAGCACCAATTACGCGTCCATCTCAACTCTCTGGGCATTCCCATCTTAAATGATCCGTTTTATCCAGTGGTTGCACATAAAACAGATGATGATTTCAGCCATCCATTACAGTTGTTGGCCAAGGAGATTCATTTTGTTGATCCGGTGTTACAACAGCAAATGCACTTCAAATCCAATTTCGAACTGACATTGTAGATACACCGTAATGACAAAAATTCTATTTTTTCACCTCAAAAATATTGAAATTACATTGCAATGGTTTAAAATACATGACGATAACTAAAAATATGTGGTTACATTTTTTATGCGTAAAACAGAAGTTTATCAGGTTCGCCTCGATTCTCAGGAAAAGAAACAGGCTTTTGCCGTTTTTAAGCAGTTGGGTATCTCCCCTGCTCAGGCCGTTCGTCTTTTCTTTAAACAGGTTGTCCTGACCAAGTCGATTCCTTTCGCAATTGAAAACCAGAACATTAATATGGAACAATTGCTTAAGCTACGTAAATCCAAAGCTGCTGCATCTGCCGAAAATCCGTCTGCAATCGAGATTGAGGATGATCATGAAGATCTATTCGAAGAGCTAAATGCACTATTGGGTGAAAGTGACAAAACTTAACAATGTTGCATTTATAAACAAGTTTTTATTTTTTAAGCTGAATTTTTTTCGCTATTCTGACAGTCCAAATAAAATTATAACCGTAAGGATGTGCTGGAATGATTGTTAAGGGAGCCACAAAGGAAGATCTTCATCAACTTGCTGTCTTGTTTGACGAATACCGTCAATTCTACGGTGCCTCATCAAATCTTGAACAATCTTATCAATTTCTCAAGCAACGTTTTGACAATAAAGAAAGTGTCATTTTCATTCATGTAAAAGACGATGTTATTACAGGTTTTGTTCTACTCTACCTTGCTTTTTCTTCGGTGGCCTGTGAAACCTATTATATTTTAGATGATGTTTATGTCACCCCAAGCTATCGTAAACAGGGTTCAGCCAAACAACTGATTGATACTGCCATCCTTTTTGCACGCCATGAAAATGCGCTACGGATTAGTCTGGAAACTCAAAAAAATAATTACCAATCCCATCGTCTCTATGAACACATGGGATTTATTCAGGACAATGAATTTAAGACTTATCACTGCTTCTTGAAGTAATTAATCTTCTACCACAATATTTTGACTCAACTGTTTTTGCTCAGCACTTAAATACATCCATTCCCCTTCTGGCAGCTCAGGCAGTTCAAGTAAACCCACTTGATGTCGGTGTAATGCTTCAACCTTATTCCCTACGGCAGCCAGCATTCGTTTGACTTGATGATAAACGCCTTGATGAATGGTCATGCTCAACTGATGTTCCGAAAATAATTTAACATCCGTTGCAGCAAAGATTCCTTTTTCATTTCGAAGCTCCACACCCTGCTGCAAGCCCTGAATTTGCTCAGGTGTGATCGGATCTGTGGTAGTGACATGATACACCTTAGGCACATGTTTGCGCGGATGAGTCAAGGCTTGTAAATATTGCCCATCATCAGTCAAAAGTAACAGACCTGTCGTGTCCTGATCCAGCCGCCCCACACACTGAATACCTCGATGCAGTAAAATTTCAGGAAATAAACTGAATACACTTTTATGATGTGTAGTCTGATGTGAGCATTCATAGCCCTGCGGTTTATTCAAAACCAGATAAACGTGCTCACGATATTGATATTCTTCACCAAACACCTGAAACAGCAACTGATCGGTATTGATATTCTGTTTGGGATTATCACAAATCTGTTGATCGATCTGGACAGAACCATTTTTAATTAACTGCTGGCAATACTTACGTGAACCAAAGCCTTGAGATTGCAAAATTTTTTCCAGCAGCATATCTACATCCTAAACCAAACTTTTGCTATTGTACCTGATTAGCACAAAGCCCGTTGTTCATTGCTTACTCATTCTTTATTTTTATAATTTATTCACAATTTCTTCACTTGTAATAGAACCCATACAAAACCCTCGTGAAATACTCTCAATCCAGATATTGCACTCCATAATTTCACTAAAAACTCTTGTTACATTTGTCCCAAGCAAAAAGAATACTGTCCAAAAGAATGGATAAGGAGTTTCATCATGAAAGCAAATATGTGGTTATGTAGCGTTATCTTGGCAACCTCGTCAATGGTGACTGTGGCACATGCAGACAATGCAACCCGCGTTGCGGCAACTTCAGCGTTAGGCAGTGTGGTCGGTACCGCATTAGGTAAACAATTTGGTGGTGATACCGGTGCCATGATTGGCTCGGCTATTGGTGGTGCTGGTGGTGCAGCTGCATCCAGTAATAAACGTAACCGTACCGAAGCTGCCATTGGTGGTGGTTTAGGTGGCGTCGGCGGATATACCGTAGGTCGTAACATGGGTGGTTCCAACGGCGGTTATATTGGTGCAGCCTTAGGTGCGGCTGGTGGCGCAGCGCTCGGTCAAAAAGTTGGCCAAGATCGTGATGAAGACAGTCGCTATGACCGCCGTTATGACAATCGTCGTTCTTATGATGATCGTCGTTACTATAATTCACGTCATAACTATCGTCATGATAATGGACGCCATCGCGGCTGGTACAAAAATCGTTAATCCAATTGGTTTCTTATTCGCTTTACCTTTTATAGCACCTTCGGGTGCTTTTTTTATGGGCTGAAACAATATATCGAACAAATTCGATATACAAACTCAAACTTATATCGTAGTATTTCGATATATAGTTTTGAGATGTAATGATGAAAACACTACAAGATATAAAGTTCTCTATTCTGGAATTAGCTCCTGTTAGAGATGATAAGAGTATTGAATTTTCACTACGCCATGCTTTAGAGCTTGCACAGCATGCTGAAAAGTTAGGCTATGAACGTTTCTGGTTGGCAGAACATCACAATATGGATGGGATTGCCAGTTCTGCCACAGCGGTTTTATTAGGTTTTATTGCGGCAAACACTCAAAACATCCGTTTGGGTTCAGGCGGGATCATGCTGCCCAATCATGCACCATTGGTGGTGGCAGAACAATTCGGCACCTTGGCAACACTTTATCCAGATCGTTTTGAACTGGGTCTGGGCCGTGCACCGGGCACCGACCAGATGACCATGCGCGCATTACGTCGAGGACGTCAGGAAACAGAGGATCAATTTCCGCAAGATGTGCAGGAAATTTTACAATATTTTAAAGCACCGCAACCGGGTCAACGAATTATTGCAACGCCTGGGCAAAATACCCATGTACCAGTCTGGTTACTCGGTTCAAGTTTATTTAGTGCGCAACTGGCAGCCAAGCTGGGACTGCCCTACTCATTTGCTTCGCACTTTGCCCCAAGAATGTTAGGTCAGGCCATCGATATCTATCGGGATAATTTCCAGCCTTCTGAATATCTGGATCAACCTTATGTATCGATGGGTGTCCCGACCGTGGTTGCCGAAACCGATGAAGAAGCTCAACATCTGGCAACCAGTTCTTATCAACGGATCTTGAACCTGATCCGGGGCCACAGCCTGAAACTCAAACCACCCATTGCATCGACTCAAGGTCTGGCAAACAGTTCTGAGCAACTTGCCATTCAGAATTTCTATGCCATGGCGCAAATCGGTTCAGCAGAAACAGTGAAAGCGGGTTTAAATAAAATTGCCAGTCAATATGAAGTAGATGAGTTTATTTTCACCTGTGATATTTACGACACCCAGAAACGGTTAGAAAACTTTAGCCTGTTGATGGACCTTAAAAACAGCTAAATGGCTATCTGAAAGTAAGCATTATTTTTCATAAATGATGCTTACTTCACAACGCCTATATACTGATAAATCGTATTGTTTTTGCGATAACGCAAATACTTGGCCTGTGGTTTTGAATTTTGATCCAGCAGCATAATATCAATGGTTTCTAATTTTTTATCACTGCGAATATAGTCAGGCACATCAGTCGGGCTTTCATGATTGTTACAGTCAAAATCAACCTGAATATGATCCAGCAGCTTTGTTTTGGTCTGGAAGAGCTTTATTGGCCGCACCGCTCCCGCTTTATTCGGCTGAAATGCAGCAATCGCATAAGCACCGACACAGCTGCTACCTTTATAATAGCTCTCAACCAGATAAACCGGTTGTTTCGCCAATATCGTTTGCTTTACATCAAAAATAAAACCTGTCTCGACCGGTGTTAAGCGCGTCTTCCCCTCATTTTGAGTCTGTACATAAGAAGAATATTCACCCATGGTTCCACCACCACCGACATCAAAAGTATAAAACCTCAACTGCTGATCCGGCGAAAACTGGATATGCATATGGTAATGGTCTTGCAAAGCAGGAAAGGAATATTTAAAGCTGGCTGGATCATGCTCGATTTTCTCGACGATTTCCGACTCGATTGCCTGATTGACCTGATAAAAATCTTTATTTGCATATTTCTGAATGAGCTTTTTTTCAAATTGTGCCAAGGTTTCCGCATGCGTTTGCGAAATCACAAGAAGCGGTAGAAGAAGTACCAGTCTTTTCATTCTATTGTCCTGTTTTTATTCTTGCCAAAATAGAAAAAAGCGCAGCACATCGACCACGCTTTTTCTATTAAATCGCATTTTTAACCAATACGACGTTTTAAACCGGTCATTTGCAAAACACGGGTTGAGATTTCTTCAATCGACATTTCTGTGACATTGAGGTATTTAATTCCTTCCGAGATATAGATGCCTTCAACTGCACGGAGCTCCATCTGGCACTGACTAAAACTTGAATAACGGCTATTGGCCTTACGTTCATTACGAATCGCGACCAGACGCTCGGCATCAATCATCAGGCCAAACAGTTTATTCTTATGTTCGCGCAGCACTTTTGGCAAACGGTTGTCATCCAGATCTTCCTCGGTTAAAGGGTAGTTTGCTACACGAATCCCGAATTGTAATGACAAATAAATCGAGGTTGGGGTTTTACCAGAGCGCGATACCCCAATCAAAATGATATCAGCTTTATCATAATGACGTGTTCTGGCACCATCATCATTGTCCAGCGCAAAATGCACTGCATCAATACGGGCTTTATAATATTCAGAATCGGTAACCGCATGCGTTTGCCCGACCAAAGTGGTAGGCGGCACCCCGATTTCTTGTTCTAATTTACTGATCAGGCCTTCAAATACATCCAGATTAACCGCTTTGGCCGTATTAATGATTTCACGGACGTTCGGATCAACCAAGGTATCAAAAACCAGCGGCAAAGAGCCATCCCGAGACTGGCAGGCATTGATCTCTGCCACAGCCACCATTGCGGCCTCTTCGGTCGCGATATAAGGCATGATATGGATGTCAAAATCCACGTTCGGAAATTGCGCAAGTAGTGAATGTCCAAGGGTTTCTGCAGTAATTGCGGTGCCATCCGAAATAAAAAAAACGCTCCGTTTAATTTCTTTACTTACGGGCATCAAAATTCTCCTTAAACATTTGTCTTAGTGCTCTATAATCTTTATAGTAAACTCATCTAACATGACTGTCGCTTAGTAAAATACTAAATCTAGGCACTTTTGTATAATTTCATACCAATGATGGTCATTCATACTGCAAAAAAAGTGGAGTAAATACTTTGGAAGCGCGCGTAATCGGTCTGGAAAAATTAGGAAAACACGATGTCGAACTCGTAGGTGGGAAAAACTCATCTCTGGGTGAAATGATCAGCCATTTATCCAATGCTGGTGTATCGGTACCAGGTGGTTTTGCAACAACTGCTGCTGCCTATCGTGAGTTCTTGGATCAAAGCGGCTTAAATGCTCGAATTCAGGCTGAACTTACCCAACTCAATGTTGATGATGTCATTGCACTTGCTGAGACTGGTGCAAAAATCCGTAAATGGATTGTTGACACTCCGCTTACTGCGACATTAGAACAAGAAATTCGTGATGCCTTTGCAGCACTTTCAAACGGTAACCCAGACATTGCCGTTGCTGTACGTTCTTCGGCAACTGCTGAAGACTTACCTGACGCTTCATTTGCAGGGCAACAAGAAACTTTCTTAAATATCCGCGGTATTGATAACATTCTTATCGCAATTAAAGAAGTATTTGCATCGCTTTATAATGACCGTGCCATTGCTTACCGTGTACACCAAGGTTTTGAACATAGTGTCGTTGCCCTTTCTGCTGGCGTACAACGTATGGTTCGTTCTGAAACTGGTGCTGCCGGTGTTATGTTTACGCTTGATACCGAATCTGGTTTCCGTGATGTGGTGTTCATTACTGCATCTTATGGCTTGGGCGAAATGGTCGTACAAGGTGCGGTTAACCCTGACGAATTCTATTTATCAAAACCGCTGCTAAATGCCGGTAAACATTCTGTGTTACGTCGTAACCTCGGTTCTAAACACCAGAAAATGATTTATGGTGAAGAAGGTGCGGCGGGGAAATCAGTGGGGATTGTTGATGTTGAGAAACAGGAACGCCAACAGTTTGCCTTAAATGATCATGAGCTTCACGAATTAGCGAAGCAAGCTTTGATCATTGAACAGCATTATGGTTCTCCAATGGACATCGAATGGGCGAAAGATGGCGATGACGGCCAAATCTATATCGTTCAAGCACGCCCAGAAACAGTAAAAAGCCGCCAGAATGTCGGCACAATGGAACGCTACCTGTTAAAACAACGTGGTACTGTAATTTGTGAAGGCCGTTCAATCGGTCAACGCATTGGTTCAGGTAAAGTTCGTGTTGTGACTTCGATTAAAGAAATGGATAAGGTTCAGGACGGTGACGTACTGGTATCTGACATGACTGACCCAGACTGGGAACCAGTGATGAAGCGTGCTGCGGCTATTGTGACCAACCGTGGTGGTCGTACTTGTCACGCAGCGATTATTGCTCGTGAATTAGGTGTGCCTGCAATTGTCGGTTGTGGTAATGCAACAGAAGTACTTGCTGATGGTCAGGAAGTGACTGTTTCATGTGCTGAAGGTGATACTGGCTTCATTTATGAAGGTGCGCTTGACTTTGAAGTGCAACGTAACTCAATTCACTCTATGCCACAATTACCGTTCAAAATCATGATGAACGTCGGTAACCCTGACCGTGCATTTGACTTTGCCCAAATCCCGAATGAAGGGATCGGCCTTGCACGTCTTGAGTTCATCATTAACCGTATGATCGGCGTGCATCCGAAAGCATTGTTGAACATTGACAGCTTGCCACGTGAAACCCGTGCAGCAGTGATGGCGCGTACTGCGGGCTACTCTTCTCCAATCGAATTCTATGTCGAGAAACTGGTTGAAGGTATTTCTACCCTTGCAGCGGCATTTGCAGATAAGCCTGTGATCGTGCGTATGTCTGACTTCAAGTCAAACGAATATGCCAACCTGATCGGCGGTAAACTGTACGAGCCAGAAGAAGAAAACCCGATGTTGGGCTTCCGTGGTGCAAGTCGTTATGTTTCAGATAACTTCCGTGACTGCTTTGAACTTGAATGCCGTGCCTTGAAAAAAGTTCGTGATGAAATGGGTCTAACCAATATTCAAATCATGATCCCATTCGTACGTACGGTTTCTGAAGCTAAACGTGTGATCGAATTACTTGCTCAAAACGGCCTAAAACGTGGTGAGAACGGTCTCAAAGTGATCATGATGTGTGAACTTCCTACCAATGCATTATTGGCTGAGCAGTTCCTTGAACACTTCGATGGTTTCTCGATCGGTTCAAATGACTTGACCCAGTTAACGCTTGGTCTGGATCGTGACTCCGGTATCGTGTCGCACCTGTTCGACGAACGTGATCCAGCAGTGAAAGCGCTTCTTTCTATGGCAATTCATGCGTGCCGTAAAGCAGGCAAATATGTCGGTATTTGTGGTCAAGGTCCTTCGGATCATCCTGATCTTGCAAAATGGCTCATGGAACAAGGAATTGAATCTGTATCATTGAATCCTGACTCAGTCCTTGACACCTGGTTCTTCCTTGCTGAAGAGCAAATCAAGAAAGCCTAATCTTTTTTAGAAAAAGACCCTCTCTGGCAGGGTCTTTTTTCATCTTTAGAATAGAGAATTTTTATTTATGCAAATTTACTTGGCTCGTAACAATCAACAAGCTGGTCCCTATAGTTTAGAACAAGTGAACCAAATGCTTGCCAGTCAACAAGTTTTATTGACGGATCTGGCTTGGCACGAAGGTATGGCTGAATGGAAAACACTTGGTGAACTTACTCAAGGTAAACTTGTATACGAACCTGTAGGTTACTCAGCTTTTGCTGCCCCCGTTGCAACCGAAAGCAATGAGTCTTCTTTTAAAATCAAGGTGGAGCAAAAAGCCAAAGCTGAATTGGCGCCTTTTCACTCTCGTGCGCTGGCAAAAGTCTTGGACTTGATGCTTTGGTTGCCAATGGCAGCCATTCCTTCATTCTTTTTTAATGAAGCTCAATATAAAGAATTATTTGAAATTCAAAAGCAATTACAGACAGCGCAAGTTGCGTCGAGTAAAGCGGTTGAATTACAACAACAGCTGATGCAGCTTATCCCGAATGAAGCCTGGATGAGTATTTTTGCCTACTTGATTATCATGCTGATGATTCAGGCTTTTTTTATTGCAAAATCAGGCCAGAGTATTGGTAAGAAAATTGCAAAAATTAAAATTGTCGATGCTGAAACATTGACCCAGGTCAGCTCAATTCGGGCTTTCTGGTTGCGCAGCATTCTCTTTATTATTCTCAATTTACTGTTTATGCCATTTATTACAATTGTTGATTATGCTTTCTTCGCATTGAACAAAAATCGTCAAACCCTGCACGATAAATTGGCTAAAACTAAGGTAATTAAACAGTAGTCACAATTCGATAAAGAAAAGAGGATTTAATCCTCTTTTCTTTTATATTAAATTGATATCTATACAAAAAGAACTTAACTCAACCTTAATTCCTACAAGATAAATCGGGTTTTAAAACAAGCATTTCAGGCCACTTTATCAGTAGCTTAGTTCTTCAATATGAGGCATAATGCCCAACAACGTAGCGGTGTCGCGTGATTGCTAAGCATTTTTTAAACAATTCTTATCAATCACGCGACACTTTAATCGCTATCCCATAATTTAATTAGGGAATGGGACTCTTCACCGAGGTTGTAAAATGAGACAAACGATTTTAGCTGTATTGTCTTTATCTGCGATGGCCGCGCTCTTAACTGGGTGTGGCGGTGATATGGTACTTCTAAACAATAAAGGTCCAGTTGGTCAAGGTCAAAGTAACTTGATGATGACTGCGATCTATTTAATGCTATTGGTGGTAATTCCATCAATTATTATGGCATTGTGGTTTGGTTGGAAATATCGCGCGTCGAATAAAGATGCAGACTATAAACCTACTTGGGCACACTCTACGACAATTGAGATCGTTGTTTGGGGTGTTCCTGTCATTATTATTGGTATTTTAGCTTGGTTAACTTGGTGGGGTTCCCACAAGTACGACCCTTACCGTCCGTTAGAATCTGATAAAGCACCATTAACTATTCAAGCTGTCGCTGAACAGTTCAAGTGGATTTTTATCTATCCTGAGCAAAACATTGCAACGGTAAACGAAGTACGCTTCCCAGAGCAAACACCAGTAAGCTTTAAGATCACTTCTAACTTTACGATGAACTCGTTCTTCATCCCACAGTTAGGCGGCCAGATCTATGCAATGGCTGGTATGCAAACTCACCTGCACCTGTTAGCAGATGAACCAGGTGTTTTCCGTGGTTTCTCAGCAAACTATTCAGGTTATGGTTTCTCACAAATGCGCTTTAAAGCACACAGCGTGACTGAGCCGGAATTTGCGCAATGGGTAGAAGCAGTTAAAGCTGGTAATGGTACAAGTATTAACCCTGAAGCAATTCAAAAAGGTACACTTGACCAAGCTGAATTAGCAACTTTGAAAGATGGCGATCGTTCTAAGCATCAGATCGAGCATTTAGTCAACCGTGCTAAAGCTGCTGGTGATGAAGAAGCGCTTGCTAAAGCTGAAGCGATGAAACCGTTCCCGACTAAGCCACACCCAGTGACTTATTACTCATCAGTTGAACCAAAATTGTTTGAAACAATTATCAACCATTATATGAGTAACTATCACGGTGCTGACCATTCTGCTGGACATGCAACAGCAGAAACTCATGCTGCAGCAGAACACGCTGCTCAAGGGGAATAAGACATGGATATGATTTTTGGTAAACTTGGGTGGGATTCGATCCCGACAGAACCCCTTGTACTTGTCACCATGGTCTTTATGGCACTTGGTGCAATTGCTGTTTTAGGCGGTATCACCTATTTCAAAAAATGGGGATATTTGTGGAATGAGTGGTTTATTACGGTAGACCATAAAAAGATTGGTATCATGTATATCATCGTATCTGTCGTCATGCTGTTGCGTGGTTTCGCCGATGCGATCATGATGCGTCTACAACTTTTCCTCGCGAAAGGCGGCGGTGAAGGTTACCTGCATCCTGACCACTACGACCAGATCTTCACCGCACATGGTGTGATCATGATCTTCTTCGTAGCCATGGGTCTCGTTGTTGGTATGATGAACATCTCTGTACCTTTACAGATCGGTGCTCGTGACGTTGCGTTCCCATTATTGAACTCTTTAAGCTTCTGGTTATTCGCCGGTGCTGCTGGTTTGATGATGCTTTCACTGGTATTGGGTGAGTTTGCTGCGACTGGTTGGATGGCTTATCCTCCTCTATCTGGCATTCAATATTCTCCTGGTGTGGGTGTTGACTACTATATCTGGGCGCTTCAGGTTTCTGGTCTAGGTACGCTGTTATCTGGTGTTAACTTCTTTGTTACCATCATCAAAATGCGTGCACCTGGCATGAAACTCATGGACATGCCTATTTTCACGTGGACTTCACTGTGTACGGCTGTACTCATCATTGCATCATTCCCTGTATTAACAGGTACCCTTGCAATGTTGACGCTTGACCGTTACTTCGGTTTCCATTTCTTCACCAATGAGCTTGGCGGTAGCCCAATGCTTTATGTGAACTTGATCTGGACCTGGGGTCACCCTGAAGTATATATCTTGGTATTACCAGCATTTGGTCTATACTCAGAAATCGTGGCAACCTTCTCTCGTAAAGCGTTGTTCGGTTATAAGTCTATGGTGTATGCAACCATCGCGATTACTGTTCTTGCGTTCGTTGTATGGCTTCACCACTTCTTCACCATGGGTGCTGGTGCGAACGTGAATGCGTTCTTCGGTATCATGACCATGGTTATTGCGATTCCGACTGGTGTGAAAATCTTCTCTTGGTTATTCACCATGTATAAAGGTCGCATCACCTTTACTACGCCTATGTTATGGACGCTTGGCTTCCTCGTAACATTCGGTATCGGTGGTTTAACTGGTGTACTTATGGCTGTTCCACCTGCGGACTTCCTGGTACACAACTCATTATTCTTGATCGCTCACTTCCATAACGTAATTATCGGTGGTGTGGTGTTTGGTATGTTTGCCGGCATCATCTTCTACTGGCCAAAAATGTTTGGTTGGAAGCTCAATGAAGCATGGGGTAAAGCTGCGTTCTGGTTCTGGTTCTTCGGTTTCTATTTTGCATTCATGCCACTTTATATCCTTGGTTTCATGGGTATGACACGTCGTTTGAATACATATGACAACCCTGAATGGGATCCATACTTGGCTATCGCGTTATTCGGTGCTGTTCTTGTTGCAATCGGTATTGCATGCTTCTTGATGCAAATCATTGTTGGTTTCTTACAACGTAAGGACAACATGGACCACACTGGCGATCCATGGGATGGCCGTACCCTTGAATGGGCGACTTCTTCCCCTGCTCCGTTCTATAACTTTGCTCATGAACCAGATGCAAGCGGCATTGACCGTTTCTGGACTGACAAAGAAAATGGTGTAGCATACGCACGTAACACTAAATATGAAGACATCCACATGCCGACTGATCGTGCTGCTGGCTTCGTCATTGCCATGTTCATTACCATTCTTGGTTTTGCATTGATCTGGCATATTTGGTGGCTCGTTGTTGTTTCATTTGTTTCAGCTGTTGTTAGCTTGATCGTAAGCTCATTCACCAAGAATGTGGATTACTATGTTCCTGCTGCTGAAGTTGAGCGTATTGAAAACGAACGCTATGCTTTACTTGAAAAACACTTGAAGAAGGACTAAGGAAATGGCTGAAGTACTTCATCACGACAACCACGACCACGATGGTCATCATGAGCATGATGATACAGACTTGACGGTCTTTGGTTTCTGGACATACTTGATGAGTGACTTGATTCTTTTCGGATCACTCTTCATCGCGTTCGCTGTATTAAGCAGTCATATCCCACCAGGAACCCCAAGCGCATATGACCTGTTCCATGATTCATTAGGCTTCGTGTTAACTGAAACATTTGCCTTATTGATTTCATCGGTAACATTTGGTTTTGCTGTACTGGCATCTTATAAAAAGAATGTAAATCAGGTGATCACCTGGTTATTGATTACATTCCTTTTTGGTGCATCGTTCATCGGGATGGAAATCTACGAATTCCGTCACCTTGTACATGAAGGCCATGGTCCAACTCACAGTGCATTCTTATCATCGTTCTTTACCTTGGTTGGTACACACGGTATCCACGTAACTTCTGGTTTAGTGTGGATGCTGGTATTGATGTATCAGATCAAAAAGAATGGTTTGACTTTACCGAATACACGTCGTCTTGCTTGCTTAAGCTTGTTCTGGCACTTCCTTGACATCGTTTGGATCTGTGTATTCAGCGTCGTTTACTTACTGGGAGTTCTCTAATGAGTAGTCATGAGCATAATGCTGCAGGTGCGTCACACGGTAACTTTAAACAATACACTGTTGGATTTATCCTCTCTGTTATCCTCACCATCATCCCGTTCGGGATGGTGATGGCGGGTGGTTTCAGTCGTGGCGTCTTAGTTACAGTAATCGCAATCACTGCCGTTGCTCAGGTGCTTGTACAACTTGTGTACTTCTTACACATGAATACATCATCTGACCAACGTTGGAACCTTATTGCATTTATCTACACAATCTTATGTATCGCTGTACTGTTAGTCGGCTCTGTGTGGATTATGAATTACCTACACTACAACATGATGATCTAAACTGATTGTCATGTGGAAAAAGTATTTATTCCTGACTAAACCAGGAATTCTCTTCGGTAATTTTATTACCACCTTGGGCGGCTTCTTCTTAGCCGCCCAAGGCTCTATAGACTTCCTCTTATTATTACTGACCTTGCTTGGAACAACTTTTGTGGTTGCTTCGGGTTGTGTCGTCAATAATGTAATTGATCAAGACATCGATCAAAAAATGCAACGCACCATGAACCGCGCGCTTGTGACTAAAACCATTTCCCCTACTGTTGCCATGTGCTATGCCTTGGTCTTAGGTATTATTGGTTTTAGCATTCTCTGGTTCTATGTCAATGCTTATGCATTTTTATTCGCTGTGATTGGTTTTGTGGTCTATGTCGGTTTTTATAGTTTGTGGACCAAACGCACCACAATCCATCAAACCGTCATTGGTAGTATTTCCGGAGCGAGTCCTCCTGTTATTGGTTATACGGCTGTAAGTCATCAGTTCGATATGGCGGCCTTATTGATTTTTGTTGCATATGCTTTATGGCAAATGCCACATTCATGGGCGATTGCAATTTATCGTTTTGACGATTACAAAAATGCAGGCGTTCCGATTTTACCTGTAGCGCGTTCGATTTTAAGAACCAAGATTGAATCACTGATTTATGTGGTTTTATTTACTGTTGCAATGAATGCACTGTATGTTTATGGATACACCAACATGATTTTCCTGGTGATCTGTAATGCACTTTGTATTTACTGGTTCTACATTGGTATTTTAGGATTTAAGGCTAAAGACGATCAGCTTTGGGCAAAACGCTTTTTCCTTTTTTCAGTAATTCTGATTACTGTCATCAGTTTAAGCTTTAGCTTTAGCTTCAAAAGCCCTGCACCATTCTTCCCTATTTTTTAAAAAGATAGAGAACGCTCTATCTTTTTATTCTCCCTTGCTGTAATCATTTCGTGCAATAAAAACATTCGCTTCTTTATTGCCTAAATGAATTCTCTTTTATTCTCCCTCCTCAGTTGTTCTGCACTTGATTTAGGCCAAGATTCTCATCCTACTCTCACTGTGCTGTAATTCTATAAACTGTTTTTCATCACCAAAACAAATTGCTGTTACTTTTTTGCTGACCATACAAAAAATTATAAAACGCAACCCCACTAAATTTGCTTTATCACGCTGATTTGACTATAATCCCCGCTTCGCAATTTGCGACATAACTTTTTAAGTTATGACTCCTTGCTTCTGATTTTTATAATCAGGGGCTGCTTAAACCGTAAGGAGCTGACAATGCGTCACTACGAAATCGTACTATTGGTACATCCAGACCAAAGCGATCAAGTTGTAGGTATGGTTGAACGCTATATCTCTCAGATCAAAGAAGCTGAAGGTCAAATTCACCGTTTAGAAGATTGGGGCCGCCGCCAATTGGCTTACCCGATTAACAAAATTCACAAAGCACACTACATTCTTATGAATGTTGAATGTGGTCAAACGACTCTTGATGAATTAGAAGAATTGTTCCGTTATAACGACGCGATCATTCGTAACATCATCATCCGTCGTGAACACGCAATTACTGAAGAATCTTTACTTGCTAAGAGTGCTGAAGAAAAACGTGCGCGTAAAGCTCAACGTGAAGAAGCACAACAAGCAGTTCAAGAAGCTGAATAAGGAGAACATCAATGGCACGTTTTTACCGTCGTCGCAAGTTCTGCCGCTTTACAGCTGAGAATGTTGCGTACATCGACTACAAAGATATCGACACTTTAAAACAGTACATCACTGAAAACGGCAAGATTGTTCCTAGCCGTATTACAGGTACTAAAGCTCGTTATCAACGTCAATTAGCGTTAGCTATCAAACAAGCTCGCTATTTGTCTTTGATTCCGTACACTGACAACCATAAGTAAGTGAGGTGAGCTGTGGACGTTATCTTATTACAACGCATTAAAAACCTTGGTAAATTAGGCGACAAAGTATCAGTTAAAGCTGGTTACGGTCGTAACTTCTTGATCCCTCAAGGTAAAGCTGTAGCTGCAACTGAAGCAAACACTGCTGCTTTTGAAGCTCGTCGTGCTGAACTTGAGAAGCAAGAAGCTGAAGTATTAGCTGCTGCGAATGCACGTGCTGAACAATTGAACGAAGTAAACATCGTTATCACTGCGAAAGCTGGTGATGAAGGTAAACTCTTCGGTTCTATCGGTACTCGTGACATCGCTGATGCTTTAACGAATGCTGGTCTTACTGTAGACCGTGCAGAAGTTCGTTTACCAAACGGTGCGCTTCGTCACACTGGTGAATTCAACATCGCAATCCAATTGCACCATGATGTTGTTGCTGAAGTTCTCGTTACTATCGTATCTGAGTAATTTCTGCAAAGAAAAAGAGCATGTTTTACATGCTCTTTTTTTATGTCTAAAAAATACAAAAAGACTTCAAATTAAGTTTTAAATTTTATAATTCTCACGCTATAGGGCCACAGATATGCAAAAAAAGAATAGTATCATTGCTTTGGTACTTGCCATGTTTTTAGGTTTTTTTGGAATAGATCGTTTCTATCTCGGAAAAAAGACCAGTGGCGTTTTAAAATTAATTACCTTTGGTGGCTTGGGCGTGTGGTGGTTTATTGATGCTACCCTGCTGTTACTGGATGCCTTCCTCTATTCTTTGGGCAAAGACACTGGCTTTGTTAAAGATGCGCAAAAGAATGATCTTCGCTATGGTCTTTCAGCTTATCGCTTAAAAAATGGAAAGTTCGTACAGGACTGGTTTGCACAACCTTAAAGTAAAACGGCCCTTTTTTCTTACATCGATCTGGCCCATCAAGCTGCAATAGCAAAAATGACTATCTATTATGCTATTGCACCACTTACACAATTTTCCCTGAATTAAATTGTCCAGATCAGCTTCATTTGGATTAAGATAGTCACTCGGTATTGTTTCATCTTTTTTATTAGGTCTTGTTATGTCACAGGCGAATGCCAATTTTACAAAAAATTCTCCAAACACAGAGAGTAAAGTGAGTGACTCAGGTCAGCTAAAAGAATTCCGTCCCCCGCCACACAATCTCGCTATCGAGCAGGCGGTCTTAGCAGCCTTAATGACGGTGGCTGAATCTTTTGAACAAGTCAGTGACTTACTCAAAGAAAATGATTTCTATGCAACACGTCACAAATATATCTATCGTGCCATTGAAAAACTGGCCCAAGAAAACTCGCCTTATGACGCAGTTTTGGTTAATGACTGGTTGCTCAAACAAAATCTGCTTGATGCCATTGGTGGTGAAGAATATTTGATGCAATTGATGGCAGACTCCCCATCAAGCTTTTATAACCTTGAAATTTATGCCAATAAAATCAAGGAATTTTCAACGTTACGTAACATGATCAAGATCAGCAGTGATATTTTACAAAATGCCTATGACACCAAAGGACGTCCAGTCAGTGAAATTCTTGATTTAGCAGAAACCAGTATTTTCTCTTTGGCGGAACAGCACAACAACAATAAAAAAGACTCTGGGCCAAAATCAATCAGTTCTGTGACTGCGGACGTTATCACCAAATTAGATGAACTGTCTAAACTAGATGGCAACATTACTGGTTTAACCACGGGCTTCCTAGAACTGGATAATAAAACCTCAGGCATGCAACCGGGTGACTTGATTATTGTGGCGGCACGTCCATCGATGGGTAAAACCACATTCGCGATGAATCTGGTTGAAAGTGTATTGCAATATAACCGCTTACCAGCGCTGGTATTCTCTATGGAAATGCCAGCCGACTCGATTGCCATGCGTTTGATTTCTGCCATGGGTAAAGTCCATCAAGGACATTTACGTTCGGGGAATCTGGATGCGGATGAATGGACCAAAGTCACTGGGACCATTCTGCAATTACAGGAAATGCATCTCTATATCGATGATTCATCGGCCCTACCGCCAACCGAACTTCGTGCCCGTGCGCGTCGTGTAGCCAAAATGCATGATGGTAAAATCGGTTGTATCATGGTCGATTACTTGCAGTTGATGAAAGTACCCGGTATGGGCGATAACCGTGTCGGCGAGATTTCGGAAATTTCCCGAAGCCTGAAAGCGCTTGCCAAAGAAATGCAATGTCCTGTTATCGCACTATCACAGCTAAACCGTAGTTTGGAGAACCGTCCAAACAAACGTCCAGTAATGTCCGACTTACGTGAATCCGGTGCGATCGAGCAGGATGCCGACTTGATCATGTTTATTTATCGTGATGAAGTCTATAACAAGGAATCCAAAGAAGCAGGCACCGCCGAGATCATTATTGGTAAACAGCGTAACGGCCCAATTGGTAGTGTGCGCCTTGCCTTCGAAGGTCAATATACCCGTTTTAGTAACCTCTCACCTGAGTTCTATGCCCAGTATGATGATGAGGAATAATTCTTCCCCTATTTAGCTGCTTTATCTACTTTCCAAGTCGTCCCAAAGGAGAAATCAGGGTGCGCCAAGCAACAGTTTATATTGATAGTGATGCACTACAATATAATTTCAACCGCGTTAAACAACTTGCTCCACATTCAAAAATTGTCAGTATGGTCAAGGCCAATGCTTACGGACACGGAGTTAAAGATTGCTTAGCCGCCTTGGACGCCACAGACGCCTTTGGTGTCGCCTGCCTAGAAGAAGCCTTAGAGATCAGGCAACTTGGTTATCATCAGCCGATCACGCTGATTGAAGGCATATTTTCTGAAGATGAAATGGCACAGGTGATTGAACAGAAACTTGAATGTATCGTTCACCATAGCCAGCAAGTCGAATGGCTAATCCAGCACAAGCAAGCTTACAATGCTTTAGGATTAAAGGTCTGGATCAAACTGAATAGCGGAATGAACCGTTTAGGCTTTAAAGTGACCGAAATTATCGAGGTCATCCAGCGTTTAAAAGCAGAAGGTTTCACCTGTGTCCTTGCCATGCATTTTGCCAATGCCGATGTCGATCACCCATTGAATGAACAACAAATAGAACAATTCTTACAGGTTAAACAGGCATGCGCACCAATTTTAGCCTCATGTTGTAATTCAGCAGCGATTTATAAATATCCAGAACTGCATTTTGATTTTGTCCGTCCGGGAATCATGCTATATGGTGCCTCTCCCTTTGCTGACAAGAATGTGCATGAGCTCAATCTGAAACCGGTGATGACTTTTAGCGCAGAAATCATGGCTTTGAACCAGATTCAACAAGGTGAATGTGTCGGCTATGGTTCCACTTATGCCGCAACCTGCCCTTCAAAAATTGCCATTGTTTCGATTGGCTATGGAGATGGCTATCCACGTGCCTATACCCAGCAGAATTTTGTGGCCATTGACCAACAATTAGTCCCGGTTGTTGGACGCGTCAGTATGGATATGATGGCGATTGATGTAACGAATATTACAGCCGAGATTGGTACCAAAGTAGAGCTTTGGGGCGCCCATCGTCTCGTGGATGATGTTGCTACTGCAAACGGCACCATTGGCTATGAGTTATTGTGTCGTTTAAGCAATCGGCCACTGCGTAAAGTCATTTAAGTACACCGAAAATCCAGGCCAATGTCTGGATTTTTTATTTTCCTAAATTTATAAATCATAATCTGCCGTCGGCTTCGGCAATTCTTGTAAACCACGTCTTAAGGTTTCCGACCACTGCTTACTGATCTGGGTAAAATAAAGATCATTTTCACTGATCCGTTTACCGGTTGGAATCTTAAAGCTATCTTTATGATAAACCAGTGCATCAAGTGGCAAGCCGACCGAGACATTGGAACGCAAGGTCGAATCAAATGAAATCAGTGCACAACGCAATGCATCATCCAAAGGCATTTTATAATACAAGGCTCGATCCAGAATCGGTTTCCCGTATTTACTTTCACCAATCTGGAAATAAGGCGTATCTGTGGTCGCACAAATAAAATTACCCTGCGGATAGACATTATACAACTGCATTTTATCGCCCTGAATTTGCCCGGCTACCAGAATACTGCAAGAGTAATTCATCTGCTCATGTGGATCTGAAGTAATATCTGCCAGCACCTTACGTAACGTTTTACCAATCAATTCAGCCACTTCAAACATGGTATTGACGGTATTCAAATTCGGTTCCTGCCGTAAGGTCAGCGCATTTTGCAAATGTCCAATCACCGCCTGAGTCGTCGCCAGATTACCGGAGGTTTGCAAAGCAATAAACCGCTCTCCATCTACCCCAAAGGTGTGAAGCTTTCGAAAAACAGAAATATGATCCACCCCGGCATTGGTGCGGGTATCACTGATTAGTACCAAGCCTTGTTCCAGTCTTAAAGCACAACAATAGGTCATCTTTTTCTCTCTACATTTAACAAGCCCAAACCTGAAGCGTAGACACCTTATAAATGAATATTTTTTGTCCTTATTTAAAATATTTAAGCAAAAGCATGTTCATTTCAGTCGTAAATACGTAATCTGGATCGGATGGACTTGCTAAATAGGTATAGTTTTTTTATTGTGTGTGCTTCAGACCATTGAATTACGTATTACGCTTATGTCATCCGTACAAGAAAAAGAAACCTCAAATAGCCTTTATCGCCAGTGGCAGATTTTATCCCGCCTTTCGACCGGAAAATGGATGGGGACCCGAGAATTACAAGAAATTTTAGAACGTGAAGGCATTGATATTAGCCTGAGAACGATTCAGCGCGATCTAAATCAGATTGCGCAACGCTTCCCTATCGAGAGTAATAAAACCGTCCCTCAAGGCTGGCGCTGGCGTTCTGACGCGCCTATTCAAAGCTTGCCCCACATGACCAGTTCACAAGCGGTGACCTTCATGATGGTAGAAGAGCATTTACGTCACCTTCTCCCACCCAGCTTGCTAGAAGAGATGATGCCCTGGTTTGATCTTGCCAAGCGCAGCCTTTCGACCCAGAATAACGTAAGACAATGGATTAACCGTGTCCGTATTGTACCTGCGACACAGCCTTTAATCCCACCTGTGGTGGACAAACATGCCCAACAGGCGATTTACGAAGGTTTATTGCAAGATAAACAGATTGAATGTATTTACCGTGCCAGAACCCATCAGGGCGAAGATAAGACCTATATTCTGAATCCATTGGCATTGGTGCAAAAAGGTGCCGTGATTTACCTGATCTGTACCCGTAATGATAAAACCGAAGTCCAGACCTTCGCCTTGCATCGTTTTAAATCAGCAACCGTGCTGGACAATCGTGCATTGCATCCTGTGAATTTTGATATTGATAATTATATTGAATCAGGTGCTCTTGGCTTCCGGGTCGACTATAACAAGCCAACTGAACAGATTCAGTTAAAACTGACCATGAGCGAGAGTACCGCTAAAAGCTTCTACGAAAGTCAGCTTAGCAAAGATCAGGTTATCCAAACTCTGGAAGAGAATATTGTTGAAGTTTCTGCAACTGTTCCCTTTACTTCACAACTGGTGTGGTGGCTTAGAAGTTTTGGTAAAAAGATTCTGAATATCGAACCTGCTGCTGTTTATAATGCAGTTAAAGAAATTGAAGAAAATGAGCAATAAAAAAAGAGAACCTTTTCGGTTCTCTTTGACTTTTTATAGGTTTTATTATTAATCACTCAATATTATTCTTCTTGTTATAAATGTCAAACCAACCTCTCTCCCCGCCTTGATCAAAATTGGTTTGCACCTTTTTTAGCGCTGTGATGCAAATCAACATCGGCACGCCAATTCATAGCCATTGTAACGGATTCTCTTTTTCGTCATAGTTAAAACCCTCTTTGTTTGAACGTAAAGCTAATATAACGAGGATTTTTAAGGCTGTGAAATAACAAAGATTGGAATCCAAAGCTGTTTTTTTGCTATCACCATTTGCTAAATCAAAGCCATATTACTGATCATTTTGATTCTCAAACAAGGTCTCAAAATGATGCAGATGCGTAAAACGTCCAGCTTGTGTTTGATATTGATCAATTTGCGGCACCAAGCGCTGAAAGTGCTCAGACTGTACATGTAAATCCAGCGCAGCCCGATTGATCCATTCTTCGATGAAAACAAAATGCCCTTTGTGCTTATGATCATGATAAAGGTCGTAAGC
This sequence comes from Acinetobacter sp. 1000160, assembly GCF_000588715.1. NCBI lineage: Bacteria > Pseudomonadati > Pseudomonadota > Gammaproteobacteria > Moraxellales > Moraxellaceae > Acinetobacter > Acinetobacter sp. 1000160. Next base: position 426,426 of record NZ_JFWP02000003.1, on the reverse strand, counting down.
AATACAGCCTGCCTCAGATCTGGTCTTTTCAATCAGTTCCTGATACAGCGGTAAAACCATCTCAATGTGTTCGGGTTGAATAAAGTCTTCTGCAATCAGCTTCAAGGTCATATTGGCTCTTATTTTTCTGAAATTTTTGCATAAAAAAAGCTCTCAAATTCATGAGAGCTTTTTTGTCATCTATTCAGCTTATGCTGAAAATGGATGACGTAATACAATTGTTTCTGCACGGTCAGGACCTGTTGAAACAATATCAATTGGGCAACCAATTAACGTTTCGATACGGCGTACATAAGCCAATGCATTGGCAGGAAGTTGATCGATTTGAGTTAAACCAACAGTCGACTCGCTCCAACCCGGCATGGTTTCATAGATCGGCTTCAAACTTTCGAATGAAATCGCATCAGAAGAACCGGCACAGCCTGAATCTACATCTTCATAACCGACACAGATTTTTACTTCTTCTAAACCATCTAATACATCAAGTTTAGTCAAGCAAATACCAGACAATGAGTTCACTTCAACTGAACGACGTAGAATTTCTGCATCGAACCAGCCACAACGACGTTGACGGCCAGTAGACGCGCCAAACTCATGACCGACTGTACCTAAATGACGACCAATCGCATCACCGGTATCGGTTGCTGCATTGTAGTGTAATTCAGTTGGGAATGGACCAGCACCTACACGTGTTGTATAAGCTTTGGTAATACCCAGGACATAGTCTAAATGCAGTGGTCCCATACCTGAACCAGAACTTACGCCACCTGCAGTAGTATTCGAGCTGGTTACGTATGGATAGGTACCGTGATCGATATCAAGTAATGAACCTTGCGCGCCTTCGAACATGATTGCCTTACCTTCTTTACGGTAATCATGTAACACTTTAGTCACGTCAATCACTAATGGTTCAAGCACTTCACGCCATTCATTGCAAAGCGCAAGTACGTCTTCAAACTTAACTTCTTCAACGCCATAGAATTGAGAAAGCTGGAAGTTATGCAACTCAAGCATTTCCTGAAGTTTTTCTTCAAGCAACGCACCACCGCGGATCAAGTCAGCGACGCGTACTGCACGACGTGCAACTTTATCTTCATAAGCTGGACCAATACCACGACCTGTAGTACCAATCTTGGCATTACCACGTTTTTTCTCACGTGCCTGGTCTAGCGCGATATGGTTCGGCAAGATTAATGGACAGTTTGGAGAAATACGTAAACGTTCTTTAACAGGTACGCCTTCTTGTTCCAGAATGGCCATTTCCTTGATTAATGCTTCAGGAGAAAGAACCACACCATTCCCGATTAAGCACAATACGTTTTCACGTAAAATACCTGATGGAATGAGGTGTAATACAGTCTTCTTACCACCTACGACAAGAGTATGTCCTGCGTTGTGACCGCCTTGATAGCGTACTACCGCAGCCGCTTGATCTGTGAGCAGGTCGACGATTTTACCTTTTCCTTCGTCGCCCCATTGGGTACCAAGTACCACAACATTTTTGCCCATAATAGCCTCATTACATCATGCTGTTAAAATTGGAAACCAAGTCTTAAAACCCGGCAATTAAATCTTTTCAATCACCCACTGACCATTTTGAGACACCATCTGATGGGTCGCATAGGGCACTGAGCTTAAATCATCATTACCTAACAGTTGCACCACACGTAAACCTTGGCTACGCGCATCTACAATTGCATTGAATAAATCTTGTTGATTACCTTTTGGCGCGACAACAGTTTCGATGTCGACAAACTGTGTTGCACCTAGTGCATATAAGTCACAGCTAAAACCGGTTGCTGGACGCGCACGGCCAAAGTGTTCACCAATACCGTCATATCGCCCACCTTGAGCCAGTGGCGCAGCACGATTTGGTGCATAAATGGCATACATCAAGCCCGTGTGATAGTGGTAACTACGTAGTTCAACCACATCGACACCTACATTCAGATTCGGCCAGCTTGACTGAATTTGCGCTAATGTTGTTTTCAATGCATCAAAGGCAATCTTGAAATCAACATCGTTTAAAATTTCCTGGCTTAAATGTGCCTGCAATGCATCCAAATCACTTGCATAACGACCTAAAGCATAAAAATCTGCACCCATCGCCAAACTCTGGGTAAATTCTTCTAGCTCCGGCAAGGCTTTACGCTGATATAAGTCAGAAAGTTCACTTTCGGTATGTTTATTCAGGCCAGCATGCTTCACCAGACTACGGAATAAACCGACGTGGCCCAGATCTAGATGCGCTCCTTCAAGCGTATGTGTGTGCTCAATTAAAGCGAGCATCACATTGACCATTTCAACATCAGCTTCGATGCTGTCATGACCATACAACTCCGCACCTAACTGTAAAGGCGCACGCGTTGCATTAAAATTCTGTGGTTTGGTATGCAAGACTGAACCTGCATAGCAATAACGTGCCACGCCTTCGACTGGACGTACATGGGCATCAATACGTGCAACTTGCGGTGTCATATCCGCACGAACGCCAAGCAAACGTCCTGACAGCTGGTCAATGACCTTGAACGTAACTAAATCTAAATCTTGATTCGATTCTGAAAGTAAAGACAACGATTCAATGTATTCGATAAATGGTGTATACACCAATTGATAACCTCGAACTGCGAGGAAATCTAGCGCTTCTCTACGCAATGTTTCAACAACTTGCGCTTGTTCGGGCAATACATCTGCTACCCCGTCAGGGAGCAACCACGTCTCTGAAATGGTCATGTTCCAAACCTAAAATCTGTTCAATGTGGAGGCATCCACACAAAAAGCAACCACATAAAAAAATCGGGTGAATGCCCGATTCAGCGTAGTGTAGCACGAAGATTTATGTGATGCACCTTCGAATTTGCATAAATCTTTATAGTTTTATAATCCGTCTATCTCAACTCGAATATAAAATTAATGATTAGATTCAACAGATTGAGTGTTTACATTTGAAAGTCTCGTCGTTGTTCTTATCCCTAAGAACTGCCCAACATCTGAACTATCGCCTTGCTTCCAGTTGATCAGATTCAGATTTTTGATTGTGTTGGCTGCCTGAGTATTGAATGCAAAACAGCCGTTCTCTAATTTGGCATTATTCAATCGTTGATTTTGCTTCATCCATAAATCAATTGAGCTATCTCCACCTTGATAAGGATGACTTTTTTCATAGGCTAAATGCTTGTCTGCATCCCATATATGACTAGAAAAAAATTGGCTATTGGTACTTTGATTTTCACTATTTCCTAATCTACTGTCTGTTTCAGCCGTCTCTAAGTTTTCCAATCCAATCAGTTTATAACCATGCCACTGTGTATCTAAAAGTCTGAAATACTTCTTATCCTCGCCCAGATTATTATATCGGTCTACAATTTGCCGCTTCTGCTCATTAAAAGTTGAAGAATCAGAGAAGGAAAAAAAAGACTCCAGATAAGCTTGGTTCCACTGGCTCTGTTTTAGCCGATAACAGTAACTCCCCTGAGGAAATACAGCATCTTTATAGGTCGAATAAAATTTAATTAAATTCTGGTCAAGTCGCTCTGGGTTGGCTGTTAAATCAAAATGCTCTCTATAACCTGGCATTATCCGATCAAAAATATTTTGACCTTCTAATTTTACCCATTCAAAATTTAAATTCTGCTTAAGTTCAGGTGTGCGTTCATAAAGCCATTGCGTAGAAGATAGCCGTTTCACGACATTCGATTGTGGCGTACCTTTTTCTATCACTTTTGTTTCAGTCAATATCTTTTGATCTAACGGCTCGTTATGTGACTTATTAAAATTAATCTGATTATTCTTAATAGAATAGTTTGTTATCTCAAAATAGTCTTCAACAATATTGTCAGTAGGTTTGGGTTCCTGATAATAAACTTGGTAAAGCACATCTTCCTGAGTAGGTTTTTCTTCAACTTTAGCTCCGTCATTATGACCAGAGCCCCCACCACCACATGCCGATAACAGCAGACTGGTTGCGAGAATACAGATACCCTTGTTATTAAAATTTGGCTTCATAAAATCACTTCATCTTATTTTTTATAAAAATCATATTATATAAATCAACCACATCATACAAAATGTATTTTAATGGTTCTTATTACTACCTTTAACCATTATTTCTAATACATTGACCATTTCAACATTTTGCTTTTCCAATGCCGCTATATTTGCCACGGTCCGATCTAGCACTTCCTGTTGCACATGCATTTTTTTGGCAAGGTCCTGCATAATTTCCAGACTCTTTTTAAGATGCAACTCTAAATGCACAACTTTTTCTTCAAGATGCAAAACTTGAAGGTCTTGGTTTTGTACGTCTACATTTTTAAACTGCAACCAGAATAAAAAAGCCACCGCCACCAATAAAATAACAATAAATCCCCACATCAATATCAGTGTCATTGAATACCCCACATTATTTTTTATATCTTATTTAAAGTATTAAGTACAAAAAGATTCACACAAGTCCAGTAAACGATTTGCGTAGCCCCACTCATTATCATACCACGCAAAAACTTTTGCTTGGTGACCCACCACCATGGTTTGGGTTAAATCCACAATTAAAGAATACGGTGAATGATTAAAGTCACTCGACACCAGATCCTCATCTGTCACTTGCATAATCTGCGCATAATCAAACTGAGCAGCTTTGCTGAGGACTTCATTGACTTTATGCACGGTAATCGGTGAATGCGAAACAAAAGTAAGATCAATCGCTGCCACATTAATGGTCGGTACACGAATAGAATAACCATCAATCCGGTCTTCCATTTTTGGCATGACCTGTTTTAGCGCACCTAATGCACTCGACGTTGTTGGAATAATATTTTGCCCAGACGCACGTGCGCGACGCAAATCCCTGTGCGCATGATCCAGCACTGACTGGTCGGCTGTAACTGCATGGATTTCTGTCATTAATGCGGTATCAATACCAAAGGCATCATCAATAATTTTAACCAATGGCACTAAGGCCTGTGTGGTACATGAGACACTGGAAATGATTTGATCTGTGACCTTTACGTCATTGTGATTGACACCATACACAATCGCAGCATCGACCGAATCAAATGGGGCTGCACCGATAATCACACGCTTCGCACCTGCCTCGACATGACGGGTTGCATCGACACGTGAACGGAATAGACCGGTACATTCCAGTACTACATCAATATTTAAATCTGTCCAAGGCAATAATTCAGGTTGCTCTTGCTTTAAAACTTGTAGTTTTAATTGGCGTTGATTGGACTGAATGTTCAGAAAAATACATTCATTTTCAATCAGAATTTCAACTTGTCCAGCAAAGCGACCATGCGTGGTATCGTACTTAAATAAATGTACCAGCGTTTGCACATCTGCTACATCATTAATCGCAACGATTTCAAACTGAAACTGTTTTGGACTTTCAAACCATGCACGTAATACATTCCGACCAATTCGACCAAATCCATTGATAGCGATACGTTGCATGTAGCGTCCTTATTCATCAAAACATCATCTTTTCTGTGCTATATGGTAAAACATCAGTTGCCCTATTGAATATAGATTTTTAGCTTAAACACAGTTTTATATGATATTGCTTGTAAAATCGTTGGTGAGGCGGGTATTTTCCGTTATAATTTAGCACTTTTAAAATCTATGCCACGCACCGGGTTCGATTGTAAAACTTTAAAAACAACGTACCTTGTTGCATATAGCCAAATTCAAAATTATGGAGTGTCTTGGTTGTGAGTACTCGCTTTATGACATCAGCTGAAATCCGTGAAGCATTTTTGCGTTATTTCGAATCGCAAGGGCATACACGCGTCGCGTCGAGTTCTCTCGTTCCCGCCAACGACCCAACGTTGCTATTTACCAATGCTGGTATGAACCAGTTTAAAGACTGTTTCTTAGGTCTGGAAAAGCGCGATTATGTCCGTGCCGTTTCATCACAAAAATGTGTCCGCGCAGGCGGTAAGCATAATGACCTCGATAACGTAGGTTACACCGCACGTCACCATACCTTCTTTGAAATGTTAGGTAACTTCTCTTTCGGTGATTACTTCAAACAAAATGCGCTTAAATTTGCCTGGGAATTCTTGACCAGCGAACAATGGTTAGGTTTACCGAAAGATCGTTTATATGTCACGGTTTATCATACTGATGATGAAGCCTTTGATATCTGGAATAAAGAAATCGGTCTAGACGCAGATCGTATTATCCGTATTGGTGACAATAAAGGCGGACAGTACGCATCAGACAACTTCTGGGCAATGGGTGATACAGGGCCATGTGGGCCATGTTCTGAAATTTTCTATGACCATGGCGATCATATCTGGGGTGGCTTACCGGGCTCACCAGAAGAAGATGGTGACCGTTTCATCGAAATCTGGAACAACGTTTTCATGCAGTTCAACCGTACTGCGGATGGTGTGATGCACCCTCTTCCAGCACCTTCTGTGGATACAGGTATGGGCTTGGAGCGTATTTCTGCAGTATTGCAACACGTTAATTCAAACTATGAAATTGATTTGTTCCAGCACTTATTAAAAGCAGCGGCTGAAATCATTGGTTTGGATACCACTGCCATTGAAGCAGAAGCGAAAGCTCAAAATAAACCGGTTGAATACCCTGCTTCTTTAAAAGTGATTGCAGACCATGCACGTTCATGCTCATTCTTGATTGCTGACGGTGTTAACCCTTCAAATGAAGGTCGTGGTTATGTGTTGCGTCGTATTATTCGTCGTGCCGTCCGTCATGGTAACAAGTTAGGTGCAACAGGTTCATTCTTCTACAAGATGTTACAGCCGCTAATTGAAGTGATGGGCGATGCTTATCCAGAACTTGCTGCACAGCAAGCACGCATCGAAGCACAGCTTCTTAAAGAAGAAGAGCAATTCGCGAAGACACTTGAGCAAGGCTTAAAGTTGTTAGAAGGTGAATTAGCACAACTAAAAGGCAATGTGATTGCTGGTGAAACCGTATTTAAACTATATGACACTTACGGTTTCCCAACGGATTTAACGGCTGATATTGCACGTGAACGTGATCTGACCATTGATGAAGCTGGCTTCGAAGTTGAAATGGCTGCACAACGTCAACGCGCACGTGATGCGGGTAAATTTGCAGTCGACTACAACAGCATTGTCAAAGTTGAAGGCGAAACTCAGTTTGATGGCTACGATGCAACTCAAGGCCAAGGTCAAATTGTTGCGATCTACAAAGATGGCGTTCAGGTTGATGAAATCAACGAAGGTGATGAAGCACTTATCGTTCTAAATCAAACACCTTTCTATGCGGAAAGCGGCGGTCAGATCGGTGACACAGGTATCTTCAAGAACGATACCGGTATCTTCGAAGTACAAGATACCAAAAAATCGGGTGGCGCTTTTGTCCATCAAGGTATCGTCACTATGGGTAGCCTAAAAGCAGCTCAAAATGTTGAAGCAACAGTGAAAGCCGACATCCGTGCTGCAACAGCGCGTAACCACTCAGCGACTCACCTTCTTCATGCCGCTTTACGCCAGATTCTTGGTGAGCATGTTCAACAAAAAGGTTCTTTGGTTGCAAGTGATGTTTTACGTTTTGACTTTGCCAACGATCAACCTGTTTCATTTGAACAGTTGCAACAGATCGAGCGCTTAGTCAATGCAGAAGTGATTGCAAATACTGCGGTAACCACTGAACTGCTTGATATCGACACAGCAAAAGCCAAAGGTGCAATGATGCTGTTCGGTGAAAAATATGGCGAAGAAGTTCGAGTACTGTCGATGGGTTCAGTGATTGAAGAGAAAAACTTCTCGATCGAACTTTGTGGCGGTATTCACGTGAAGCGTACGGGCGATATTGGCTTGTTCAAAATCACTTCTGAAGGTGGCGTAGCTGCGGGCGTTCGTCGTATTGAAGCCGTGACGGGTACCAAAGCAGTTGAAGTGGTTCAAAAAGCTGAAACTGATATCCAAACCATCAATGGCTTGTTAAAAGCACAAAAAGATCAAACAGTTGAAAAAGTTGAAGCGATTGTCGAAACCGCGTCTAACCTGCAAAAGCAAATCGAGCAGCTAAACCAAAAATTAGCCAGCTTCCAGGCGGCTGATCTGTTGGATCAAGTAAAGGAAATTGCGGGTCGTCAAACTTTGATTACCACTGTACAAGGTTTGGATGCCAAATCATTACGCAATCTACATGACAGCGTAAAATCAAAATTGGAAGATGCAGTCATTATTTTAGCTGGTGTTGATGGTGATAAAGTGAGTTTAATCGCCTCTGTCGCTAAACAATATGCTGCAACTCTAAAAGCAGGTGACATCATCAAACACTTGGCTCAAGAGCTGGGTGGTAAAGGTGGTGGTAAACCTGACTTAGCACAAGGTGGCGCGCCACTTAACGAGAAGTTTGATCAAGTGATGGCAGCATTACCTGCCTGGCTTGAGCAATAAACAGAACTTCACTTTTGTGTAACTGACCCTGATGCCTCTCAGGGTCATGGCTTATATGGAACAACTATGGCATTAATCGTTCAAAAATATGGCGGTACCTCTATGGGTACTCCTGAGCGCATTTTAAATGTTGCTCGTCGTGTCAAGCGCTGGCATGATCATGGTCACAAGGTGGTCGTGGTCGTATCTGCAATGAGTGGTGAAACCAACCGCTTACTTGCGCTTGCCAAAGCCATTACCAGCACCCCTGACCCACGTGAATTAGATCAAATGGTGTCAACGGGTGAACAAGTAACGATTTCCATGTTAGCTATGGCACTGAATTCAATTGGTGTAGAAGCTAAATCATATACAGGTCGTCAGGTTGGGATCAAAACTGATAGCGCGTTTACCAAAGCACGTATTGAATCGATTGATACTGATGTGATGACGGCCGACTTAGATGCAGGCCGTGTAATCGTTGTTGCTGGCTTTCAGGGTTATGATGCCAATGGCAATATCACAACGCTGGGCCGTGGTGGTTCTGATACTTCTGGTGTGGCACTTGCAGCCGCATTAAAAGCAGATGAATGCCAGATCTATACCGATGTGGACGGTGTTTATACCACTGACCCACGTGTAGCGCCAAAAGCGAAAAAAGTCGACCGTATCTCTTTTGAAGAAATGCTTGAAATGGCATCTTTAGGTTCAAAAGTTTTACAAATTCGCTCTGTTGAATTCGCAGGCAAATATCAAGTGCCATTACGCGTATTATCAAGCTTTGATAATGAAGATGATGGCGCATTTGATGAAGATTTCAAACAAAACGTAGGCACACTAATTACGACTGAGGCAGAAGACGACATGGAACAACCAATCATTGCAGGTATTGCATTTAATCGTGACGAAGCAAAATTAACCATTTTGGGTGTTCCTGACGAGCCAGGTATTGCTTCTAAAATCTTGTCACCTATCAGTAATGCCAACATTGAAGTGGATATGATCATCCAAAATGTTGAAGAAGATGGTACGACTGATTTCACTTTCACGGTCAACCGCAACGACTTGGCGAAAGCAAAAGCGATTTTAGACCAAACTGCTAATAGCATTGAAGGTTGTGAAGTTGTAACCCGTGATGACATCGTAAAAGTCTCAATCGTGGGTGTCGGTATGCGCTCTCATGCAGGCGTAGCGAGCAAAATGTTCACTGCACTGGCTGAAGAAAGCATTAATATTCTCATGATTTCTACATCAGAAATTAAGGTTTCTGTGATCATCGAAGAAAACTACCTTGAGTTGGCAGTTCGTTGTTTACATACAGCTTTCGGCCTAGACCGTGAACACGGCGAAAGCAGCGCTCGTGCTTAATTAATAGCTGCTTAAACATATTTACTTGTGAGTAAATAAGAAAAAAAACAGAGCCACTATAGTTTTTTTTATAGTGGCTCTGTTATATTAGCCCTGAGGTTTTTAAGAAGATTCTCACAGAACTTACGAAAAAGAATGTTTTTTACATATTTCTGTTAGAATTTTCTGTATATTAGGCTGTGCTTTCGAACAATGAATTCCCTGTCGCAAGTTTAAGCGTTTAGCAAGGAGATAAACATGCTGATTCTGACCCGTCGTGTCGGAGAAACATTAATGATTGGGGATCAAGTCAGTGTTACTGTGCTTGGCGTAAAAGGCAATCAGGTGCGTATTGGTGTAAATGCTCCAAAAGAAGTTTCTGTGCATCGTGAGGAAATTTACCAACGTATCCAACATGAACGTGCCATGCATGAGCATCTGCAACATCTTGATCAAGATTATCAACATTCTTATGAAGAAGATAATAACGAGTTCCCTCGTCATAATAACTTCAACCGTTAATGTGCAGAATTCTTTTCTGAACAATTAAAGCGACTATTTATAGTCGCTTTAATTGTTTATAGACCTAGTGCTTTTTTCACAGGTCCATAACTGCGGCGGTGTTGATCAATTACACCATGGGCCGCGATCGCTTCAAAATGAGCCTTGGTTGGATATCCTTTATGTTTGGCAAAGCCATAGTCCGGATATTGCTGGTCAAGCACCTGCATCTGGCGATCACGTGTGACCTTGGCCAGAATACTGGCGGCACTGATTTCGGCATGACTTGCATCTCCCCCGACAATTGCTTCACACGCAATCGTTATTCCTTTTGGAATCTGATTACCATCCACAATCACTTTTAATGGCTGGGTATGCAAGCCTTCTACCGCACGACGCATTGCCAGAAAAGTTGCCTGTAAAATATTAAACTCATCAATTTCAGCATGGGTTGCTTCAGCAATTGACCATGCCAATGCCTTTTCCTGAATTTCCAAGAATAATTTTTCGCGCTTCTTCTCTGTTAGCTTTTTAGAATCATTTAAACCTTGAATCGGATTACTTGGATCTAAAATGACAGCAGCGGCAACCACAGAACCCACTAAAGGCCCACGTCCCGCTTCATCTACACCCGCAATTGTCATACTACTTCTCTCAAAAATAGGCTGATGACTCAGCCTGATCTTATTAACCTGCTTTTTTAAAGGTTTCCGCCACACATGCATTTACAGTTTGTGAAACCACTTGAGTCACAATGGTTGCACGAGCAGTAGGATCAATGGCAGCTGTCGCTAATTCAACCGCTGTTACGCTGTTTGGTGCTTTTTCGCTAACACAACCACAGACTTCAGTCTGGATATTTTCACGTTGTTCAGCAGTCATTACACGTGTTGCTGTTTTCCAAGCTGGTAAGGTATTAATCTCATTAATACATTTCGCATTTACTGCAACTTTTAATGCCGCCATACCCAATTGCTGAGAAGTCGCGCCAGCCGAGTTGCTGCCATCTGGTGTTACACATCCTGTTAGGGCTAAAACAACAGGGGCAACAATAAGTACCAACTTTTTCATGATTTCTTACCTGTATCTAAATTTTTGGCAGGCGTATTGTGCCTAAATGAGTGGCTTTATGATATGACTCAGCGCAAACTTTACATAATATAACAATTATAACTAAGCAAAATTCTGTATGAACGTTCTAAGCATAAAACGCTCCGTTACATTTCCATTGTATGAGAAATAACAAGGAGTTATTAGAATTAAAATATCCATTTATAAAAATGCCAGGATGTTGCAATGTCAACCTCATCACAATATTACACACGTACGGCACAAGTTATTCATTGGCTCATGGCTGCAATTTTTATCACTGCTTGGCTGATTGGTTTTTACAGTGGTAATTTTCTGAGCTATGAGGTCGATGGCAGCTTTAAAGGCGACGTCATCACCCTACATAAGAATATTGCCACGACTATTATTTTCTTGGTGGTGATCCGGATTTTCTGGCGCTACACCCACCCCGTTCCGCAACTGCCAGACACCATGTCACCCATGATGAAAAGCTTGGCCCATGTCGGACATTTCTTGCTGTATTTAATGTTATTAGCTTTACCGATTACCGGCTGTTTATTTAGCTGGAGTGCCGGACACCCTGCACCAGTTCTGTATTTATTCGAAATTCCACGCTTAGTACAGGACAACCCTGATCTGATGGCTATTGTTAAACCCATCCATATTTATCTTTCATGGTTTGCAGGCTTATTGGTTGCTGGTCATGCCTTAGCGGCCATCAAACATCATGTAGTGGATAAAGATAATGTGCTACTCAGCATGTTACGCCAGCCTAAAAAATAAAATGTCCAGATAATAAAAAAACCGCTTAAAGCGGTTTTTTATTATACGAAAACAATTAGAGCATGTTGACTTCAGCAATCCACTTTTGCTTTTCTTGATCCGAGATAAATGAAGCTTCAAAAGAGTTAATCGCAAGCTGCTTTAATTCTTCATTGCTCAGCTCCAGCGCCTGCTGAATGGCAATGAAGTTATCATTCATATAGCCACCGAAGTACGAAGGATCATCTGAGTTCACTGTCACATGAACGCCTTTCTGCAATAAACGGCGAATGTTGTGATCAGCCATATCATTCACAACACAAAGCTTTAAATTACTTAAGGGGCAAACGGTTAAAGGCATCTTTTCTGCAATCAGACGCGCCATTAGTTGTTCATCTTCTTCCGAACGTACACCATGGTCAATACGATTGACTTTAAGTAAATCCAGCGCTTCCCAGATATATTCTGGTGGACCTTCTTCACCTGCATGCGCAACGATTAAGAAACCTGCTTCACGTGCTTTGGCAAAAACACGCTCAAATTTCGAAGGCGGATGTCCCACCTCACTTGAATCTAAGCCAATGGCAATAATGTCATCTTTGAAAGGTAAGGCCTGTTCAAGGGTTTCAAATGCTTTCTCTTCACTTAAATGGCGTAGGAAGCACATGATCAATTGAGAGCTAATGCCAAATTTCGCTTTGGCATCTTCACAAGCTCGTTTCAGACCCGCAATTACCGTTGCAAACGCCACGCCACGCTCGGTATGCGTTTGCGGATCGAAGAACATTTCAGTATGTACGACACGATCTTCAGCACATTTTTCAAAATATGCCCAGGCAAGATCATAAAAATCCTGCTCATGCACCAGCACATTCGCGCCGGCATAGTAGATATCTAGAAAAGATTGAAGATTGTGAAAGTTATACGCCTGCTTCACTTCTTCAACAGATTGATAAGGAATCTGAATCTGATTACGCTGTGCAATTGCAAACATCAGTTCCGGCTCAAAAGTCCCTTCAATATGCACATGCAATTCGGCTTTGGGTAAGGCACGAATCAGCTCGATTTGATTCATATAAACTCCACGTCTAAAGAAAAAAGGGTGTTACCAAACGGACACCCTTTTCGGGTTCTTTGCTGGAATAACAATAGCAGCAAAGAATAATGTAAAAAATGATAAATCTTGGATTAGCCGCCAAAAGCAGCAAATTTAAATACCCAAAGTGCTGCGATGATCCAAACCATATACGGTACGGTTTTCGCTTTACCTGTAAATAATTTCACCAATGCGTAGCTAATAAAGCCCATAGCAATACCATCAGCAATTGAGTAGGCAAATGGCATAAATACAATGGTTAAAAATGCAGGAACGGCTTCAGTAATATCATCCCAGTCAATATTGGTGATTCCTTGAATCATCAACACACCAATGAACAATAAAGCAGGTGCAGTTGCAAAACCTGGTACAGATTGAGCCAATGGCGCAAGGAATAAACAGCTTACAAACAAGAATGCGACCACAACAGCCGTCAAACCTGTACGACCACCTGCAGCTACACCTGACGCAGATTCAATATAAGGTGTCGTTGATGAGGTACCTAAAGCAGCACCCGCAACAATCGCAGTTGAATCGGCAAATAAAGCTTTTTTCAAACGTGGCAATTTACCATCTTGCAATAAACCTGCACGATGTGAAACCCCTACCAGTGTCCCTGTACTATCAAATAAATCGACAATAAAGAAAACAAAGATCACGCCGACCATACTGGCTGTAAACAGACCTTCAAAGTCCATTTGCATAAATGTCGGTGCAATCGACGGAATCTCGCCAACCACGCCCTTAAATTCATTTAAGCCCATTAAGGTTGCAATCGCAGTCACCGCCAAGATACTGATAATGATAGCGCCACGTACCTTAAACTGATGCAACACCACAATGAGCAGGAAGCCGAATAAGGCAAGCAAGACGGTTGGCTGTTTAATATCACCCAGTCCAACCAAAGTTGCCTGATTGGCAACAATAATGCCTGAGTTCTTTAATGCAACCAAAGCCAGGAACAAGCCAATACCGCCACCAATGGCAAATTTAAGTGACATAGGTATCGCATTGACAATTGCTTCCCGGATTTTAAAGAAGCTGATCGCAAGGAAAATAATCCCTGAAACAAAAACCGCAGCGAGTGCTGTTTGCCAAGGCACACCCATGCCTAAGCAGACAGAATAGGTAAAGTAAGCATTCAAGCCCATACCAGGTGCCAGTGCGATTGGATAATTCGCAATAATCCCCATGACCAAACAGCCGATTGCAGCAGCCAGACAGGTCGCAACAAACACCGCTCCGTGATCCATTCCTGTTTCAGAAAGAATGAGCGGATTTACAATAATGATGTAGCACATGGTTAAGAATGTGGTTACACCTGCCAAAACTTCTGTTCTAAAGTTAGTTTTGTTATCGCTTAATTTAAATAAGCGTTCTAACAAACCAGCTGAAGCATTAGGCGTTGTCATAACATAGCACCTGTTAAAATCTAAGATCGTAGGACGTGAAATCTATACTCTTGTGCGGCAATCTTTTTTGAATTTGCACAAAAGAGTACTCGAAGCTAGAAAGCAATCTATATGCCAGCTTGGTACTTGTTACATAGACAACATGTATAAATTTAATTTCGCTATCAAAACGTAAAAAGCCGCATATCTTGATGCAGCTTTTTATTTAGTGGTAAATATTTTAACAGATTCTATTTAAAACTTGCGCATCACCAAGCAAAAAAAGACCATTTAATCGACGATCCCAAGTAATCCACTGCATTACCAGCCCCATACCTGATCAACGCCTACTAATTACTTGGCCTATATGAAGACAGTTGGTTGCGGGGATCGTGTTGAATCGTATCCAGGCTATGCTCTGCATCCTGTACAATTTTCATGAGCTCTTGGCGCTTTTTGGTTTGTGCATCGACATAGGCAACATAGCCTAAAATGACAATGGCAAAGCTCACAAGCAAACTAAGTGTAATCTTCATTATTATTATCTCTATTTTAATGTTTTCTTTAATACTAGCAAAAAAGTATTAAACCAGGTACAAACAAGCATAATAAAACCAAAAATGAGAACCACATCACAATTATACAGTTATTTTCAAGTTTTATTGCTTATTTTTCATACAGTTAGATATTAGAATATTACCGTAATTTAAGCAATAGCATTTTATATAATTCAATAAGATAGATATAGATTACATCTTTATTTGCATGGCTATTTTATTGACTGACAATAAAAAAGCACCTCTGCTAGTACAGAGATGCTTAAAAGAAAATCAACCCACTTATTTAGAACTGGTAATTTAAACGCACCAAGAAGTTGCGTGGCGTACCAGGCATGGTATTTGATCTCCAATAAACTTTATCGGTAAGATTACTTACCGCGAAGGTCGCTCCCCAGTGCTCCCCTTTATAACCCAACGCAGCGTCTAGACGTGTCCAGCCATCGAGTTTCGTATCTGGAGCATTGGATAAATTGGTATAGAAAGACCCATTATAGGTCGCACCAACCTCAGTATAGATATTTTCTACTGGTAGATAGCGAACAAACAAGTTTCCTGTATTTTTCGCAACATTTGCTAAATAATGACCAGCACTGGCAGATTTGGGATCTTTATCATCTTTTACTTTTGCATCTGTATATCCATATCCACCACGAACAAATACATTATCAAGCACTCGCCCGATAAAGCTGAATTCAGCTCCTTTAGACTGATGTTCACCACCTATGACATAATCAAAAGGGCGATTATCTGGATCAGGACGATAACGAATATTTTTCTTACGGATATCAAACACAGAAAATTGAGTATTCAAACGGTCATCAAACCAATCACTTTTTACACCAATCTCATACTGCTCATTATATTGTGGCTCTGCATTTACGGTTCTCAAATCAACTGTACCATTGGTAAATGGCGAAACGCCCGCACTACCACCAAATGGCGCAAAGCTTTTACTATAAGATGTATAAAAACTCTGGTTATCAACTGGCTGCCAGACAAAGCCCACATTTGGACTAAAAGTTTCAGCATTCATTGTCACTGACTGCCCATAGGTTTTTGAATCAATTAAAGTATCACGAGTTTTTACTTCATATTGATCATAACGGGCACCCAACATCATTTTTAATTTCGGTGTTAAAGAGACTAGATCCTGTACAAAAAATGCCAAGCTGTCATTATTTTGATGGGTATAAGAGGTTGCTTTTGGCCGACCATGATTACGATCAAAAGAAGTCTGATAATCTTTTACATTATATGGATTAATTAATTGATAATATAATCCAGCCTTATCTCCACTTGAATAATTACCTAGTTTAGGTTCACGATCTTCATGTGACCAATCGGCGCCAACCATGAGCTGGTGTTCTAATTTACCCGTATTAAATTTGCCCGTAATATCAAATGTATTTGTCGTGGTCTTATTCATGGTTTCTTGCCAGGCATAAGATTGCTTGATATAGCCAGATTTGCATCCTTTCGTATCATCAGTACAATAACTTCCACCAAAGAAATTATCGAAATCTTGATTGGCTTGGCGATAGCTCAACGCCCAATGAAATTTCCAGTCCGGCGCAAATTCATATTTCAGATCGGTACGTACCGTTTGCAATTCATCCACAATGAAATCCGATGGAGTTGCAAAGCCCGTCTCTCTTAAAATATTTTCAGGAAAACGCTTTAATACTGAAAATGATGGACCACGATCAGGTGTACGATCTAATTTGTCGTAGGTATATTCCGTTGTCCATAACAACTTTTCATCATCACTACGATAGGTCACACTTGGGGAGAACATCGATTGTTTTGTGCCAATACCTGAACGGAAACTATTGGTATCAGATTTCTCACCAACCAAACGTATCGCCCAATTATCATTCACAACCTGATTAATATCTAAGTTTCCGCCAATGTTGTCATAAGAACCACCAAAGATGCCCACAGAACTTTTAGAGTCAAAATTGGCAAACTTAGTCACCATATTCACAACTCCACCGCCTGCACCACGTCCATATAGTACAGAAGCAGGACCTTTTAGGATCTCAATTCGTTCAACGTTTGCAGTACTACGGCGTACCTGCCCGCCCTCTCGTACGCCATTGCGATAAATATCACTCGTGTCAGCACTAAAACCACGAATCATAATACCATCACCGCGTGTATCATAAGTTGTGGTTACACCTGGCGTACCTTGCAACATGACACTCAGATCATTGGCCCCATAGATTTTGTACTTTTGCACATCAATCGTATCGATGGTCTGTGGAATATCTTTTTTCTTCAAACCATTACGCGTTACACTTGCCTGCTCATAATCGATATAGCTCTTGATCGGATCAAGTTCACTCATCGCTTCAATTTTAATGGTAGGCATCACTGCCGTTGGCGTTGTTGTTTCATCTGCAAATGTATAGTGCGCTTGCAACATCATCACGGTTAACAAACTCAGCTTAAAAGCAGATTTGCTGTTTCCACCCAAGTGAAAATTACTCATAAAACTCTCAAAAAATTCAGACGAAAAATTAAAAACAAATTAAAAAATATAAAACATTACAATTTTAATAAAAATCATTCTCATTTTCACTATATTTTCTACCAATTCGATTTTTTAGATGTTTTCTTAAACAACCTAGACAATTACCAAGGCTCTAATCAACCTAAATCAGACGAAAATCCCTCTACTCTACACTTAAAAAGACATGAACCATCTGACTATAGCTACAGGAGAAATTGCCCAAATATTCAATAAAGACTTAGCTCGAAAGTGCTAGAATCAGCCCATCTAGCATCAATTGTTTTTACAAAAAATGAGAAAAGAACTTCAAGCTAAAATCATTCAAGTTTGTGATGAAAAATTGCCAAAAAAGGCAGTGATGTCGGGCTTTCTTTTTATGCTTTCTTTGCCAATAAAAATGATGATCCTGAACGTTTAATGGAAGCTGCTCACTGGTGGATCATGAAGCATCAGCTTAATCACTTTGAGAAAGCTACCAAAATTAAGGCCTTAATTTTAAGTGAATCTACTTAAAAAATGAGTCATGAGAAATGCATGGGTCATGGTGATGACAAATTCAAGGAACAAGGCGTTGATTAAGCAGCACGTTTTCTGCTAATAGAAGCTTATAACCAGATTCAACCCAAAAAATATTGAGCAGCACAATGAAAAGTAAAATATTGCAGTGATGTTATAAAAATAGCCAAAGGATTTTAAACCGAACTCAACCAGTTCGGTTTTTTTATTGTTAAAAAATTAATGCGAACTGGATTTTGACAATAGGTTCAAGATCAATACACCACTCATAATCAGCGCAATTCCAATAATCCCCCATATATCCAGTTTTTGATCAAACACGAACCAGGCTACTATGGTAATTAAAACAATCCCGACGCCTGACCAGATCGCATAGGCAATCCCGACTGGAATGGTTTTAAGCGTCAAAGAGAGACCGTAAAATGCAATCACATACCCCAGCACAACAACAATTGAAGCGAGCGGCTTGGTAAAACCTTCACTGCTTTTCAATGCTGATGTAGCAATCACTTCCGCGATAATTGCGATAAATAAAATAATCCAGTTTTTCATTTCACCGCACCTCAGCAGGTCTATATTTATGATGATAAGAGTAAAAATACTCAGAGAAAAAAACACCCTTCTGTTAAAGGGTGTTTTTAGTGTCTAATTGAACAAGTCGAATTGAAAGCTTAGGCTGACTTCTTGGCCATATTGTTTTTACGGATGGTAATCATCAGTAATTGTACAGCGGCTGGTGTTACACCTGGAATACGGCTTGCCTGCGCCAAGGTTTCTGGACGAACTGTCTTCAACTTCAAGGTAATTTCACGTGATAAACCTGAAATACCATCATATTCAAAATCAGCAGGAATCTTGGTTTCTTCAAGACGCTTCAATTGCGCCACATCTTCATGCTGGCGATTGATATAGCCTTCATATTTCACCGCAATTTCAATTTGCTCACCGACTTGCTGTGAAACTTCCGAACCGGTTAATTCCGCAATTTGACTGAAATTGATATTTGGACGTTTCAACAAATCAACCGCACTACATTCTTTGCTGAGATCGGCACCCGTCATTTCAACGAATTTTTTACCCATTGGGTTGTTTGGTGCAGCCCACAAATGTTGTAAACGAGAGGTTTCGCGTTCAACAGCTTCCATTTTTTCGCTATAAGCCGCCCAACGCTCATCATCCACCAGACCCAGCTCACGACCAATCGTAGTTAAACGTTGATCTGCATTGTCTTCACGCAACATCAAACGATATTCCGCACGTGAGGTAAACATACGGTACGGCTCTTTGGTGCCTAATGTAATCAGGTCATCAACCAACACGCCCATGTAAGCCTGATCACGTTTTGGTGTCCACTCTTCTTGTTCCCAAGCACGGCGCGCAGCATTTAAGCCTGCAAGTAACCCTTGTGCTCCCGCCTCTTCATAGCCTGTGGTACCGTTAATTTGACCAGCAAAATACAGGTTTTGGATCGCTTTGGTTTCAAGTGTGAATTTCAAGGCTTGTGGATTGAAATAATCGTATTCAATCGCATAACCCGGACGCAGGATATGTGCATTTTCCATACCACGGATCGAACGTACCAGATTGAACTGCACATCAAACGGCAATGAAGTCGAAATACCATTTGGATAAAGCTCATGGGTATCTAAGCCTTCTGGCTCTAGGAATACCTGATGTGAATCCTTATCAGCAAAACGATGAATTTTATCTTCAATCGATGGGCAATAACGTGGACCAACACCTTCAATCACACCGGTATACATTGGTGAACGGTCTAAACCGCCACGGATAATTTCGTGGGTTTTTTCACTGGTATGGGTGATATAGCAATTGACTTGCTCAGGGTGCATTGAGGCATCACCCATAAATGACATGACAGGAGATGGAAAATCACCCGGTTGTGGCGTCATCACAGAGAAATCAACTGAGCGTGCATCAATACGTGGTGGTGTACCTGTTTTTAAACGTCCCACAGGAAGTTTAAGTTCACGTAAACGATGAGCCAGTGCAATTGATGGTGGATCTCCTGCACGGCCGCCACTCGAGTTTTGTAAACCGACATGGATCACACCACCGAGGAAGGTACCGGTTGTCAGTACCACAGTTTTGGCATCAAAACGGATACCCATCTGGGTCACAACGCCCTTCACTGCATCGCCTTCAACAATTAAGTCATCTGCCGCTTGCTGGAAAATGTCCAGATTGGCCTGATTTTCCAGCGTATCGCGAATTGCAGCTTTATAACGTACGCGATCTGCCTGTGCACGTGTTGCGCGAACGGCAGCGCCCTTACGTGAATTGAGAATACGGAATTGAATACCACCTTTATCCGCCGCAAGCGCCATGGCGCCACCAAGGGCATCAATCTCACGGACCAGATGTGATTTACCAATACCACCAATTGCCGGGTTACAGCTCATCTGACCCAAAGTTTCAATATTATGCGTCAACAATAATGTTTGTCTTCCCATACGTGCCGCAGCAAGTGCCGCTTCCGTACCAGCGTGACCGCCACCAATTACGATAACGTCGTAAACTTTAGGATAGTGCATAGTGGTAAATATGTATTCAAAAAATGACAGAGTATTATATAGGAGTTTTGCAGCAAATTGGCAAAAACCGTCAACATTCTGATTGATTCTAGGCCTCAGTTATGCTGACAAAACATACAAAAAGAAACGTTCTGTTGCATTTTCATCTTATACTTAACAGAGCTACTTAAACTATTAACTCGAACACCACTGTTTTATTTGATGAATTTCTTATCCTAAAAAGTGCATAACAAATACTTTAGGAAAATGATATGAACACAAAGCTTTTATTTTCATCTCTTATTTGTAGCCTATGTTTTAGCGTAGCTGCACATGCGGCGAATACCAAAGCTACCCAAGACCCACAAGCCAAAAAGTATCAACAGGTTTGTAAAGGCAAAAAACAAGGTGACCCAGTTTCATTTGCGTATAAAGGCGTTGTTTTCAACGGTTCGTGTGAACCTAATGAAGCAGGTAAACTCGCATTCCAGCCACCTATGCCAGCTTCTAACGCTGCTGTAGACACACAAAGTCGTCTCTCTGAAACCCAGTCCGCTCCACGTCCAGTGAGCAGTGCTCCTATGGAAGCTGCGCCTGCGATGAGTGCACCGGCAGCGACACCTGCTCCGCCAGTTGCTCCTGATGTTGAACAGACTGCGCCATAATTGCAGCAAGAATAAAGAAGGTCTTCATGACCTTCTTTTTTGTCTATAAAATCTAAAAACAATGTAATAGCGCTCATGCCGCCAAATATTTGCTGTTAAAATTGTAATCTGTCTATTTTATAATCCCTTTAATAAGTTTTAATCTATTACAATACCCACAAATACATTTATTTAGGTTTTCCTGTGAACTGGCTACAAATTCATATTACTGTTGATCAAAATCAAGTTGAACTGACCGAAACATTGCTTCTTTCATTGGGTGCGGTGAGTGTTACTTTAGATGATGCAGAAGATCAGGCCCTGCTTGAGCCATTACCAGGTGAAACACCTTTGTGGAATAAAGTCATCGTTACAGGTATTTACCAACAAGAAGAAGATGACCCGATTGATGTAGATGCTTTGGAAACTTTCCTTAAAGCTCAACTTCCAGATGTGCCGATGCGCCATGAATACCTTGAAAATCAGGTGTGGGAACGTGCCTGGATGGATTATTACGAACCGATTCAAATCAGTGAAAAATTCTGGATTGTTCCTGAATGGTTAGAACCACCTGAAGCCGATGCGACCAACATCAAGCTTGATCCAGGTCTGGCTTTTGGTACAGGTAACCATGCCAGCACTTTCTTATGCTTACAATGGTTAGGCAAAACCGATGTTAAAGATAAAGTTGTCATCGACTATGGTTGTGGTTCAGGTATTTTAGGCGTTGCGGCCCTTTTATTAGGTGCTAAAAAAGTTTATGCAACCGATATCGACCCGCAAGCTGTACTCGCAACCAAACAGAATGCCGAGTTAAATGGCGTGCTTGACCGCCTTTATGTCGGCTTGCCTGAAGAGTTTGATCAGGAATTCAAACCTCAACAGGCTGATATTCTGGTTGCCAATATTCTTGCAGCCCCACTGATGGCACTTGCGCCTGAATTCTCAACTTTATTAAAAAATGAGGGAGAGTTCGCACTAGCAGGTGTAATTGAAGAGCAAGTTGCTGATGTTTCTAGCGTTTACGCCGAGTTTTTTGATATATTAGAAATTGAAAAGCGTGAAGAAAACTGGTGCCGCATTTCAGGAAAACGAAAAACAAGCTGAGAATTTTATAAATTATGAGTGAAAAACAAACCCGCTGCCCTAAATGTTCAACTGTGTACAAAGTGACCCTTTCACAACTCAGTGTTGCACAGGGCATGGTTTGTTGCCCAAAATGCGTGATTAACTTTAATGCATTAACCAATTTGCTCGAAACAGACAGTGAAGTAACACCAACACCCGTCAATCGCTCACTGTTTTCCTCGATCCAGCCAGATAGCTCATTTGCAGAAAAACAGATGCAGATCCTACGCATCTTCGACCAGAAAATTGAAAATTCCAATATTGACCTACTTACCTATCTAAATAACCTGAATTATTTTAATACCGAACCGGTTACTGCCCTGCCCAACCTGAATCTTTCAGAAGATGCACTTTTAATTGAGCAGGAAAATAACGACAAACAACATGGCTGGTTGTATTACACCCTTTGGGGTATCGGTAATATTGCCCTGATTCTGGTGTTTGCTTTCCAGATTTTATGGTTTAACCCGAAACTCATGCATGAAAGCCCGGCATTAAATCAGATGTTTAATTATGTCTGTGGTGTTTTCAACTGCAAGATCAGCAATGAGCAATATCAGTCGCTGTCATTTGAGAAAGTAAAATTGAAACGGGTTAAGCAGGATGCCACAGGTTTTTCAGGCGTATTGCTTAATCAGGATGCCAATAGCGTAGTGTTGCCTCCAATAAAAGTGGTACTTAAACAAAATGGTGAAGCGATTTCATCTACAGTTTTAAAACCACAAGACTATTTAGTTGACAGTTTAAAAACGATTCAACGCATTCCATCCAATAGCCCTTTTCGCTTCGAATTTACCATTCCAAAAAGCAAAAATAGCTTCAATGACTATAGTTTAGAATTTGTACAGCCCTAAAAGCTCAAAAAAGTGACAAAAAAACAAAAAAAAGTGCAGTTAATTTGCTCACTTTTTCGCTGACAGTGGTATGATACGCGCCACGAATGCTTTGACCCACTTACTCCTCGTAATTTACAGACAATAAAATCGTTAAACGAACTGTGCTTTTACCCAATAAGCGCATTGTTGGTTTTTTTGTTTTTGAAAGTAGGCGGTAACAAATATTTAACTATTGTTACGCTTATTTTTTACACAACTCGAGGATTTGTGGCAAGCTAATAGTCCTTTTGTTTTAGAGTCACTGTTTTAGGATCTAAAACGGGGCTCAGTAATTTAGACCACATTTATATCACTTTACCCAAGTGATATTTTGATTTTTCGGATTAACACGCATGAATAGCAAATCTCCTATTTTTACGGCTCAATCTGATGTCGCTCTTCGCATCCATGTAGATCGCGCAGTTCGTCATTATTTTGCACAATTGCAAGGTGAGCAACCATCTCAAGTTTATGACATGGTTTTAGCAGAAATGGAGAAACCTCTTTTATCTGTGGTCTTAGAATATACTCGTGGCAACCAAACGCGTGCTGCTGAGATTTTAGGCCTTAACCGCGGAACTTTACGCAAAAAGTTAAAAGCTCACGGTTTAATGAGTGAATAATTGATAAAATGCTCACGTTCTCGTGGGCATTTTTTTTGCCTTTGTTTTAATCTGTAGACTTCAAACTGTTGACTAAAATCATGACTATCAAACGTGCTTTAATCTCTGTATCCGACAAAACCGGAATCGTTGAATTCGCTCAAAATCTTGTAGCGCTAGGGGTAGAAATTTTATCTACGGGCGGTACCTATAAGTTGCTTAAAGACAACAATATTGCCGTCGTAGAAGTTTCTGAACATACAGGTTTTCCTGAAATGATGGATGGCCGTGTTAAAACACTGCATCCAAAAATTCATGGAGGCATCTTGGCGCGTCGTGGTCTGGACGAAGCGGTGATGCAAGAACACAACATTGATCCGATTGATCTGGTGATTGTTAACCTGTATCCATTTGCGGCAACTGTGGCAAAGCCAAACTGTTCACTTGCAGATGCAATCGAGAACATCGACATCGGTGGTCCGACCATGGTTCGTGCAGCAGCGAAAAACCACGCTTCAGTGGGTATTATCGTTAATGCAGCAGACTACGACACAGTCGTAGCCGAGCTAAAAGCAAATGGTACGCTGTCTTATGAAACACGTTTCGATTTAGCAGTTAAAGCATTTGAGCATACAGCACAATACGATGGCATGATTGCTTCTTATTTAGGTGCACGCGTGGGTAAA
The DNA here is from genome assembly GCF_000588715.1 of Acinetobacter sp. 1000160. Lineage (NCBI taxonomy): Bacteria > Pseudomonadati > Pseudomonadota > Gammaproteobacteria > Moraxellales > Moraxellaceae > Acinetobacter > Acinetobacter sp. 1000160. The sequence continues at coordinate 401,823 of NZ_JFWP02000003.1, read as the reverse complement.
GCAGAAGGCGAAGCGGATCTCTTCCCGCGTACCTTCAATACGCAACTGAATAAAGCACAAGATTTACGTTATGGTGAAAACCCACATCAGAACGCAGCCTTCTATGTAGAAGAAAATGCAAAAGAAGCCTCTGTTTCTACTGCTAAGCAATTACAAGGCAAAGAACTCTCTTATAACAATATTGCAGATACCGATGCAGCACTTGAATGTGTGAAATCATTTGCGAAACCTGCTTGTGTGATCGTTAAACATGCTAACCCTTGCGGTGTTGCAGTTTCACTAGATGGCATCAAGGCAGCTTATGATCTTGCTTATGCAACCGATCCTGAATCAGCATTTGGCGGCATCATTGCATTCAACCGCGAATTAGACACTGCGACAGCACAAGCAATCGTTGATCGTCAATTTGTTGAAGTGATTATTGCACCAAGCATTGCAGAAGGTGTACTTGAAATCACCGGTGCGAAAAAGAATGTACGCGTACTGGTCTGTGGTGAACTTCCGGCCATTGATACACGTGCGCCACAGCTTGACTATAAACGCGTGAATGGCGGTTTATTGGTTCAAGACCAAGACTTGGGCATGATCACTAAAGATGACCTGAAAGTTGTGACCAAACGTGCGCCGACTGAACAGGAAATTGATGATCTTATCTTTGCATGGAAAGTTGCAAAATATGTGAAATCAAATGCGATCGTGTATGCGAAAAACCGCCAAACCATTGGTGTTGGCGCAGGTCAAATGAGCCGCGTCAACTCGGCACGTATTGCTGCGATTAAGGCTGAACATGCTGGTTTAGTGGTTGAAGGTGCAGTCATGGCCTCTGATGCATTCTTCCCGTTCCGTGATGGTATTGATAATGCTGCCAAAGCTGGCATTAAATGCATTATCCAGCCAGGCGGTTCAATGCGTGACGAAGAAACCATTGCAGCAGCAGATGAAGCTGGTATTGCCATGGTATTCACGGGTATGCGTCACTTCCGTCACTAATGCTACTTTAAAATTTCCATCTTATTTACCTCCCTCTAAATCTCCCTCCTAAAAGGAGGGAGACTACACCAATATCAATGGTTCCCTCTCCTCTTAGGAGATGAGGAACGATTGTAGTTCCGCAAGAGAGAGGTTAAGAGGGACTTTTTTATTCTGAACAGGTATATTCTTAGATATGGAAAAAGGGAAATAACTTTATAATGAATATTTTAGTTTTGGGTAGCGGTGGCCGTGAACATGCACTTGCATGGAAAATCGCACAAGATGCAAAAGTCACTCAGGTTTTTGTGGCGCCAGGTAATGCAGGCACTGCAACTGAAGACAAATGCAAGAACGTTGAACTCGATATTTTAGACAATCCAGCCATTATTGCTTTTGCCAAAGAAAATGATGTGGCATTAGTGATTGTTGGCCCTGAAGCACCTTTAGTAAATGGCGTGGTGGATGCAGCACGCGAAGCTGGTTTAAAAATCTGGGGACCAACCCAATATGCAGCGCAGCTAGAAGGTTCTAAAGCATTTGCAAAACACTTCTTAAAGCGCCACAACATTCCAACCGCTTTTTATGATGTCTTTACTGAAGTCGATGCCGCTAAAGCTTATGTAGAGCAAAATGGTGCACCTATCGTCATCAAGGCAGATGGCCTTGCGGCGGGTAAAGGCGTGATCGTTGCCATGACCAACGAAGAAGCTTTCGCTGCGATTGACGATATGCTTGCAGGCAACAAATTCGGTGATGCGGGTTCACGTGTGGTGATTGAACAGTTCCTTGCAGGTGAAGAAGCTAGCTTTATTTGTATGATCGATGGCAACAACATTTTGCCAATGGCGACATCACAAGACCATAAACGCATTTTTGAAGGAGATGAAGGTCCAAACACAGGTGGTATGGGTGCTTACTCTCCTGCACCAGTGGTAACTCCAGAAGTGTTTGAACGTGTCATGAACGAAGTGATGCGCCCTACTGTTGACGGTATGGCAGCGGACGGTCATGTTTATACAGGTTTCTTATACGCGGGCTTGATGATTGATGAACAAGGTCAGCCACGTGTAATCGAATTCAACTGCCGTTTTGGTGATCCAGAAACCCAACCGATCATGATGCGCTTAAAATCTTCTTTGGTTGATTTGGTCGAAGCAGGTATTGCAGGTAACTTGCCAGCTGAAGCTGAATGGGATGAGCGTAAATCGATTGGTATCGTGCTTGCTGCCGGTGGCTACCCTGAAACTGTTCGCAAAGGCGATGTCATTTCAGGTCTTGGTCAATCTCCGGAAGACACCAAAATTTTCCATGCCGGTACAGCAATGAGTGCTGATGGTCATGTGATTACTGCGGGTGGTCGCGTACTGTGCGTTACGGCATTAGGTGATACGGTACTTGAAGCACAAATCAATGCACTAGAGGTGTGTGGTCAGGTCACTTTCACTGGCATGCAATACCGTAGCGACATTGGCTATCGTGCCATTGCCCGTGAAAAAGCAGAATAAGTAAATCCTGTAAAAAAAGCCTTCTTCGGAAGGCTTTTTTTATTCCTTAAATTGCATAATTTCCACTTCTATATTCATTATTTAAATATAAAATTCAGAAAAATATATATTTATGTTTTAATTCAACCGGCTACAGCACTTTTTAAAAAAAACCATAAAACTATCATCAATTTATATTTACTTATGCTGCAATTTCTCTTAAATAATCATAGTCTTATACCTTATAGTACACTCGGTTGCTCTGTCCCCTGCACTAAATTATTGCTATGATTGCCGAAATTTTAGATGTTGTTTTTATGTTAAATCAGTATTCTTTTTCATTCATTTCAAATGATTAGAATATTTAGCCTAACAAAACAAATTGCAGCTAAATCCAAATTTGATTAGAAAAAGATATGAATGCTTGATTTCCCGCTGTATATATACTAAATGGGAACATGAATATTCATTTATTTTTCGCGTGTTGTGGAAAGGACTCTACCGAAAACCTCAAGAATAATTCACGTGATTGTTTGAGGACGATGCCAATTTACAACATACAAACCTATTGCAATCATTAATGTTCGAGAAAGGCTGATTTTCTCGACATTATTCCGATTAGGATTTATACATGAAAAAGCTGATTAGTCTTTTTTTAAGTGTATCGGTGTTATTACTTGCAGCTTGCAGTAAACAACCGGATACCGCATCTACCGAGCAAAAAGGTGATGCTGCTGCATTACAAACTGTTGTAATCGCTTCTACAGGTTCTGACGCCGATATCTGGCGTTATATTGCAACTTTACCTGAAACTAAAGCTGCAGGTCTAAAACTTGAAATTAAAAACTTCACTGACTATGTTGCAATGAATACTGCAGCAGCAAACAAAGAAGTTGATCTGAATGCGTTCCAGTCTTACGCTTACCTTGTGGCATTTAATGCTGCCAATAAAGATAAGATTGCACCTGTTTCAACCACCTATTTAGAGCCAATGGGGATCTACTCAAGCAAAGTCAAGAAAGTTGAAGAGTTTGCTGAAGGTGCCACCATTGCCATTCCAAATGACGGCGCGAACGAATCACGTGCATTATTACTTTTACAAAGCGCGGGCTTGATTAAGTTAAAAGCTGACTTTGATCCGGTAAAAGGCACACCTGCTGACATTACTGAAAACCCGAAAAAAATTGTGATCAAACCAATTCAAATGGCAACAGCTGTACGTGTTAAAGATGAAGTTGATGCGATTTTATTAGGTAATACGCTTGCAATGGAAGGTGGTTTAAACGTTCTGAAAGATGCGATCTTCTATGAGCCTGTAGATCAAAGCACCAAGCTGAATGTAAACGTTTTAGCCACTGCAGAATCGCGTAAAGACGATCCTATATTGCAAAAAGTTGGCGCACTTTACCACACCGAAGCGGTGAAGAAATATGTGCAAGAACACTTCGCGGGTACAAAAGTTGACGTGAACAAACCAACAAGCTATCTCACCGAAGCGAATTCGTAATATAATACTCTCAAATAAAACAGGCAAAGTGATTTTGCCTGTTTTTTCTTTTCTGCCATAGTACTGACGAACATGATCCAATTTAAAAACATTTCGAAACACTATCAGTTGAAAGGTCAAACGATCAATGCACTGGACCAGATCAATTTAGAGATCCCGGACGGCAGTATCTTTGGCATTATCGGCTATAGTGGTGCAGGTAAAAGTACACTGATCCGTTTGATTAATTTGCTTGAACGCCCGACGCAGGGACAAGTCATTATCAATCAAAAAGACTTTACTGCGATGGACGCACGAACACTTCGTCAAGAACGTGCAAATATTGGCATGATCTTTCAGCACTTCAATCTTCTTCAGACCAAAACTGTGTCTGAAAATATTGAGATGCCGCTTAAATTATTGGGACATAGTAAAGCTGAACGGGATAAACGTCTGGCTGAATTGCTCGATTTTATCGATCTAAAACATAAAAAAGATGCCTACCCTGATGAACTTTCAGGCGGTCAAAAACAACGTGTTGGTATCGCACGTGCGCTGGCCAATCATCCTAAGATTCTACTCTGTGACGAAGCAACCTCGGCACTTGACCCACAAACCACCAAATCAGTTCTGGCACTCTTAAAAAAGATCAATCAGGAACAGAACATTACCATTGTCATGGTCACCCATGAAATGGATGTGATCGAATCGGTATGTGACTATGTAGCCGTAATGGAATCAGGTCATGTGATTGAAACTGGTCCAACCTTGGATATTTTCAGCCAGCCGCAGCACCCAACCACCAAAACCTTTATCCAAACGGTTTTGCAGCAGCAGTTACCTGTCAATATTTTAAGTAATCTTGAACACCAGCATCACAATAGTATCTATAGCCTGCAGTTCCTAGGTACTTCAGCACAGGAAACCGTGATTCAGGCTGCGATTAAACAGTTTGATGTCAGCTTAAATATTCTGTTTGCCAACATGACCGAGATTAATGGTACCGTGATCGGACAAATGTTTATTCAACTGCTGGGCGATCCGTTGATCATTCAAGAAACCGTAAACTTCCTTGAACTTCAAGGCGTGAAAGTAGAACAATCTGGAGTGGTCAGCCAATGAGAGATTTAATTGTACAATGGCTCACGCAAGTCACTGCTCCTTTTTGGCATAGCTCGCTCTCGATCGACCAGTTTGTAACGGCGCTGCAAGAAACTTTCCAGATGGTCTTCTTCTCTTTGCTATTTGGTTGTATTTGGGGCTTGATTCAGGGTATTACTCTGGTCGTGACCCGCACTGGCGGTATCCTACAAAATCGTGCGATTTATTATTTCCTTAATCCGATTGTGAATGCCCTGCGCTCCCTGCCCTTCATTATTCTTTTGATCGCTGTGATTCCACTGACTAAGATGCTGGTAGGTACATCAATTGGTACATGGGCTGCGATTGTACCGCTCACTATCTATGTTGGGCCATACTTAGGTCGTTTGATTGAAACCTCTCTGCTCGAAGTCAATGAAGGTATTGTGGAGTCCGCTCAGGCTATGGGCGCGTCGCCATGGCAGATCATCTTCAAGTTTATTATTCCCGAAGCACGTAGCTCCCTGATTCTTAACCTAACCACAGGTACGATTTCCCTGATCGGCGCAACAGCAATGGCAGGTGCAGTCGGTGCAGGTGGTATCGGTGACTTGGCAATTTCGTACGGTTATCAACGTTTCGACACCAGCGTGGTGATTTTAACCGTAATCGTGTTATTGCTACTGGTGCAAATGGTACAGATGCTTGGGGATTGGTTGGCTAAATTGCGCTAATCAATTACTTCAAAAAAACGCTCAACTTGAGCGTTTTTTGTTTTTTAGTTGGAAAAATAGATTTCATTGGCGGCCTTGAATGTATTGACATGTAAAGGCACCAAATCATCCAGCGCCTGATATCCCCCTGCCAATACAAACAAGAGCGGAATTTTCATTTTCTTGGCCATGTCAAAGACAATACGATCCCGTTCAAATAGCAACTCAGTGGTCAACCATTTAGAACCGTATTTATCATGTTGATGACAGTCCATCCCGGCCTGATAAATCATCAGATCCGCTTCCCAGCGTGATGCATATTGAAAAGCCTCAAAGATCGCCTCTCGATACAAATCAAAATTTCCCTGTTTCGGATGAATATATCGGGTCAGACTACGTTCACCCGCCTTGCAGCCAAAACGGATGCCAAAAATGCCAAAATTAATCAGGTTGGTCATACGGTTGGTAAAAATAGCCGTACCATCCCCCCCATGTTGATCACAATCCAAAATGAAGATCCGTTTCTCAGGATATTGCTTCGCGACCAGTGCCAGACCATTAAAAGTGCAATACGCGGCACCCGATTCATAACTGGCGTGATGAAATCCCTGAGCAATATTGGCAGCGATTCCTTCTTTCAAGGCAATCTCAGCGCCTCGCAATTGTCCCGCCTGAACCGATAAAATCGCATCTCTCAACTGCTCGTTCCATGGCTTAAAACCTTGAATGGTGGCGAATGCCGATTGCCCTGATAGAAAAGCATCGACGTAGTGTGGATGATGTAGTTTTCTTAAGATCTCAATATCAATCAGCCCTGGATCAACCAGCTCTGCCATTTGATGCGTACGCAGCACATCGGCAACAGCGGTGAGTTTTTCCATACTATTGGTATGCGTCTGTGCAAAGTATCGCGGGGAGTAACAAGCCTTTAGCATGGATGTCCTACATAAATCTGATCTTTGGCAATATCCATCAGCTGACTTAACTCAGTGCTATCCGGTCTGAATAATCCATTATCGACCTGTTGTTTAAAATGATAACCAAATGCCCGCGCACGATGTTGTGGCGAAACAGCCAAGGTGGTTAGACGTAAAAACCAGAAACCATTCATTTTGGCAATCGGGATCACATAACCTTTATATTGCTTGTTTTTATGCTTTTCGAGTTGTTCAATCTCATAATGTGTAGAGAATAAACTGCCTGCCGGTAATCGTACTCCATTCATCATTAAAGGAACCAGACTGATACAGGAATGGTTATCCCCCATATTCAGCTTTTCCATCATAACCGGTTGATCCTGTTGAACCACAAAAATATTGATTTCGCCCTGCCGTAATAAACGGTGATGGGCGATACGCAAAAAGAATTTTTCCGCCATGGGACAAGAACCCACCTTAGGCTTTTCAGCCAAAGCCTGACATTCAATCATGTCGAAATCCTGCGCTGTATGAGGAAGGATAATATCGGCAAGCAACTGACAGATCAGTTTGCTTTCTTCGAGCTGGGCATATTGATGAATATTTCTAAGTTTGGCTTGGAATTCCACTTCCTGTTGCAAATATTGAGTAAATGATTCTTGCGCATCTAAACGCTGTAAACATTGCTGGACATCCGCATTCATATCCAGATTACGCCATGTTTGCAGTGACAGGCCATAAGAAGCAGATTGATTAAGAATATTTTTCAGCGCTTTACTTTCATAATCTTCAAAAATGCGTAAATCCTGAAACCCGACCGGATCACGCACCTGCGAAACAAACTCTGCAATCACCCGCGTCGCTTGTGTATAGCCACAACCTCTGCGCTCTGTTTGATGGCTAAAGTGTTCATTTAACATTTCTGTCAGTTTGGCAGAGAGCGGATATAAATATTTTTTAAAAATCATGACCACTTCGTGATCAGCCACATCAGACATAAGCTCCCCCTGCTTTGTTATGATGATTTACAACGACCTCATCCTTATTTTGTTAAATCTAATTTTTAAATAGTTTAGCTTTAATAAAGTATTTCTTATAGGATCAAAGATGAATATAAATCATTCACTTATAAAACTTTTCTTTCATCTTTATTGAAAATACAACACTTGTCAACTATTAATAAATTGCGTGGATATCGACGTCAGAATCTGCCTTAAAAAGTCAGTATTACTGTACAAATGCAGCGCTTTTTTGCACTGAATGACATTTGCACTTAAACTAGAGACAGGCACTAAATATTTAGTACCCCACCCACAATAACCACATGCAATAAAGATTCAGGATTCGGTCATGCACTATAAGATCCATGTCATTGACGTCAAAAATGCCTTAAAAAATTATATCTGGTTATTGGAAGATACCCGCAGCAAAGAAGTTGTTGCGGTCGATCCCACAGAAGCCGATCTGGTCACTGCCTTTTGCCAGCAGCATCAACTCACGCTGAAACAGGTCTGGCTAACCCATTGGCATCCAGACCATACCGGTGGTGTCCCTGGCTTATTGGCCAATCAGAATATTGAAGTCTTTGGCCCGCGGGATGAATTGAGCAAAATCTCTCTCATCTCAAATCCGCTACAGAATAATGATCATTTTCAATTTAATGATCTGAAAATTGAGGTGATCGCAACCCCAGGCCATACCTTAGGTCATATCACTTATTTTATTGAAGAAATGGATAGCCTGTTCAGTGGTGATACCCTGTTTGCAATGGGCTGCGGGCGTTTATTCGAAGGCACAGCCGAACAAATGTATCATTCCTTAAATCGACTGGCCGCATTACCTATCCAGACCAAAGTGTATTGCACCCATGAATATACCCTTGCCAATGGCGAGTTTGCCTTGACTGTCGAGCCACATAATGTCGCCTTGCAAGAACGGATGCGACAGGTCAAAGCATTACGTGATGCAGAGCAAATTACCTTGCCGAGTAGCATTGAACTGGAACTTGCAACCAATCCATTTTTACGTACTGATAGTGCTGAGGAGTTCGCGCGCATCCGTAGCCTGAAAGATCAGTTTTAATGATTGATGTTAATTTAAGCGATTCATTTTCTACGCTTCATTTGAGCTAGAAAATGAAATCATTTTTTACATTTGTCATGAAATATTTATTTAAAAAATAATTTTTAAATCCCAAAAATTAAAAATAGTTTAGTATTTAAATTCAAATAGATATAAAAACACTAGATAAAATTATACTTAGAAAAATTACGCTAATTTTACATTACTTACACGTGGCAAAATAATTCTATGTATTGCCCCTTTAAAAAAATTTGGCTGACCCTTATTAATAAATACATGTTCACAAGGAGATCTCTGGCATGAAAAACAGAGTTGTTAAAGCAAAAAACGTATTGGCTTTCCGTATTTGGTTAGAAAAATTGGGATATTCAGTTAAAAATCTTACAGATAACCGTGGTTTTACCTTCAGCTTTAAAAAAGAATATGGTTTGGTGACAGGCGATCTCTCTGGTAATGCTTTAGCAATGCAGTTGGGTGAAGAATTCGAAGATCATTTAAAAGCCTAATGATAAAATTTCCAAAACACGAGGGTTCCAAAGGGATTTGGAATCCTTGATTTATAAAGATAAGCATAGTTCCAACTTTATCTCCCTTTTTTAATTCTTCATTTTCTAGCCATTTCCAATAAAAATTTCATTGGAACGCAACCGATTTCCAAGTATCATATTGCCCAGTCGAGGGATGCTGCGACAATTGATCGGCACTAAAGATCAATTTGCCAGGCTCGACGATCGGTTAAACATTCGCTTTAGCCAACAACGGCATCCGCGAACAGAATGATCCATACTATTTTTTCTAGGAGATCCTGATGAACGCGGTGAATGCTTCATTTACAGATTATAAAGTTGCCGATATTTCCCTTGCTGACTACGGTCGTAAAGAGATCAAACTTGCTGAAGCAGAAATGCCAGCTTTGATCGGCTTACGTAAGCGTTATTCTGCTGCTAAACCACTTGCTGGCGCAAAAATTCTGGGTTGTATCCATATGACCATCCAGACTGCTGTTTTAATTGAAACATTGGTTGAACTTGGCGCAGAAGTACGTTGGACTTCATGCAACATCTTCTCGACTCAAGATCATGCTGCTGCTGCGATTGCTGCAAGCGGCGTGCCTGTATTTGCCTGGAAAGGTGAAACAGAAGAAGAATATGTATGGTGCCTAGAGCAACAGATCAATGTGAATGGTCAACCTTGGGATGCCAACATGATTCTGGACGATGGCGGTGACTTAACTGCACTTGTTCACGAAAAATACCCTGCGCTGTTAGAACGCATCCACGGTATTACCGAAGAAACCACAACAGGCGTACAACGTCTATTGGAAATGTGGAAAGACGGTTCACTTAAAGTTCCTGCCATCAATGTGAATGATTCGATCACTAAATCGAAAAACGACAACAAATACGGTTGCCGTCATTCATTAAACGATGCGATCAAACGTGCAACTGACATGTTGCTTTCTGGTCGTCGTGCACTTGTGATCGGTTATGGTGATGTGGGTAAAGGTTCGGCTCAATCTTTACGTCAGGAAGGCATGATCGTACGTGTGACTGAAGTGGACCCGATTTGTGCAATGCAGGCATGTATGGATGGCTACGAAGTTGTTTCTCCATACAAAAATGGCGTACAAACTGGCAAGAAAGAAGACATCAATCACGACCTACTCGGCAATACTGACCTTGTTGTAACAACGACGGGTAACTATCACGTATGTGATTCAGCCATGTTAGATAGCTTAAAAGCGGGTGCGGTTGTATGTAACATCGGTCACTTTGACACTGAAATCGATACAGCTTACCTCCGTGGTTACAAGTGGGTTGAAGTGAAGCCACAAGTCCACCAAGTATATCGTTCAGAAGATGAAAACAACTATTTGATCCTTCTTTCAGAAGGTCGCCTAGTCAACCTTGGCAATGCCACAGGTCACCCGTCACGTGTCATGGATGGTTCTTTCGCCAACCAGGTTTTAGGTCAAATGCATTTATTCGCTGAGAAATTTGCTGATTTACCTGCCGATCAAAAACAAGCGGCGATTCGCGTAGAAGTACTTCCTAAGAAATTAGACGAAGAAGTTGCTGCGGCAATGGTTGTTGGCTTTGGTGGTGTGCTTACACAGTTGACGCAAGTACAGGCAGATTACTTAGGCGTTCCTGTGGAAGGCCCGTTCAAATCTGACGCTTATAAATACTAAGAACATCAGGGCAGACGTTTTACGGACTGCCCTTTTTTCTAAAATTTTCCAGGCGAGTTAAAAAGGATTTGAAATGACCAAGCGTGTTCCTATTTCTTTTGAATTTTTCCCACCAAAAACTGATGCGGGTGCGGAAAAGTTACGTGTTGTTCACCAAGAACTACAACTGTTAAATCCAGAGTTTTTCTCCATTACGTATGGTGCTGGCGGTTCTACCCGTGAACGTACCTTAGCGGCGATTAATGACTTTAATGGTCAAGGCACCCCTGTTGCACCGCACTTGTCTTGTATCGGGGATGATAAGGCACGTATCGCTGAGCTATTAGACTTATATAAATCTCAAGGCATTGATCGCATTGTGGCATTGCGTGGTGATTTACCATCAGGTCAGGTCGGCCTGGGTGAACTCCCTTATGCTCAGGATCTGGTTCGCTTTATTCGTGAACATTCAGGTGACCATTTTCACATTGAAGTCGCTGCTTATCCTGAAATGCATCCACAAGCAGACAGTTTTGATGGTGATATCCAGCGTTTTGTAGAGAAAGTTAATGCGGGTGCCAATGCGGGTATTACCCAATTTTTCTTCAATCCAGATGCATATTTCTATTTTATTGAACGAATTGCCAAAGCAGGCGTGAATATTCCAGTTGCACCAGGTATCATGCCGATCACCAATGCAAGCAACCTGATCCGCTTTGCTGATGGTACAGGTGCCGAAATTCCACGCTGGATCCGTAAGCAACTGGCTGCCTATGGTGATGATAGCGCAAGCATCAAAGCTTTCGGTCACGAAGTGATTGTGAATCTGTGCGAGCGACTGATCGCGGGTGGCGCACCAACCCTGCACTTCTACTCAATGAACCAAACCGAACCGACTCGACAACTGGTTGTTGATCTTGGTTTAAACTAATTTGTACGAGCCCTACCCAAGCATGAATCGTTTTTATATCGAAACCGAATTAAATACTGGCCATACCATTGAATTAACAGAATCGGTATTTCATCACTGGGTACGCGTGCTTCGTGCCAAAGAACAAGAACAGGCCATCTTTTTCAATGGAAAAGGTGGCGAATATGTGGTCACACTGACTCAGATCAACAAAAAAAATGCCTTTGTTTCAGTCGATCAATTTGATACAGCAGATCGTACTGCACCTTTTAAAGTGATCTTAGGACAAGTCATGAGTAAAGGTGATCGTATGGATTATGCGATCCAGAAGGCCACTGAACTCGGCGTGAGCACCATTCAGCTCTTAACCAGTGAACGTTGCGAAATGCGTTTAAAGTATGATCGTGACCAAAAGAAACTGGATCACTGGCAGTCTGTTGCCATTGCTGCATGTGAACAATGCGGCATGAACCGTGTACCAGAAATTCTTGCGCCAATTTCACTCAGCGACTGGGTTGAGTCCGATTTACCTGCCTCACGTTTTGTACTTGCCCCGAATAAAGATCAGGAAAATGTATTGTTAAATAGTTCACCGGATCTGGCCTTACTGATTGGTCCCGAAGGTGGCCTAAGTGAAGCAGAAATTAACATTGCTAATCAAAATAATTTTAAAAACTGGTGTATCGGAGATCGGGTTTTAAGAACAGAAACCGCGCCGGTTGTGGCTTTATCCATTTTGAATTATCACTTTGCTCCCTAATCATGCCTGAGCATTGCTTTCCATTTTATTTAGCGCTAATTTAAAGCGCAAATCGACTATGTTTACAAAAAAACAAAGACTGTGCACATAGATAAAAAATGAAAAGGATTATGCTTTATATGTTAGGGGTACAGGACAAAAGCTTGCCACAGTTTATCTATACGGATCAAATTAGTTATCCGAATCATGTCCGCTTATTTGTCATAAGTGTGTTTGGTATTTGTCTGTTAGATTATGCGCTGTTTGGCGCTTTTTATACATTTGAATCCAATATTTTTACCACCTGGATGAGTATAACCCTTGCCATCCTGTTTGGTTTTTCCTGTATTTGTCATTTTTTATTAAAACGTTACTCTGCGGTTCGCTATAGCCACACCACCCATCTTATCTTTCAGTTGATCTGTTTTTTTACTGGTTTATTGATTGGTGCCAATACGGTCATTATTAATGATTATTTAGGCAATGATGTTCCGAATTTAATCGGCACGCATGTTTTAACACTTACCGCGTTATTACTGACTGCCTCTCATATTATTGCGCTGACTTTTTTAACCCAACATATTCGTTATTTTTTCTTATTTTTTATCCCGAGTATTACGCCATTATTTATTTCCCAGCTTATACAGCGGGATCATGAACATAATTTATTCTATCTGGCCTATTATTCATCTTTTTTCGCAACCGTACTTTGTGCCCAGGCCACCTACAAGATTCACAAGCATCTGGCACTGGTGCTTGAAAAAAATAAACAGCTGATTGATGTCGCAGAACAGCACAACCACTGGACAGAAGAACTGTGCCAGCAACTGCAGCATGAGGTGAACAAGTCTAAAGATATCGAAGCCCAGTTGCAGTTCAATAATCATTTGCTCGAACAAAAAGTTCGTGAGCGTACTTTTGACCTGACCCAGATGAACGAAAGTTTAGAGGAAAATCGTCAGAGTCTGGCCTTGGCGCACGAAACTGCAGGTATTCAGCATTGGGACTGGAATCTTGAAAATACCATTCATAATATAACTCCACCGCATGAAGTTGAGCATAATGCCCAGAACCTTTATAGCCTGCTCAATGAGGTTGCCCACCCTAATGATGTTGAACGGGTAAAAAACACGCTCCATCAACACTTATCCGGCCAAACCCCACGTTATGAAGAAACCTTTCGTGTTAAATATGGAAATGGTGACTGGACCTGGATTCACGCTGTCGGTCAGGTGATTTTAAGAGATCCGAAAAATGGCAACGCTTTACGTATGGTGGGTGTGCACCGTGATATCAATCAGGAAAAGAAAGATCAGGAACGGCTGAAATTGGCTGCCAATGTATTTGAGCAGGCATCCGAAGGTATTTTCATTCTGGATGAACACTTTAATTATGTTGAGATCAATCCTAAATACGAGCAGCTGACCGGTCTGGATAAGCAAGCTGTTGTAGGCAAACAGCTGTTTGAAATTACCAGACAAAATAAACAGCATCATCATAATTTCCATCTCTCCATCTTGGATACCTTGCGTGAAGCGCAGGAATATGAAGGTGAATTTCAGGAAACCTATATCTCAGATAAGTCATGTTTCCTCTGGATTCATATCAATGCAGTCAAAGATGAACAGGATCGCGTTATTAATTATATCGGTATTGTTTCGGATCAGACTGAACGTAAGCATCAGGAACAGCGCTTATCGTATTTGACCAATTACGATACGCTAACCGACCTGCCCAACCGTTTTTATTATCAGCAGCAACTGCATCAATATCTGGTCAATGAACCTGCCATTCAACATTTGGCTGTTATCCGTCTAAACATTGACCGTTTCCGCGCACTCAATGAAATCATCAGCAATAAAGCCGGCAATGAGCTGCTTAAACAGGTGGCGCAACGTCTACGCATCAGTAATATTGATGCCCTGCTGGTGGCGCATTTAAGCGCAGATGATTTTGCCATTATTTATGAGATATCCCATCTGCATCCGCCTATTCATCAACTCTGCAATAACATTGTAGAAGCTTTTAGCAAAGCATTTTATATTGCCGATCAGGAGTATTTTGTCAGCATTTCCATTGGCGTGGCCATTTATCCAGAGCATGGCCGTCAGGTGGATAATTTAAATACCCATGCTGAACAGGCACTGAACGAAGCCAAACGTTTAGGCGGTAATACCATCCATTATTATTCCAATGAAAGAGCCAATTTTGTTGCCAAATATAGTGATCTGGAACTTGATCTGCGGAAGGCCATTCAGAACAAGGAACTGGTGGTTTACTATCAACCGAAGATCAGCGCAATCGATGACCAGATTAATGGTTTTGAAGCCTTGATTCGCTGGAAACATCCAAGCAAAGGACTAATTATGCCAAGCATCTTTATTCCTTTGGCAGAAAGTACCAGTTTAATCTCTGATATCGGACAGTTTGTATTACATGAAGCGGCCAAGCAATTACAGGTCTGGCAGCAACTTGGCTTTAATAATATCAATATTGCCGTCAATATTGTGGCCCAACAAATTTTGCGTGGTCAATTGCTGCATGATATTGATGATGTCCTGATGACGTATGGCATTTCTGGCAAAAATCTGGAACTGGAAATTACCGAATCCGCCTTTCTGGAAAATACCGAAAATGTTAAAACCATTCTCAATGCCCTGAAACAACGTCAGATTTGCATCGCACTGGATGACTTTGGTACCGGCTATTCTTCTCTGGCCTACTTAACCGAATATCCAATTGACATTTTAAAAATTGATCGTGCTTTTATTTTGAAAATTGGCAATCCGAAACAGGATGCGATCGTTAATGCCATGATCGCCATGGGTAAAACCATTGGCTTAAAAGTTGTGGCCGAAGGTGTGGAAACCGAACAGCAACGCGACTATCTCAAAAAACAAAACTGCGACATATTACAGGGTTACCTGTTCTCGAAACCACTAACTGCGACTGCTGCAACAGAGTACCTGCAACAGCACCTACAACTGTCAACGGCAAGATATTCCATTTAAACGTGAATTTTAAGCTTTTTGGTCCTTTTCTTTGAAGCAAATCTAGCCTGTGAATCGCTGTAACGTTGAGTGAAAATAAGCTTTTTTGACTGTGCGAAAGCATGAACTAGTGCTATATTCTTGTGCACTTATCTTAATATAGTAATTGGACTTGTATATGTCTGATTATTATCGGAACAAATGAGACTCAGATGGACGATCAATCTTTAAAACAAGCCGCTTTGTATTACCATGAATTTCCTACACCTGGAAAAATCAGTGTGACACCAAACAAGCAGCTCGTTAACCAACGAGATCTAGCGCTTGCTTATTCCCCTGGTGTTGCAGCTCCATGTTTAGAAATCGAACGTGACCCTTCTACCGCTGCAAAATATACAGCACGTGGTAATCTGGTCGCCGTCGTGAGTAATGGTACTGCCGTGCTTGGTTTGGGAAATATTGGTCCTCTTGCTTCTAAGCCGGTTATGGAGGGTAAAGGCGTTCTATTTAAAAAGTTCGCTGGTGTTGATGTCTTCGATATCGAAATTGATGAAAATGATCCAGACAAAATCGTTGATATCGTTGCGGCCCTAGAGCCAACTTTTGGTGGTATCAACCTTGAAGATATCAAAGCGCCAGAATGTTTCTATATCGAAAAGAAACTTCGCGAACGCATGAAAATTCCGGTATTCCATGATGACCAACATGGAACCAGTATTATTGTCGGTTCAGCATTGCTTAATGCTTTACAGATCGTAAATAAGAAAATTGATGAAATTAAAATTGTTGCCTCAGGCGCAGGTGCTGCTGCACTTTCTTGCCTAGACTTACTTTGCGCATTAGGCGTAAATAAAAACAACATCGTTGTTGCCGACTCTCGCGGTCTTTTAACCACTGCCCGTGAAGGTCTGGACGAGTCGAAAAAACGTTATGTTCAAGACATTCAAGCCAGCCAGTTGCATGAAGTCATGGCAGGCGCAGACATGTTCCTTGGTCTTTCAGCTGCAGGCATCTTGACCAAAGAAATGGTTAAGGAAATGGCTGAGAACCCGATCATTTTTGCCTTGGCAAACCCTGATCCGGAAATTTTACCTGAACATGCACACGAAGTTCGCCCAGATGTGATTATGGCAACAGGTCGTTCTGACTATCCGAACCAAGTGAACAATGCACTTTGTTTCCCTTATATCTTCCGTGGTGCACTGGATGTTGGTGCCACAACCATTAACGAAGACATGAAAATTGCCTGTGTCCACGCGATTGCGCGTATGGCACATGTGGAAGCAGATGCTGCCACTTATGGTGAAAAATCAGCTTCATTTGGTCGTGACTACCTGATCCCTCGCCCGCTTGATCAACGTTTGATTCTGGAAATTGCCCCAGCCGTTGCCAAAGCAGCAATGGATTCTGGCGTCGCAACCCGTCCAATCGAAGATTTCTCTGCATATCGTCAACGTCTTTCTGAGTTTGTTTATAACTCGGCATTCTTGATGAAACCGATCTTTGCACAGGCAAAAACCGACCCGAAACGCATTGCCTATGCTGAAGGTGAAGATCTACGCGTATTACGTGCAGTTCAGATTGCTGTTGACGAAGGCTTGGCAAAACCGATTCTTGTTGGTCGTACCGCGGTGATCGAAGAGAATATCAAAAAGCTTGGTTTACGCTTACAACATGGTGTAAACATTGAAATTGTCGATCAGGAAAAAAATCCTCAGTACGAAGAGTTCTCTAAAGAATATCACCAGATCATGCAACGCAAAGGCGTTACGGTTGAATACGCGCAACGTGAAGCACGCCGTCGTTCTACACTCATTGCAGCCATGCTGGTGAAGTTTGGTCAAGCAGATGGCATGTTATGTGGTACTTATTCAAGCTATGACATTCACTTAGATTTCGTGAAAAATATCATTGGCTTAAAAGAAGGTCGCAGCACATTCTTTACCTTGAACGCCTTGATGCTTGAGGATCGCAATTTATTTATTGCCGATACCTATGTAAACACCAACCCAACTGCGGCTCAGCTTGCTGAAATGACAATTTTGGCAGCAGAAGAAGTTCGCCGTTTTGGTATTACACCGCGTGTTGCCCTGCTTTCACACTCGAGCTTTGGTAGCGATCAAACCGATCCAAGCGCACAAAAAATGCGTGAAGTTTACCGTTTGTTGTCTGAACAGGCTCCTGAACTTGAAGTTGAAGGCGAGATGCACGGTGATGCTGCATTAGATGAAAATATTCGTCATTTTGCATTCCCGAATTCACGCTTCAAAGGCTCGGCAAACTTGTTGATTATGCCTAACCTCGATTCGGCAAACATTTCATTCAACCTGTTAAAAGCAACTTCGGGTAATAATGTGACCATTGGTCCTATTTTACTCGGTGCTGCAAAACCTGTTCATATTCTGACACCTACGGCAACGACTCGCCGTCTGGTCAATATGACAGCATTAACAGTTGCTGAAATTCAACAAAGCCAGAACTAAGTTCACCTAAGCGAAGCTTTTCTGGAAAAGCTTCGCTTAGCGCTTGAGAAAACCTCTATTCTGTAGCATGATTGTGTGAAGAATCGAGGTTTTTTCATGCAAGTTTATTTAGTAGGCGGTGCAGTCCGGGATCATTTACTCGGCCATCCCTATCACGAAAAAGATTATGTGGTGGTTGGAGCAACACCCGAACAATTATTGGCCGAAGGTTATCAACCTGTCGGTAAAGATTTTCCTGTATTCTTACATCCAAAAACAAAAGAAGAATATGCACTGGCACGTACTGAACGCAAATCTGGTGTGGGTTATCATGGCTTTCAGTTTTTCACTGATACCAGCGTAAAATTAGAAGACGATCTGATTCGTCGTGACCTGACCATTAATGCAATGGCAATGGATGAAAATGGCACAGTCTATGATCCCTATGGTGGTCAGCAGGACTTGCAACACAAAATTCTACGTCATGTTTCAGATGCATTTACCGAAGATCCATTACGTGTACTTCGCGTAGCCCGTTTTGCCGCACGTTATGCCAGTTACGGCTTTAAGGTTGCTGAAGAAACCCTGCAATTGATGCGAAAGATTGCCCAGTCAGGTGAATTAAGTGCATTAACGCCCGAACGCGTCTGGAAAGAAACCTCTCGTGCCTTAATGGAAGATCATGCAGATGTGTATTTCCAGATCTTAAAAGACTGTGATGCCTTGGAAGCCTTATTCCCGGAAATCAATGCATTATTCGGCGTTCCTCAACGTCCAGAATATCATCCGGAAATTGATTGCGGCATTCACACCCTGATGGCACTAAAACAGGCCTGTCTAGCGAATTATGCGCTTGAAGTGCGCTTTGCAGTGCTGGTACACGACCTAGGAAAAGCACTCACCCCTGTAGACGAGTTACCACGGCATATCATGCATGAAGAACGTGGTATCCCACCCGTTACCCAGATCTGTGACCGCTTGAAGGTACCGACTGCCTTGAAAAATCTGGCCCTGATCGTATGTAAAGAGCATTTAAAATGTCATCAGGTAAAGAATCTGAAACCGGGTACCTTATGGCGCTTGTTACAACGTTTGGATGTGCTACGCCGACCAGAGAAAGTAGAGGCTTTTGTACAGGCCTGTGAATGTGATGCCAAAGGGCGTTTAGGTTTAGAGCAACGTCCTTATCCGCAAGCCCAATATATGTTAGATGCAATGCAAATTGTCAGAAATATACGTGCGCAGGATTTGCCCGAACATGTCAGCGGCCCTGAAATTGGAGAAATGCTGATTCAATATCGAATTGATGCGTTGGCAAAGTTCAAGGAACAGCACATTAACTGATTAATTTTTAAGTAAATAAGATCTTTTTGCCACATTTTTTGCTCGCTTTACGCTAAAAAGATTATTAATCAAGCAAACGATTAATTTTATTTACTATTGTTGTTGACGCATCTGCTTTTCATGCCTAAAATGCGCATCAGATTCTCCAATAGCTCAGTCGGTAGAGCGACGGACTGTTAATCCGCAGGTCCCTGGTTCGAGCCCAGGTTGGAGAGCCAATCTACTATTCTCCCATAGCTCAGTCGGTAGAGCGACGGACTGTTAATCCGCAGGTCCCTGGTTCGAGCCCAGGTGGGAGAGCCAAGATTCTAAAAAGCCCTGATCATTGATTGGGGCTTTTTTTATGACATGATAAAATTAAACTCCCATAAAAAAACCTCTGCTGATCAGAGGTTTTTTCTTTCAGATTCAGATTAAGCTGCCACTGTTGCAGGTACACCACTATGAAAACGGAAGGTATCATCCGGAGTTAAAATCAGATTTTTTTCCACTTCACGGATATATTCAATCCGTTGCTGAATATCTTCTTCCGGGTCTTTGAGCTTCGCTGATTTTGCAACATCTAAAGCCAACGCTAAATAGTCCTCAAAATGGCGAGATTCCGATTTAAGCAAATAACGGTAGTAACGCCCCAGCTCATCATCAACAATCGGTGCCAGCGCATAGAAACGCTCGCATGAACGGGCTTCTACAAAAGCACCAATAATCATGACATCAATCAATGCTTCAGGCTCATAAGTACGGATTTCTTTACGCAACCCGCCTGCATAACGCCCTGCACTCAAGCCCTTCCATTCTTGGCCGCGCTTGTTCATGAATTCCAGCACCTGCTCATAATGCAGCATTTCTTCACGCACCAATTGCGCCAATTTCACTTGCAAATCGGTAAAGAAGCTGTAGCGGAACATCAGGTTCATGGCTGTACTTGCCGCTTTTTTCTCACAGTTGGCATGGTCTTGCATCAAGATATCAAGGTTATTCACCGCTTCATCTAGCCATGCCTGAGGTGTTGTACAACCCAAAAACGCCATGACGGGTTGCATTAACTCATCATAATTTACACTACTCATCAACTTATCTCGCAGCAGCCTGAATTGCTGCTTTCATATCTTTTACTGCTTGAGCCAGTCCAACGAATACGCTATCTGCAATAATCGAGTGACCAATATTCAGCTCATGAATTTGCGGGATCGCTGCAATCGCCGCGACATTGTCCAGATTTAAACCATGACCTGCATTGACCACCAGACCTTTGGCAGCTGCGTACTCTGCACCTTTGATAATACGCGCCAATTCGGCTTGTTGCTGTTCATCAGTTTCTGCATCTGCATAAGCGCCGGTATGAATTTCAATCGTTGGCGCACCACATGCGACAGCCGCATCAATCTGTGCCAGATCTGCATCGATAAATAACGACACATCACTACCAATTGCGGTCAGTGCTGCCGTTGCCGCCTTCACTTTTTCAAAGTGCCCTACAACATCCAGACCACCTTCGGTGGTGACTTCCTGGCGACGTTCAGGCACGAAACAAACATGTTGCGGTTGAATCTCTTTGGCAAATGCAACCATTTCATCTGTCACAGCCAGTTCCAGATTCATTCGCGTTTTCAATAATGGACGCATACGACGTACATCATCGTCCTGTATATGACGACGATCTTCACGTAAATGTAAGGTAATCCCCTCTGCACCCGCTTGCTCACAAACCAAAGCAGCCTGAACTGGATCAGGGTAAGTTGTACCACGTGCCTGTCTTAATGTTGCAACATGATCAATGTTTACACCCAAGATTGCAGCCATAAAAAATATCCTATCGGTTGAGCCCTGAATAATAATTTTCAATACATCAGGAATATCAAGTTTGTGTACTTTGAATCCAGAGTTGACGGCTTTTAAGTGGCCGGTCACCCAGCAATGAGCTAATCATTTGACGGTATAGTTTACCCAATAATTGCAATTGTTCGTGAGAAAAATCCTGACCATCTTCATAGTTTTGCATAGACGCAATCAACGTACCGGAAAGTGTCGAACGTGACGCTTGTGCAACCGGCAAAAAGCCATCATTCAACTGAAACTGGTAATGCCGAAGTGGCAGAATTTGCTGCTGATTTGCATCTACTGAAAAATCGATGGCATAGCCCAGCTCTTGCAATAAAACATGCTCGAATTGACGCAGGATTTGTCGTAAGAATAAAGACGCTTGCTCATGTGAGGCGAGTTGCTGCAATTGCAACAAGGTCAACTGATATTGCTCAAATGTCTGAGGCATTGCTTCTTCCAGAGGGCAAAGCCGCAACACAATTTCATTGAGATAGAACCCAGCAAAAAAAGCATCGCCATGAAAGAAAACAGGCTGGTTCAGAATTTCCAGTTTAGTGAAGTTTTTAAGCTCGGATTTGCCTGTCGCTTGCAAGCAAATAGGTTGATACTGCGGTGGAGGAATCTGTCTTAAGATTCCATCCACCCGACCATATTCTTGTGTAAATAAATGCACAATATGGCTTTTTTCACGATATTTACGATGATGAATCAAATAGCCATGCAGGACTTCATTACGCATCATGGAACGAGATTAGTCCTTCTTCTTGTCATCCTTTTCTTCATCATCGCCATCAGGAATAACCGCACCGACCACAGCAGCCGTGCCTTTGACCACCTCTTTGGTTGTCTTATAAGCCACTTTAACAGGTACAGTCACAAGTTTATGAATACAGCCCTGCAACATGAAAATACATGTCACGATTGCGAATACACGAATTGTTGTTTTCATACCTGTTTCCATTGCTTAAATATCGCTATAGCCCAAGCTCTTTAAAGCACGCTCATCATCAGACCAGCCGCCTTTGACTTTCACCCAAAGCGTGAGCATGATTTTTTGTTCAAACATTTTTTCCATGTCTGCACGTGCATCCATACCGATACTTTTGAGCTTCGCACCTTTATCACCAATTACAATGGCTTTTTGTCCTTGGCGCTCAACAAAGATAGTCGCATCAATATAAGTACAAGGTGGTTTTAAACGACCGGTTTTTTCATTGACAGTCGCTTCTTCTGTTTTAAAAGATTCAATCTGTACAGTCAAATCGTATGGCAGCTCTTCACCCAACTGGCGCATGATTTTCTCGCGAATAATTTCACTCGCAAGGAAGCGTTCCGAACGGTCTGTAATCTGGTCCAGTGAATACAATGGTGGCTGATAAGGTAAATACTTTTCAATGGTATCACGCAGATGCTCAAGATTGGCGCCACGTAATGCCGATACCGGAACAATCTCGGCAAAGTTCATTAACTTGGCACGTTCACGAATCAATGGCAATGCTTCGTTTTTGTTCTCGAAGGTATCCAGCTTATTGATCACAAGGATCACAGGCATATCTGCATTTTTCAGCTTTTCCAAAACCAGTTCGTCGTTTTGAGTCCACTTTTGTGCATCAACCACAAATAAAACCAGATTTACATCACGCAAAGCCGAGTGAGCAGCACGGTTCATCATCTTATTGATGGCACGGACTTCTTTCTTGTGCATCCCTGGCGTATCTACAAATACCGCCTGTGATTTTTCACGAGAATCAATACCAACAATCTTATGACGTGTGGTTTGTGGCTTACGTGAAGTAATTGACAGTTTTTGACCCAATAAATGGTTCATTAAGGTCGACTTACCGACGTTTGGACGACCAACGATCGCAACAAAACCGCTTTTAAAATCTGAAGGAATCGTGGTTCCTTGAGAACTAAAAAATTGATCAATCAAGTTATTGCCGTCTTGCTGCTCAGCTGCTGCTTCTGGCTTATTTTCTTCTGAATGGGACATCAGGTTATTGCTCCAATAATTTTAAAATCTCTGCCGCTGCCGTTTGTTCGGCAAAACGACGACTTGAGCCCTCGCCTTGAATTTTTGGCAATCCATCGACTAAACATTCCACTTTGAAATGCTGATTCGGTGCATCGCCCTGAATATCTACAACCTCGTAAACTGGGAGAGGTTTTTTACGTGCTTGTAAATACTCTTGCAAACGTGATTTCGGGTCTTTCAGTTGATCTGTCGGTTCGATATGATCAAGATATGGTTCATACCATTTTAACACAATGCGTTCCAGCAGGTTGAGATCATTACAGTCTAAATAAATAGCACCGATAATTGCCTCTACTGTATCCGCCAAAATCGATTCACGGTGATGACCACCTGATTTTAGCTCGCCAGTGCTTAAAATTAATGACCGACTCAGTTGTAAATCATTTGCAATTTTTCCTAAGGCTTCTTGTCGAACCAGCGTTGCACGCATTCGCGTTAAGCGGCCTTCATTTTCCAGCGGATAGGCATTATACAAATAATTCGCAACGATCATTCCCAATAACGAATCGCCTAGAAATTCTAGGCGTTCATAATTGTGTTTATGGCTGACAGAACGATGGGTTAAAGCCAGTTTTAACAAATCAATCTGTTTAAACTGGTGACCAATTCGTCCTTGCAACCGAGTATCATTGAGCTTGTTTTGCAGATTTTTGGTCAAAAGTCTTCTCAAAGGTCATAACTAGACTAATATTTAGCATGAAAGGCTTACGGATTTCATACTTCTTGATTACCACAAGATCATCTTTATAAGTCACTTGTGCAATATCTTTAAAATGTAGATCACGGATCCCGTTCATATCAAAACGTTGATCCATCTGGGAGGCAAACTTACTTGGTGTAATGTTTGCTGGGCTATCTTTTAATAAGCCTTCAATCTGATTATTAATCAGCTTGTCATCCCAGTATGCTGGCCAAATTGCAATTGCTGCTTTTACAGCAACTGCAAATAAAACCACCCCAAATAAAATTGCAATATACGAAGTCCCAAGTTGAGATTTACGCATCTTTATATTTCCTTTATGTTTTTATCAATCAATCTTACCATTTCGGTTGAAACTTGGAAGATTAAAGCCTGGCTCTTTATGCATCCATATATAAAAAGCTCGACCCGTTAAATTCGCTTCAGGTACAAAGCCCCAAAAACGACTGTCCGCACTTTGGTCACGGTTATCGCCCATTGCGAAATATTGACCTTCAGGTACGTTGACTTCCCAATCCTGTCCATTGCTTTTGATAAAGACGTCATTGGCTTTGGCAACAAATGGCACCAAGGCTTCAGCACCTTTTAACTGCGCAAACTGGAACTGTTCAACCAGTGGGTTACGCCCTTCCAGATAGCGGATCAGATGCTGATGCTCACCTAAGGTTTCTTTAAAATACAAAGCACTTGGTGTATCTTGCTGGTCTTTCACACGTGAAAATTGTGTGGCAACTTTTGCAATTTGCTGACCATTAATCGTCAACTCACCCGCTTTAAACTGGATATGGTCACCCGGCAAGCCAACAACACGCTTAATGTAGCTAATCGTAGGTTGTGGCGGATAGCGGAATACAATCACCTCGCCACGTTTCGGCTCGCCAACATTAACCACTTTGGTATTGACCACAGGTAGACGTAAACCATAATCAAATTTATTGACCAGAATAAAATCACCTGTCTCCAAGGTCGGTACCATTGAGTCAGAAGGAATATTAAACGGTTCATATAAGAAAGAGCGTAGGATCAGCACCACTGCCAACACTGGCCAGAAGTCATATGCCCATGTGATAAGAAAGTTTTCCTGATTCCGCCCTTTATTTGCACGTTGTTTAAATACAAATTTATCAAGCAACCACACCAGAAAGAAAATCAGTGTCGCTGGTACCAGAATCAAATTAAAATCAAAATCCACAAACCCTCTCTTGCAGTCTCACTGCTCGTTTTGCAGCTGGGTAAACCAGAGGTTTCCCCAGCCTCATTTCTTTATCTATCGACTTTCAATACAGCCAAGAACGCTTCTTGTGGAATTTCAACACTTCCCACTTGCTTCATACGTTTCTTACCTTCTTTCTGCTTCGCAAGAAGTTTCTTCTTACGTGAAACGTCACCACCATAACATTTGGCCAGTACGTTTTTACGCATCGCTTTCACAGTAGAACGGGCAATGATTTGTGCACCAATCGCAGCCTGAATCGCAACATCATACATTTGGCGAGGAATCAGATCTTTCATCTTCTCTACCAATGCAATACCACGATGACGTGCATCCTGACGGTGGCAAATCATCGCCAAGGCATCGACCTTCTCGCTATTAATTAATACATCTACCTTAACCAAAGCTGAACTTTCGAAACGAACGAAGTTATAGTCGAGTGATGCAAAACCACGTGAACATGATTTTAATTTGTCAAAGAAATCCATGACCACTTCAGCCATTGGAATTTCAAAAGTAATAGAAACCTGATTCCCCAGGAATTTCATGTCTTTTTGAACACCACGACGTTCGATACACAGCGTCATGACGTTACCTAAATATTCTTGTGGCACAAGGATATGACATTCGGCAATCGGTTCACGCAAGTCTTCAACCGTAGAGCCATCCGGCATTTTTGATGGACTGTCGATATAAATGATATCGCCTTTCTTGGTCAAAGCTTCATAAATGACCGTTGGCGCAGAACTGATCAGATCCAGATCGTATTCACGCTCTAAACGCTCTTGTACGATCTCCATGTGGAGCATGCCTAAGAAGCCACAACGGAAACCAAAGCCTAATGCATCTGAACTTTCCGGTTCAAAGAATAAAGCTGAATCGTTGATCTGTAGTTTTTGTAGTGCTTCACGGAACGGTTCAAAGTCACTTGAATCAATCGGGAAAAGTCCAGCATATACCTGTGGTTTTACCTTTTTAAAACCAGGCAAAGTTTCCACTTCAGGCGTAGAAGAAAGTGTGATGGTATCACCGACGGGCGCACCAAAAATATCTTTAATACCCGCAATCACGAAGCCAACTTCACCGGCTTCGAGAATGTCGGTTTCAGTATGTTTCGGATTGAACACACCCACTGAAGTGACCGGATGAGTTTGACCTGTCGATTTAACCAGCATCTTATCGCCCTTACGGATACGACCTTGCTTGATACGGACCAGGGAAACAACACCTAAATAGTTGTCAAACCATGAGTCAATAATCAATGCCTGTAATGGTGCATCACGGTCGCCTTCAGGTGCTGGAATGACATCAACCAGACGCTCAAGCACACCTTCCACACCTAGACCGGTTTTTGCAGAACAGGTGGGTGCATCAGTCGCTTCAATGCCGATAATTTCTTCAATTTCGTGAATGACACGTTCAGGCTCGGCCTGAGGCAAGTCAATCTTGTTCAAGATAGGTAAAACTTCCAGCCCCTGCTCAATTGCGGTATAGCAGTTAGCAACCGACTGTGCCTCAACCCCTTGTGCAGCATCGACAACCAGCAATGCACCTTCGCACGCAGCCAAAGAACGTGACACTTCATAAGAGAAGTCAACGTGCCCTGGGGTATCAATGAAGTTTAATTGATATTCCTGACCATTCGGATGGGTGTAATACAACGTCACCGAAGCGGCTTTAATTGTAATCCCACGCTCACGCTCAAGCTCCATAGAGTCTAATACTTGAGCTTGCATCTCACGATCTTGTAAACCACCGCACATTTGAATGAAACGGTCAGCCAGCGTCGACTTGCCATGGTCAATGTGTGCAATGATCGAGAAATTGCGTATATTTTTGATATCTACGGATTTTTTAGCTTGCGCCATGGGTTACCTTAAGAATATGTACACAGCAATCTAATCAATTAAATAATTGCCTATTGCTGCGAAAAATAATGTTTAAAAAGTTCGGCACAGTATAAGCACAACAATGTTAAAAATATAGTGTTAAAAGTATATGTGACCGAGACTACATCGCGATGCTGAAAAGCAATATTTAAGTGAGAAATTAATTTCCCCCACCAGAACCTGACAATTGCTTTAAAAAATGCTGCAGAGTTTGTGAGTTGTACAAAGGTAAGAATGGATGACCTGTCTTGGTGCCGTGCCATTCCATCCTTATTTTGATAATGCAAAGCTTGTATGACGAGTTGAGCATGATTCGAAACAACAACAGGATACTTCACAATATGTATTCAACAAGCGCATATCGAGCCTGAGAAGAATTTTCTTCTCCGCCTGATGTTTGGTTTATGGTTGCAAATGCTGATAATGAACAAACTAAACCACTTAAAAGTAGCAGGCTGAGTCCCCTTCCAGAACAACTTAAAACCTATTTAACCATTTAATTTATAACATTAATTTGGGTTTACATAATAGAAATAAAAAATCAGAATCGCGAGCAAAATGCTGGCAAGAGTTAAATAGCATCCCACGGTATTAAAGCTTTTTACGAATTTTAAGATATCCATACTTCATGATTTTTAAAAATATTGTGACCATTATCACAGATTTTACTCAAAACAGTGAAATAACCGCCGATAAAAGCATCAATTAATCCGACCAGCTTTTTCGCTCGGTTTTACACACCTTTTGATATTAAACAGTCACGCTAATAGCTATCAAAAAGGCTCAATCGCGTAAATTTCGGTTGCAATGTCAGCCTTCAAGGCAAAAATGAATGGCTGAGCTATCGCGATAAATTTTCTCCCATAAAAAAAGCCGTACTTGATCAGTACGGCTTTTTCATCATCTTTTTTTAATTATTCAATTTTATGCCAGAACATCACGGTTAAATTAAACTCGGATTTAATTAAAAAAGCGCAAGCAATCAGACCTAGCCCCACAAACAGGAGTGTCATATCAAAAACAACACTTCCGATTACAAGGACAATGCCTGCAAACAAGCACAGCAAATAAAAAACAACAACCCCCACGTTGTCATTCATCATGTTCCCCAAAACACAATTTAAGAGGCTACAAAATAACCAATATACAAAAATTATACAATCAGCTTAATCTATTGAATTTTTCGCATAAGCCAACGTTATTAAACGTTTTTTTAAGTATTTAATCCGAGTTTAGGTTAATTGATTCACTATTTTTAAACTTAGTTTGATGAATTGATCGTAAACTGCCGCCCTCTGATCATTCATTTGCTGCTGATTTCTGAATTTATTCAGACTGCGTATATGAAATTGAAAAGTCCATTGGATTTAAATCTGGTGAAATCGGTTGGTAAGCCTGAGTAAAACTCGGTGACATCCGTTTTGGACGTCCTGTTTCAATTTCAATACAGGCCCATTTGGTATTTCCCATAAACAGAACACTTTGGTCTTTCGGACGATAAAATGCATACTGACGGAAAGAATATAAGGCATTTATATCATCCAGCCATGTACGCAAGATGATGTGTTCACCTTCCAGAGCGGCTTTGCGATACTGCACATGATGTTCAACCGCGACCATTGCATGTTTAAGTTCCAGATACTGAGCAAGTCCCAATCCTAATGTTTCGATATGTGCTGCAGCGACATCCTGCATCCACTGGATATACATCACGTTATTGACATGGCCCAATACATCGATATGCTCAGGTTGAACTTGTAATTCCAAATCAAAAATCGTACTCATTTATCTGCCTTCTTTCATCAATCAAAACTCAGCTAGATACACTAGTCTAAACTGCAGTGTATTACAAAATAAAAAACCACCCTTTTCAGAGTGGTTTTGAGCAACCATAGCAGGTTTAAGGTAGACGTAAACCTAGAATTGCACGTTGGCCCTGACGGATAATGGTCACACGGGCAACACTATTCTTCGGCAAGGCACCCACCGTTTTAGCGAACATCTGACTGTTGGTAATCGCTATACCATTAACCTGAACAATGACATCCCCTGCAACCAGATTTGATAATGATGCAAGGCCACCACGTTTCACATCCTGAATCAGAATACCACTGCGAATGTCCAAACGTGCTTGCTCAGCCGCAGTCAGGTCTCGAATACTCATGCCTAAACCGCTGGTTGGATTATTTTTCTCAGCATCCGCAGCCGTATCATCTGGTGCGGTACCCAGTGTTGCAGAAATGGCGCGTGTTTTATCATCACGTAAAATTTCTAACTGAACGGTTTGATTTGGCGCAATGCGATTCAATGAATAAAGTAAATCGCCTGTGCGTGAAATCGGCACACCATTGGCTTTTAAAATCACGTCGCCTGATTTTAGGCCTGCTTTTTCAGCAGGTGATTTCGGTGCAACCTGCGTGATCAAAGAACCTTCCGGTTTCGGTAACTTATAGGCTTCGGCCAAGTTCCGATCAATGTCTTGTAGCATGATACCAAGATATGAACGTGTTACTTTACCTGTAGTCTTTAACTGTTGTACTACATCCATTGCAACATCGATTGGAATCGAAAAAGACAATCCCATATAACCGCCGGTACCACTGAAGATACGCGAGTTAACCCCCACCACTTCACCACGCTGGTTAAACAATGGACCACCAGAGTTCCCCGGGTTCAATGCGGCGTCTGTTTGGATAAACGGTACTGAAGTTTCACCACTCATATTACGTGATTTGGCACTGACAATCCCCGCTGATGCAGAATAATCAAAGCCAAATGGCGAACCAATCGCAAGTACAGGTTCACCGACGCGAAGCTGGTTAACATTACCAATTTTTAATTCCGGGAAATTGCTTCCATTGACTTTAAGTAATGCAATATCCGTACGCTCATCGCTACCAACAAGTGTTGCGTCAATTTCACGGCGGTCATTCAGGATAATACTGATGCGGGAAGCATTTTCAACCACATGACGATTGGTTAACAAGTATCCGTCCTTACCAATAAAAAATGCACTGCCGTAGCCGGTTTTTTCCTGTGGTCCCTGTTGTTGCGGGATAATCACCTGATTACCAAAAAAACGACGCAAAATTTCCGGAACCTGTTGTTGTAATAACTCTTCCTGAGTCATTTTCTTGACCACATTGACACTCACCACAGCAGGACTAACCTGCTCAACGAGATTTGAAAAATCTACTGGCGATGCAGCATTGACTTGAGCAGCTGCTACCGTAAATACCGCAGCATACATTCCTTGTTGTAAATAGCGACTTTTCATGAAGCAAGAACCTACATACTGTTGATTAAAATAAAAGTTATGATCTATGTTTGTAGCATAACCCTAGCATTCTTTTCGTAAAAAAATGTTTATATTTTCAATGCATACAACCAAATAGAACAATGAAATGTGAATAAATTATGGAGCATTTTCCAGATGTTCACCTTTCAATTAAGGTTTTATCTTGGACAGCTTAAGGCTAGATTAAAACCACGTACTGAAAGTTAATCGTTTTCTCATTCATACAGATGAGGCCAAATTAATCAATAAATAAATCGCATTCGCTAAAAATTCACTCAATTTCAGGCAGATTGGCCCTTGCCTTTTTGATAAAAAAGCGGTGTCATTAGCGAACGTTTAAAACTGAAGCAGATTGACATGCCTGATTTAAAAACAATTCACCATTTTGATGTGATTATTGTGGGCAGTGGCGGTGCAGGTTTAAGCCTCGCACTCTCTTTACCAAGTCATTATAACATTGCAATTCTGGCAAAGGCGGCGCTGACGGAAGCCAGTACCTTCTATGCACAAGGCGGTGTTGCGGCAGTCTTAGACGAAACAGATTCGATTCAACAACATATTAATGACACCATGATTGCAGGCGGTCATTTGTGTGAGCTAGATGCGGTCAAACATACCGTTGAAGGTGGCAAACCATCCGTTGATTTCCTGCTCAAGCAAGGCGTGCAATTTACGCTAGATGAAGACGAACAACTGCATCTCACCCGTGAAGGTGGTCACTCCCAACGCCGTATCATTCACTCTGCCGATGCAACCGGCAAAGCCATTTCAACCACGCTGGTCGAACGCGCCAAAGAACGAAAAAATATTACAATTTTTGAAAATTATATTGCGATTGATCTAATTACCCTACACAAGCTTGGTCATCAAAACCAAGCTAATCGTGCGATCGGCCTCTATGCTTTAGATGAGACTCACGAACAGGTGCATACCTTCCTGGCTCCATTTACTGCACTTGCCTGTGGCGGTGCAATGAAAGCTTATCTCTACACCTCAAATCCTGATATTGCGACTGGTGATGGTATTGCCATGGCCTATCGTGCCGGTTGTCGTGTCGCCAATATGGAATTTAACCAGTTCCATCCGACCTGTTTATATCACCCGAAAGCACGCTCGTTCTTAATTACCGAAGCGATGCGTGGTGAAGGTGCTTATTTGCGCCTACCAGACGGCGAACGTTTTATGCTGCGTTTTGATGAACGTGCTGAACTTGCACCGCGTGATATTGTGGCGCGTACCATTGACCATGAAATCAAGCGTCTCGGGATTCGTCATGTCTGGTTAGACATCACCCATAAATCGCCAGAGTTCATTACTGAACATTTCCCGACACTGTATGCCCGTCTGCTTGAACTCGGCATTGATATCACCAAAGATATGATTCCTGTAGTTCCAGCAGCACACTATACCTGTGGTGGTGTGGTGGTCGATGAACATAGTCAGACTGATCTCGATGGTTTATATGCCATTGGTGAAACCTCTTATACAGGTCTACACGGCGCCAACCGTATGGCCAGTAACTCACTCCTTGAATGTTTCGTTTATGGCATGAGTGCAGCAGAAGATATTGAACAGAAGTTTGATGCTGAGTTTCAATTTCCAGATGTTCCAACCTGGGATGAAACGCAAGTTACCGATGCCGATGAAGATGTGGTGATCCTGCAAAACTGGGATGAGCTACGTTCCACCATGTGGAACTATGTCGGTATTGTGCGTACCACTAAACGTTTGCAACGTGCCTTACACCGTATTGAAATGCTCAAGCATGAAATCACTGAGTATTATCAGGATTATCGTGTTAGCAAGAACCTGATTGAATTGCGTAACCTGGTTCTGGTTTCAGAAATGATTGTACGGTGTGCAATGGAACGTAAGGAATCACGTGGTTTGCATTACACACTGGATTATCCTGAACTCTCCAATGAGATTCGTAAGACGGTGCTCACACCGCCAAATTTCAAAGTGGAACAGCCGTTGGTGAATGAATAACACTCAATTTATTTTAGCTATTATTTTTTGATTGGCATGGCCTCATATAAACAGAATCATTAGATCTCGTTTGTATAGGCAATACATTACTTTGAAGGATCAAAGTAATCAAAATCCCTTGTTGGACAGAGGGTACATCCTTGGTACCCCTGTCCAACTGGCGGCATCCATGCCGCCGATCTCGATAGTAAATAACAACTTGGATTCAAATACTAAAAATCAGACTATTTTCAGATTAGCTATTGTTTAAAGCCTATTTCAAATATTGCAGCGCTTCTTCAAACACAACACCCGCATTTTGTGTTGCATCCAAACGTTTGATCCGCTCAGGCTCTGCTTGCCACAAGGTCTCATAACCCGCCCGAACTTTAGCGAAGAAACTTAATTTCTCTTGCTCAAAACGATCCAGTGCACCACGCTCTCGCGCACGAGTCATGCCCAACTCAATCGGCGCATCTAACCAAAAGGTAATATTCGGCATTTTCGCCACAAAAGTTTGATTTAACAGTTGCAGCTTTTCCTGACTTAAACCACGTCCAGAACATTGATAAGCAAAGCTGGCATCGGTAAAACGATCACTCAGCACAATTTTACCTGCTTCTAATGCGGGTAAAATCACTTGCTGTAAATGCTGTGCACGTGCTGCATAAATCAATAACAGCTCAGTATCATGACTCATTTGCTCTTCATGATTTACTGCTAATAATAATGAACGAATTTGTTCAGCCAATGGGGTGCCGCCCGGTTCACGGGTCAACACCACTTCTTTACCTTGCTGCTCAAAGTACTGATGAATTTTACGAATCAGCGTAGTCTTCCCTACGCCTTCCGTCCCTTCAAAACTAATAAACATTATTCGCCCTGCTTTTTCTTTGAACGTAGTACAGTTAAATATTCTTGCACTGCACGATTATGGTCTTCTAAAGACGCGGTAAATTTATGTCCACCATTGCCTGTAGCAACAAAATAGATATTTTTGGCATCGTCTGGATGCATCGCTGCTTCAATCGCTTTCTTACTTGGCAAAGCAATAGGTGTTGGCGGTAATCCATTGATGGTATAAGTGTTATAGGCCGTTGGCGTACGTAAGTCATTACGGGTGATATTGCCTTTATAGTTGTCGCCCATACCATAAATCACGGTTGGATCGGTTTGTAGGCGCATACCTATTTTCAGACGACGGACAAACACACCTGAAACCTGCTGTAGCTCACTATCCAGACTGGTTTCTTTTTCAATAATCGAAGCCATGATCAAGGCTTCATACTTATCTTTGTACGGTAGGTTCGGTGCTTTCTTGGCCCAGGCTTCATCTAATGATTTCATTTGACGGCGATATAAATCGGTTAAGATTTTCTTGTCCGTTTCACCTTTGGCAAAGAAATAAGTATCTGGTGCAAATAGACCTTCTGGGTGTGTATATGGAATGTCTAATTGCTTTAACAGTTCAGATTGAGGAAGGTCAAGCAAGGTATTGGTGACATTCGAATCTTTTCTTAAACTCTGAATCAACTGAGAAAATGTGGTTCCCTCAATCACCAGAATACGGTTCATCTGCGCATTATCTGCATCAGACAGCATATCCATGACCTGGCGGACCGTCATGCCTTGCGTAATTTCATAAACACCTGCTTTCATGGTGTCATGAATCATAAACTTCTGATAGAGCTTTAAAACTATCGGAAAGTTCACATTATTTTCTTTGGCTAAACGATCAATAAAACGTGAATAGGTATCGCCAGAAGAGATGACCAGAAGTTGTTTCTTGCCTTCTACGGGATAAGCTTTGAATAAGCTTGACCATACAATGCCAAAGATCACCAAAATAAAAACCACAATGGCGATCAAAAAGGCTTTAAAAAAAGAAAAACTGGATTTTGGTTTCGCTTTTGGCTTTTTCTTACTTTTGCTGGAACTAGGCGGCTTTGGCATATTAATCAATCTGGCTAAGTTTTAACGTTTCAAATAAATCAAGATAAGGTTGTTGCTCTAGACAACGGTCATGAAATCGAATCACCGCTTTCATCGGGTGCAAGGCGTTGCAGAAGAATAAACTCTGAATACGGCCAATTTCGTTCATCTCAATACAACGCTGCTCACATTTAACCTGATATTGCTGCATTCTCGATAGAATTTTGGCCCGCATCACACCGTGGACGCCATTATAACGAAGTTCAGGCGTAATCCACCGATCATTTATACGAATAAAACAATTACTGCTCACCCCTTCAACAATAGCCCCCTGCACATCACTGACCAATGCTTCCAGCCAGCCATGCTGATCTGCCTCTTGCTTGAGTAAGACCTGCTCTAATCTGTTTAATGTTTTCAGTCCAACCAGATGTGGCATATTCAGCCCCAAGGCATGATTTAACAGGCCACTTTCAATCCATTCAGGTTGAAAAACCTGCGTCACTCTCGGGTAATACCAGACATAAATATCGGCTGCATGTAGCGGTAGACTATAGCCACGATCTCCCTCACCGCGGCTAATCACCACTTTTAAGGTACCATTCAGCATTGCATATTGCTGCTGTAAATGTACAAGTGACTTTTCAATCAAGGATAAATCGGCATCGAGGCTTAGGCTATTACAGGCCAGTTTTAAACGTGCAAAGTGCAACTCTTTTAGCTCAAAATTTCCGTGAAAAATACGTGCTGTGGTAAAGCAACCATCACCATAGTGAAAAGCACGGTCTAATAAAGGAATGGCGTCAATTAACTGTCCATTTTTATAACACTGCATGATCTAAGCACCTACTCACTCAACAAGACCGCACGACCAAAAAGAAATAAATATTTGATTTTAAACAATTATAACAATTAAAAGAGTGAATTAAAAATGTGTTATATATCAATAATTCAGCAAAGCTTATCTGTTTTATCTATTTCTATATTTTTCATAACAAATTCGATTTTAATTATTTTTTTTGCAAAAAAACTGGCGTTATGCTGCGTACATATTCCAAACAGTGATTTAGTTTTTAAGGGGTTTTCCATGCGTTTTTCTCAAGTTAAAGTCGGCGTCATTGCTGCATTACTCTCAGTTTCTTCATTTGCGGCACAAGAGTTCTTAAATGTCTCTTATGACCCAACTCGTGAACTCTATACCGATTTCAACAAACAGTTCGGTACCTTCTGGAAACAGCGTACCGGTCAGGACATCGATTTTAAACAGTCACATGGCGGCTCAGGTAAACAGGCCCGTTCCGTGATTGATGGCTTAAATGCAGATGTAGTTACACTTGCGCTTGCAGCAGATATCGATGAGATTGCTCAAAATGCAAAATTACTCCCAGCAGACTGGCAAAAGAAATTACCGAATAACTCTACACCATACACATCAACCATTGTTTTCCTGGTTCGTAAAGGTAATCCAAAACAAATCAAAGATTGGGGTGACTTGGTTAAACCAGGTGTAGAAATCATTACACCAAACCCGAAAACCTCTGGCGGTGCACGCTGGAACTACTTAGGTGCTTGGGCATGGGCAAAACACCAGAAAGGCGGTAACGACGCCAAAGCTCAAGAATTTGTTCGTCAAATTTATAAACAAACCAAAGTACTTGATTCAGGTGCACGTGGCGCAACTACAACCTTTGCTGAACGCGGTATCGGTGACGTATTGCTGGCTTGGGAAAATGAAGCTTATCTTGCGGTACGTGAGCAACCAGGCAAATTCGAAATCGTCACCCCTTCTCTTTCTATTCTTGCAGAACCGCCAGTTGCAGTGGTTGAAAAGAATGCCGAGAAAAAAGGCAATCTACAAATCGCCCGTGGTTACTTGAACTACCTGTATTCACCGGCAGGACAAGAGATTGCTGCACGTAACTTCTACCGCCCACGTAATGCAGCGGTATTAAAGAAATATAGCAATGTATTCAAACCACTAAAACTTGTCACGATTGATCAAGAGTTCGGTGGCTGGACCAAAGTGCAAAAAACCCACTTTGATAATGGCGGTATCTTTGACCAGATCGTCAAACAGAACAGCACAGGTAAATAATTTACTTGACGAGTAAATAGGGAGAGCGGACATGATTCATACGGTAATTGTTCCAGGTGTAGGTGGTAGCGAAGCGCAGCATTGGCAGTCTTGGTTACAACAGCAACTCGTGTCTAGCTCTCGCGTTGAACAGAAACATTGGGATCGTCCAGTATTAAGTGAATGGATTGCCCAGTTTGTAAAAACAGTTGCAGCCGCGCCTGCGCCAGTGCAAATCGTGGCACATAGCTTTGGCTGCTTGACCAGCGTTGCTGCACTTGCTGAGCATCCAGAACTCCGGACCAAAGTTAAAAACCTGCTTCTGGTTGCGCCTGCCAATCCAGCACGTTTTGGTGAAGCCGGCTTTGCACGTCATAGCTTGACAGACTATCAACAGTATTTTCAGCAGCTCAATATTGAGGTACCCACCACCTTATTGATTAGTGAAAATGATCCTTGGCTGGGATATGTCGATGCATTACAACTGGCCCAGGCATGGAAACTGACACCGATTAATTTAGGCGCTGTGGGTCATGTCAATGTTGCTTCCGGATTCGGTCCTTTTCCGGAAATCCTGAATTATCTGTTACCTGAAAAAAAGACGCAGTTCGTTGCCCGAATGAGTCAGGCAAACTTTAATCTGAAGTTTGCCTAAGTTCCGCCCCGTATTTTTAGTCATCGCATTATTTATTTGCTGGTTTTAGCAAACCTTTCTCTTTGAGGAAATATCATGTCGCAGCGTTCCCGAGTGCTGCCTGGGTTTGGTCTCTCATTAGGCTTTACCCTCGCTTACGTGTCTTTGATTGTGCTTATTCCTTTATCTGCTGTATTTATCAAATCTTTAGGGATTGGATGGGATGGCTTATGGGAAATCTTAACCTCAGAACGAATTTTAAAATCCTTGCAACTTAGTTTTAGTGCAGCGCTGATTGCTGCATTAGTGAATGTTATTTTTGGTTTGTTACTGGCTTGGTGTCTGGTTCGCTATAGCTTTCCAGGTAAACGTATTATCGATGCTTTAGTCGATTTACCTTTTGCATTACCGACGGCGGTTGCAGGTATTGCCCTTACCTCTTTATATGCACCAACAGGCTGGATCGGACAGTATCTTTCTCCTCTTGGAATTGAAGTAGCGTATACGCCAATCGGGATTACACTGGCACTGATCTTTATCGGGTTACCCTTCGTGGTTCGTACCGTACAGCCCGTATTGAGCGATATTGAAACCGAGCTGGAAGAAGCGGCTTCTGCCCTGGGTGCAAATCGTTGGCAGACGATTACCAAAATCATTTTGCCGATCTTGTTTCCAGCGGTACTTACCGGTTTTGCCTTGGCCTTTGCCCGGGGTGTCGGAGAATATGGCTCAGTGATTTTTATTGCCGGTAACCAGCCTTATAAAACCGAAATCGCGCCACTGATGATTATCTCTCGTTTAGAAGAATATGATTATGCAGGTGCAACCACGATTGCGGTCGTTATGCTTGTTCTGTCATTTGCCATCTTATTTTTAATTAATTTAGTACAAGCATGGGCAAGCCGCCGTACAGGGAGAGTTGCGCAATGAGCTTAAATACCAATAGCAATGCTTTGGCACTCAAACTGCAAAGCAGAGACGCCACCCGTGAACCGATCTGGGTACGTTATAGCTTAATTGCTGTGGCTTTAATCTTCTTTTTAAGCTGCTTACTGTTACCCCTGATTCTAGTTTTTGTTGAAGCGTTCAAGCAAGGGATTGCAGTTTATATCAATGCTCTGACCGATTCGGATACCTTATCCGCAGTCAAACTCACCTTAATCACTGCAGCGATTGCAGTTCCGATTAATGTGGTATTTGGTGTAGCAGCAGCATGGGCTGTTGCCAAATTCCAGTTCCGAGGTAAAGCGATTCTCACCACGATTATAGACATACCGTTCTCGGTCTCTCCTGTAATTGCAGGTCTAATGCTGGTACTGATTTTTGGTGCTCAAGGCTGGATGGGTGGCTGGTTAATGGATAACGATATCAAAATCCTGTATGCCGTACCTGCGATTGTATTAGCCACTATTTTTATTACCGTACCTTTTGTTGCACGTGAATTGATTCCGTTGATGGAAGCACAAGGTACCGAGGAAGAAGAAGCCGCAATTGTACTTGGTGCTTCAGGCTGGCAAACCTTCTGGAGAGTCACTTTACCCAATATCAAATGGGGTCTGATTTACGGCGTGATTTTGTGTAATGCCCGGGCAATGGGTGAGTTTGGTGCAGTATCCGTGGTTTCTGGCCATATCCGCGGTCAAACCAATACCTTACCGCTCCACGTCGAGATTCTTTATAACGAATATACCTTTAGTGCTGCATTTGCTGTGTCATCGTTACTGGCATTTTTAGCGATTCTCACTTTGATCTTGAAAACGTGGCTCGAAGTCCGCCAAGAACAAGCAAATCAACATCAGCCCACTCAAGATCAACCTAGCCACTAAGGAATAAACACATGAGTATTCAAGTTAAAAATATTGAAAAACACTTTGGTGCATTCCATGCGCTAAAAAATATCTCTTTAGATTTTCCTGAAGGTGAATTGGTTGCCCTACTTGGTCCTTCAGGCTGTGGTAAAACTACCTTATTACGGATTATTGCAGGTCTGGAATCTGCCGATGGCGGACAGGTTTTACTTGAAGGTGAAGACGCAACCGATATCCATGTGCGTGAACGTCAAGTAGGTTTTGTATTCCAGCATTATGCCCTGTTCCGTCACATGAGCGTTTTTGACAATATTGCCTTTGGCTTACGTGTGCGTCCGCGTGCAACACGTCCATCGGAAGCTGAAATTAAGAAACGTGTGACACGCTTGCTGGATCTGGTGCAACTTGGCTTCTTGGCAGATCGTTATCCGGCCCAGCTTTCTGGTGGCCAACGTCAACGTATTGCCTTAGCCCGTGCGCTTGCAGTTGAACCACGTGTTTTGTTGCTGGATGAACCATTTGGTGCACTGGATGCCAAAGTTCGTAAGGAATTACGCCGCTGGCTACGTACCTTACATGATGAACTGCATATTACCTCGATCTTTGTCACCCATGATCAGGAAGAAGCTTTAGAAGTTGCAGATCAAATTATTGTCATGAACAAAGGCGATGTTGAACAAATCGGTTCACCACGCGAAGTGTACGAAAAACCGGCAACGCCTTTTGTTTTTGATTTCCTTGGTCAAGCAAATCGTTTTGAAGGGGAGCATACAGGCGGTATTATCCGTATCGGCGATGATCGTATTCAGTTACCAACCAGCCTTGAGGCCCCGCAAGGCAAAGTCATTGCATTTGCACGACCAAATGAATTACATATTCATACCCAGCCTCAAGCCAATACCATTGAGGCAACCTTCTTACGTGAAGTATGGATTGCCGGCCGGGTTGTCGCTGAATTACAAGATCGTAGTGGACGAACCATTGAAATTTTATTAAGTGTAGAAGAGGCGAACTTACATCAATTCAAACCAAATCAAACCGTTTGGATTAGTGCTGCTCAACTTCATTTATTTGCAGATCAATCAACGCAAGTTGCTTAGAAGAATACTTTGAGGGCGGTTAAACTATCCTTGCAGGACTTTAGCCGTTTCTCACCTTATGTGGAAAAAAGACTATGAACTTTCAACAACTCAGAATTATTCGAGAAACTGTTCGCCAAAACTTTAATTTAACCGAAGCATCTGCGGCCCTTTATACCTCTCAATCTGGCGTCAGCAAACATATCAAAGATTTAGAAGATGAACTGGGCGTACAGTTATTTGTACGTAAAGGCAAACGCTTACTGGGTCTGACCGAGCCAGGTCAGTCTTTACTCAGCATCGTGGAACGCATGTTGGTCGATGCCGATAATATTAAACGCCTCGCCGATGATTTTAATAAAGTTGATGAAGGCACATTAACCATCGCCACCACACATACCCAAGCGCGTTATGTGTTGCCACCCATTGTGAATCAGTTCAAAAAATTATTTCCTAAAGTTCATTTGGTTTTACAACAAGCCAGTCCTGTTGAAATTGCAGAAATGCTGCTTCAGGGTGAAGCCGATATCGGGATCGCAACCGAATCATTAACCACAGAAGAAAATCTGGCCAGTGTGCCGTATTATGAATGGCACCATAGCATTATTACCCCGAAAGACCATCCATTGGCAAAACTAGATAAAATCAGCCTGGATGTATTGGCTGACTATCCGCTGATTACTTACCACGGCGGTTTCACGGGTCGTTCAAAAATTGATAAAGCTTTTGAAGATGCACAACTTCATGCAGACATCGTAATGTCAGCACTTGATGCCGATGTCATTAAAACCTATGTTGAACTGAATATGGGCGTCGGGATTGTCAATGATGTCGCTTATGATGCCGAACGTGATTATCGCCTACAACAGATCAAGACTGATGTATTTGGCGTAAATACCACCTGGATCGCGGTACGCAAAGGCCATTTACTGCGTGGCTATGGTTATGAATTCATTTCCTTATGCTCCCCAGAAACAGATATTAAGGCTTTGAAAAAAGTCGCTTATCCAGAAGAATAAATGATCCGGAACATAAAAGGCGCATGATGCGCCTTTTATGTTGACTATTTCACAGACATAAAAAAACGAGCATGACGCTCGTTTTTTTATGCTGGATGCATGGATTAGAACTTGAAGCTCACACCCACTTTCGCAACTGGCATCCATTCATATTTGCTTTTGTTTTCAATATTGCGTTGTTCTTTATCAACAGCGCTTTCTAAAGTATTACCGTTACTACCGATGATTTGGTCATCGCCAGAAGTTTTTAAGTTAACAGTTGGGTTACCTGTATAATAAGCACCAACTTCACCAAATAAACCGATATTTTTATACACAGGGGCATTTAAACCAAAACCTACGTATGGTGCGATATCATTATCATAATTCATCGTACCATCAATTTGTGCACTCTGAGTATTGGTTGTTGTAAAGCGCTCACCATTAACCTTAACCAAACTGTTGCCACCAACACGTTTTTTCAAATCATAGGTATTGTCAAGATAACCAACACCTGCTGCTACATAAAGAGAACGAACAAATGTATTTTGGTTAGTACCCCATGGATAAATTTCAGCATTTAAATATGCATTTTTGTTATCCATATCCATATCATATTTCGTGCCATCAACTTTTAAGCTATCTGACCAAGAAATATCGCCACCATTGTAACCAAGGCTTAAGCTAACGTATGGGTTGACTTTATATGAAATAGCCCCACCGTAACCAGTAGTACCCACTTCAGCACGAACTGAAACTGGATCTAAGTATGAAGGAAAAGCGTAAACAGATTCCTGCACAACTTGTTCATCTGCTGCAAATGCAGTACCTGCAATCGCTGTTAATGCACCTGCTGCTAACATAACACGCAAAGCTTTCATTGAAGTCTCCTCAAAAATGCTCTTATTTAAAGTATAATTGTTACTGTGGACATAGCATAAAATAAATGACGCTATTTTTTTATACAGAAAGTGATTATTTTTTGTTATTTTTTGATACAAATTCGAAGGAATTATGTATTTCTAAATTATAGATAAAAAACAATGAGCTCCATTTTTATGACAGTTTTATTGCTCGACTTTAAAACAAAATATTGTAACTACTTTTTTCAAATATTCTGAGGGTCTGCTGCCACTTTATCTATGGTTGCGACAATGGAGATTTTTTAGGCGATACAAGGCATGGCTTGTGAAGTTTAGGCTTTCTAAATGAACAAGACATAACGATGTAACGACAAAAAAACTCCTTGTCATTAAGCTTCGCCTTGCGCTGTAATCAAAGCAGTGCTTTGCTCTTGCTCAGGTTATAGCTAAAACTCCCTCATACTTCGTTATGAAACTTGGCAAGGGAATAGCCATTCCCTGCGTTTCATGCCTCGTCTGATAAAATTTTAGCTTATAACGCAACCTATTTATAAAATGGCAACAGACCCTACAAAATTAGTGTAAAATCTTCAAAATTTTTTTGGAAGAAGGAAGATCATGTCTCAGCTTTCTACAATCATTGAGCAAGCATTTGAAGACCGTGCCAACTATAGTGCAGCGGACTGCCCAACTGAAATCCGTCAAGCTGTAGAACAAGCATTGGCCGGTTTAGATAACGGTACACTACGTGTTGCCGAAAAAATCGATGGTGAATGGGTTGTTCACCAGTGGCTGAAAAAAGCCGTTTTGCTTTCATTCAAACTCAATGATAACAAACCGATTGAATCGTGTGATCTTCGTTTCTATGACAAAGTAGATACCAAACATTCAGGCTGGACTGAAGAACAGTTCAAAGCTGCGGGTGTACGTGTCGTGCCTCCTGCAGTTGCCCGTCGTGGTAGCTTCCAGGCTAAAAATGTGGTGTTAATGCCTTCTTATGTCAACATTGGTGCTTATGTAGATGAAGGCACAATGGTTGATACCTGGGCAACTGTAGGTTCATGTGCACAAATCGGTAAAAATGTTCACTTGTCTGGTGGCGTTGGTATCGGTGGTGTTTTAGAACCTTTACAGGCAAACCCGACCATTATTGAAGATAACTGTTTCATCGGTGCACGTTCTGAAATCGTTGAAGGCGTGATTGTTGAAGAAGGTTCGGTCATTTCAATGGGCGTTTTCATCGGTCAATCTACCAAAATCTTTGATCGTGAAACGGGTGAAATTCACTACGGCCGTGTACCAGCAGGTTCTGTGGTTGTTGCGGGTAGCCTTCCATCAAAATGCGGTACTTACAGCTTATATGCAGCCATCATCGTGAAAAAAGTGGATGCAAAAACACGTGCAAAAACCAGCTTGAACGATTTATTACGCGCTGACTAATTTGTAATATATACGGAACTTAATGGTTCCTCGTCTCTACGATCAGTCATGGTCGTAGAGATTTTGTTTTTTATGTAGCATGCTGCTTGTGTGGCACCTGTCTGTGGTAACTATTTATGGCTTCCTTACGTTCTTCTGCAATTCCTGTCTCTGATCCTGCGGCTGGTTTACGCATTACGGAGATCTTTTACTCTTTGCAAGGCGAAGCGAATACCTTTGGTCTACCGACGGTGTTTATTCGCTTAACAGGTTGTCCGTTACGTTGCAGTTATTGTGATACCACCTATTCTTTTGAAGGTGGTGAGCGTTTATCGCTGGAACAGATTATCGAAACCGCAAGCCAGCATAAAACACCTTATATTTGTGTCACAGGTGGCGAACCGCTTGCACAACCAAACTGTCTGATCCTGTTACAACGCCTTTGTGATCTTGGTTTTCAGGTTTCTCTTGAAACCAGTGGCGCTTTGGATGTTTCCAAGGTTGACCCACGTGTTTCCAAAGTGCTGGATTTGAAAACACCCACCTCGAAAGAAGATCACCGTAATTTGTTCAGCAATCTTGACCATCTCACCCCGCATGACCAGATTAAATTTGTGATCTGTAATCGGGCTGATTATGAATGGTCAAAACAACAGCTGGAACAGTTCCAATTGCAAGACAAAGTGAGTACGGTTTGGTTCTCACCTGCTTTTGCAGTGGAAAAAGGTGCAGTTGCCCTGCCAGCATTGGCACGCGACTTGGCCCAGTGGATTTTAGAAGACCATCTCCCTGTTCGCTTCCAACTACAGTTGCACAAACTGTTATGGAATGATGAATCCGGTCGTTAAAAGCTTATGAAAACCACATCTCTCAGAGAAATGGTTTCCTCAAATTTATTTTAGGTTGAATAATGGAAAATAATATGCGTTCTCGTGCCATCGTATTATTGTCTGGCGGCTTAGACTCAACAACGTGTCTGGCCTGGGCACAGGCAAATTATGAATGTATCGCCCTCAGCTTTATGTATGGTCAACGTTCAACCACTGAACTTGATGCAGCCAAAGCACTCGCTCAACGCGCAGGCGTTGAACACCGTATCATTAATATTGATTTAGGCAATTTAGGCGGTTCCGCGCTTACAGATCATAACATTGAAGTCCCAGAACAATTACAAGAAGGGATTCCTGTAACTTATGTTCCAGCACGTAACACAATTTTCTTGTCTTATGCCCTTGCTGCGGCAGAGGTTTTTGACGCTGCTGCCATCGTGATTGGTATCAATGCTGTTGATTATTCAGGATATCCTGATTGTCGACCTGAATTTATTGACGCTTTTGCCAATCTTGCGCATTTAGCAACCAAAGCGGGCGTTGAAGGAAAACCCCTTAAAATAGAAACACCTTTGTTACATTTATCCAAAGCGAATATTATACGCTTAGGCATCGAACATGGCGTAGACTACAGTCAAACGGTATCCTGCTATCAGGCAGATGCTCAAGGACGTGCATGTGGCAAATGCGACAGTTGTCGTTTACGTCAACAAGGTTTTATCGAAGCAGGTATTGCGGATCCTACGCGTTACGCTGAATAATCGATATTAGGGTAAAAAATTAGGTACATTATATGAAGTTTTCTAAATCAAATCTTATTCTTTCTACAATGATGTCAGCTGCTGCACTTTTTGCGACAGCAACTCACGCAGCTGATAATCCATTACAAACTGCGTATAAAAGTACCAATGTAAAAGCAGCATTGGTCAACGTATGTAAAGACCAGACTGCAAAAGGCGGTAAATTA
The DNA here is from genome assembly GCF_000588715.1 of Acinetobacter sp. 1000160. Taxonomy (NCBI): domain Bacteria; kingdom Pseudomonadati; phylum Pseudomonadota; class Gammaproteobacteria; order Moraxellales; family Moraxellaceae; genus Acinetobacter; species Acinetobacter sp. 1000160. Next base: position 356,943 of record NZ_JFWP02000003.1, on the reverse strand, counting down.
ACAGCGGCTGAAGTTAGCAAGTTCTGTGGTTGCCAGATTGATGCTCAAGGTAAAGTAACTGAAGCGCAAAAATGGGAAATCCAGAGCGCAATCAATGCCAAGAAAAGCCCAAGCTCTTTAGGTTTTGTGCAACAGCAAAATAAAGACCTACAAGCATGTTTAGGTGCTCCACTTGTTAGCAAGTTAGAGAAACTGACTGAAGAAGCAATGAAAGCTGCTCAACAGCAACAACAGGCTCCGAAAAAATAAGCCTGTATTGTTGAAAACAAAGCCTGCATTTATGCAGGCTTTTTTATTGGGCTTTGTTAAAATCCCCTTTATCTAGAATCAGTTGAATAACACCATGCAAGATCAATGGAAAACCAATGCCGAGCAACGACAATCTATTGTCTCGTTCAGTGGTGGTAAAGACAGTTCCCTCGCCCTATATCATGCTATGCAAACAGGCACTGTGATTGGGCTCATTGTCATGCTGGAAGAACAAGGTCAGCGTTCTCGTTCCCATGCCATGCCGCTGGAGATTATCCGGGCACAAGCAGATGCGGTTGCTTTACCCGTGTTTATGACCTCTTCCAGTTGGGCTGATTATGAAACAAGGTTCATTGCCCTGCTCGATCAAGCCAAACAACATGGTGCAGAAGTGCTGGTTACCGGTGATCTGGATATGCCTGAGCATGGTTGCTGGCATGATCGAGTCACCCAGCAAGTGGGACTGAAACTGGGCATGCCGCTGTGGTTACGCCCTCACCGGGAAGTGGTCGAAGAATTTATTCAGCTGGGGTTTAAAAGTGTCATCGTCACCATCAATCTGAAACTGGGTATGCAAGTCGAAGATTTAGGCAAAATTCTCACACTGGAATACATCCAAGAATTGGAAGATCGTGGCGTTGATCCATGCGGTGAAGGTGGAGAATTTCACACCACCGTGATTGACGGACCAATTTTTAACAAAGCTATTCCTGTACGTCACGGCGATATTGTTTATCATGAAGAATATGCTTTTTTACCGCTTGAGCTTGAGCAAAACTAATTTTATTGAAGGATGAACAATGTCTGAGAATATTCAATTACCGAATCATGTATTCCCAACTACACAAGGTGAAATCAATCTGGCTGAGACTGGCAGTGAATGGTTGGTACTCTATTTCTATCCTAAAGACTCAACCCCTGGTTGTACCACTCAAGCAGTGGGCTTTTCTTGCTTGAAAGACCAGTTTGATGCTTTAAACTGTCAAATTATTGGCGTATCACGCGACTCGGTCAAAGCGCATCAGAACTTTACCGAAAAGCAATCGCTCAGTATTGATTTAATCAGTGATAAAGAAGAAGTGCTGTGTAAACATTTCGACGTGATTAAAGAAAAAAATATGTATGGCAAACAGGTCATGGGCATTGAACGCTCAACCTTTATTTTCCATAACAAGCAGTTAGTAAAAAGCTATCGCAAAGTTAAAGCGGCTGGACATGCTGAACAAGTATTAGAAGACTTAAAAGCCCTGCAAACAGCTTAAGATGATTCTATAAAAAAGCGGATTCCATATCCGCTTTTTTATTCAGGCAAATTGCTGTTCACTTGCTGCTTAGCGTATGATAAGGACATTAAAAATAATTAAAAGATACTGAAAATGAATCCTCTAAAACCACTTTCTAGCCTTATCTGTCTCATGTTCTTATCCGCTTGTAGTAGAAGCACACCTGCGACATCTCAACAACAGTCCTTTAGTGTCGCACAAATTAATCAGCCGACCGCCTCAATACGCTGTCAGGATATACAAAACCCTGCCTATCAGCAGGCTATTCTGAATGCAATCAATGAAATTCGGCAGCATCCACAGCAATGTGGTGGTCAGCATTTCCCTGCCGTAGCTCCCTTAAAATGGAGTCATGCTTTATCCCAAAGTGCGTTTGCGCATGCGCAGGATATGGCTCAACACGGTATGCTCGGACACACCAGTAGTACAGGTCAAGATTTTAGAAGCCGCTTAAAGACACAATTTAAAGGCCACGGCGGTGGAGAAAATGTGGCACGTGGACAAAATAGCTTGAATGAAGTGATGGCAACATGGCTGGCCAGTCCGGTGCATTGTCGCAATTTGATGCATCCAAAATTTACAGATTATGCGATCGCCTGTACAGTTGATCAATCGGCGAAGCAAAAAACGTATTGGACTCAACAATTTGGTGTTCGATAAAAAGGAATAAGCATGCAATCTGGCTCAATTACCCCCATTCTCCGTATTTTCGATGTCGAACTTGCCCAATCATTTTATCTGGACTATTTGGGCTTTCAACTCGACTGGCAACATAGCTTTGGGGATAACTTCCCACTTTATCTACAGATTTCCCGAGAAGATTGCATCATTCATTTAACTGAGCATTTTGGGGATGCCAGCCCGCACAGTGCCATCCGTATTTACTGGGAAAACCTCAGTTTGCTTCATGCAGAACTGAATGCAAAAGACTATAAATTTGCCAAACCTCAAGTGGAGAAAACCGATTGGGAAACCTTGGAGCTGAGTATAAGCGATCCATTTTCAAATCGAATTATTTTTTGGGAAGATACCTAGTCTCCCCAAGCGATCAAGCTTCATCAATATTGGAACGATCATTATCCTTAAATTTTTGCTGTAATTTTGGATAAACTGCCGATTGCTGAAAATCATTTAAAAACTGAATGGTGCCCTCAGGGAAAAATTCGGTTTGAATCTCCCCCCGATAGTACGCTTCACGCATGGGCGTTGCAGAAATCGAGTTTTTCAAACTCTCCAGTTCCACCATCTGCCACTCAGGAAATAAGCGTAAATAATAGGAAGATTCATCCTTAAAGTGACCAATCAGACCGACTTTTGCATCTGGTTGAATGATCCCGTTGACCAAATCTTTGACCTGCTTGACCCATTTTTCATCGTTATACACATCAACCACATGCACAAAATGAATGCGCTTTTGATCTTGTTCAGAAAAGTTCGACAAGATCATTTTCTCACGCTCAACCGCCAGAAAAGGATTCTTGATGTTACGTTCCGATTGAGCCGAACCTAAAGCCAAGATCACGTTTTGACTTTGTTGTAACGCAATTTCAATGGTTTGCATATGTGCCAGATGAAATGGCTGGAAGCGTCCAATAAAAACGAGATAGTCAAATGTGTACATAGGCTTAATTTCACTTTTTTGTGAACTCATCAGTTGTGCCATTCTGGTAAATATGCGACATAATGAGTGCACTTAACAACAATCTGGATTAAAGCAAGGATAGTACGATGACACTTAGCTGTATTCAACAACCTCATCAACATTTGCAAGCAAATTTAGAAGATGGCGTACTCACCTTAGCCATTAACCGTTCAGAAGCAAAAAATGCACTCTATGGTGAACTTTATCTTTGGATCGCAAAAGCTTTGGATGAAGCCGATGCGGATAAAGACGTTCGTGTGGTGATCTTCCGTGGTGCAGAACAAGACTTTACTGCGGGTAATGACATGAAAGACTTTATGGGCTTTATTCAAAAGCCGCATGAAGGTAAAGCGGGCGACCAACCGCCATTTGTGTTATTAAAAGCAGCTGCCCGTTTTTCAAAACCGCTAATCATTGCAGTCAAAGGGGTTGCGATTGGTATTGGGGTTACGATTTTATTACATGCCGATCTGGTGTTTGCAGACAATACGGCCCTGTTCCAGATTCCATTTGTCAGCCTTGGCCTATCTCCGGAAGGTGCAGCTAGCCGTTTACTGGTCAAACAGGCAGGTTACCAGAAAGCCGCCGAGTTATTATTCACGGCGAAGAAATTTGATGCAGCAACGGCGGTAAAAGCCAATCTGGTCAATGATGTGGTTGAAGATGTTTATGTCACTGCACAGCAAACTGCGCAACATTTAGCTGCGCTGCCATTGGCGTCGATCAAACAAACTAAAGCACTGATGAAACAGGACTTGGCTGAAATCATCCAGTGTGTTGATGATGAAGCTGAAATCTTTATGCAACGTGTACGTTCTCCAGAAATGATGGAAGCGGTACAAGCCTTTATGCAAAAACGTAAGCCTGATTTTTCTCAGTTTAATTAATCACTGTCCAAATCATTTAAATAAACCACTTAGCCTAAAAGTTAAGTGGTTTTTTATTTTGCATATCCATATAGATATTTAAGAATAGACCGTCTAAGCTCGACTCAGATCAAAACTAAATTTTAAAACTATGAAAGTCGTCATTGCTCCTGATTCATTTAAAGACAGCTTATCCGCACAGCATGTGGCAGAAGCAATTGCTTTGGGTTGGCAACAGGTTTTTCCTGATGCAGAAATTGTGACTTGCCCCATGGCGGATGGCGGCGAAGGAACAATTGACGCAGTTTTAACAGCTTGTTCAGGTCAATGGCGCGAACAAACCGTACAAGGCCCACTTGGGCAATCTGTACTGGCAAAATGGGGCTGGTTAGAGGCTGAAAAGATCGCCATCATTGAAATGGCACAAGCCAGTGGTATCCAGTTGCTAAAGCCTTCACAACGTAATGCCTGTATCAGCAGTACTTTTGGTACAGGTGAGCTGATCCTGGCTGCTTTGGATGCCGGTGCTAAGGAAATTATTCTGACAATTGGCGGTAGCGCAACCAATGATGCAGGTACAGGCTTACTCCATGCATTAGGTGCCAGATTTCTGGATGCAGATCATCAAGTCTTGCCTGTTGGTGGTCTTGCTCTGCAAAACCTGGTACAGATCGATCTGGAAAATTTTGATTCACGAATTCAACAGACTAAATTTTTATTGGCCGCTGATGTCACCAATCCACTTTGCGGAGTAAACGGCGCTTCACATATTTTCGGGCCACAAAAAGGCGCTTCACCTCAACAAGTGTTGGCCTTAGATCAAGCCCTCTCCCGTTTTGCCGATGTTACGGCTCAATACTTTGGCTTTGATCAACGTAATGAAACTGGTGCAGGAGCTGCGGGTGGCTTGGGTTTTGCGGCTAAAACATTTTTAAAGGCCGAGTTTCGATCGGGTGTCGAAGTCATTGCAGAACTAAATCAACTTGCCGATAAAATTCAGGGGGCGGATTGGGTGATTACTGGCGAAGGTAAACTTGACCAACAAACCTTAAATGGCAAAACCCCATTCGGTGTGGCCAAAATCGCACAAGCTGCCAATATCCCGGTGATTGTGATTGCAGGAACACTTGGGCAAAACTATCAAGCTTTATACGAACATGGCATTACCGCTGCCTTTTCTTTAACTTCCGGCCCAAGCACGCTAGAACAAGCCTGTCAAAATGCAGCAGAGTTGATCCGCGCACGCACAGCCGATATCGCCCGATTAATTCAAAGCACGATGCCTGATAAATAATAAAGCTTATTGAATATCTAAAATCAGGATAAACTCAAAGGCCGGTTCTTCATAAGGATGGCTTGCCTTTAAAGCTTTTGCTACTGCACTGGCCTTCTCCTCTAAGACAATAGTTTCAACTCGCCATTCTTCAAGCTGCTCGAGTTTATCCAATTGTCCTAAAAACGGATTGGCACCTTTAACGGGCTTAAATTGCCCGATGCCTTTGACTTGCCAAGCACAGTGTTCATAGTTTCCAATACCACCCGCCCCAGCATCAAAAATTGCTTGTTTGGTCGCTTCCAGATGAGATTCAGGTACGTAATAAATCAGTTTTAACATCGTAAAATGGCTCAAATTGAAATCAATCTGGCTTCAATCATAACGGTATAAGTGCTGAACAATCAAAGTTGAAGATTAATCATGAGATAACTTACAGCAATAAATAGCAATTGGATAAACACCGTGAAGCCAAACCAAAACCAGCCTTTGTCTTTTGAATAGCTTGTTCTTAAATAGTTTTCATTTTTCATCATGCCGTTCTCGCCTATGTTATTCATTGTGGAAATAAGAGAAGCAAGAATTAAACCAACTCTGCAAAAATTTTTATAAGTGATTCAATAAAACAATCCTAATCTCTAGATTTATCTTTCTATCTAATTAAAATAAAATAAATTTCTATAGAATTCTTATAAATTAATATGGCTCATTCTTTCCAATCACAATGGGATTTTTATTATCCCAACAAACTTCCAATTTCTCATTATTTAATCCAAGATTTTCCACAATTTTGGTTTAGGATTCATAGCCTACCCAAGTCCAAAAGATATGCAGATACGGCTGCAGAATATGAATTATTGCTAGATCGACATAATAGAATTATTACAGACTGCTTCGGTACTGACACTTCTATTTTTATTGTTTCAGGCCATTACTTCACATTGAGCAGAAACAAGAAAGTTTATGTCCCTGCCTTTATGCTCAAATACCAATTTCATTTAGAGCAGGAAATCAACTTAACGCAAGCCAATCCTGAATATTATGATGGAGAAGATGAAGATCATTTCTTTAGACCATGTAGTGTCGAAGTCACTTGGCAAACCAATCAACACAATGACTTGTTGAAAAAGATCGCTGATGATGAATTAAAGGCTTTTATGGTTTCTTTTGAGCAGAATATAATTGTTGCACCTTATGATGGTGGTATTGATTTTATTATCTTTGATGAAGCGAAAAGAAATGATTTAAGAGACAAATATCAAGACTGGCTTTCATCAAGAGAAGATGGGTTATGACCACGTTAAGCTATTCCTTAAAAAGCTTAGAGCTTCTTTAAAGGTTTCATGCCAATAATCCTCTGGTTGTTGATCTAAACAATACCAAAAGAACCTAAAGCCTAAACCACCTCCATCCTGACAATGATGTTGCCACGTTTCAGCCAGCTCACCCTTCACCTCGCATACATAGAATACCAGTTTTGCTGATTAGATTTGAGTTTAAAATTTCCAATAAACTTGGGATTTGGTTCAGCATTCAACCCTGTTTCTTCAAATAATTCACGGATTGCAGCTTGATCATATTTTTCCTCTTGATCTATTGTCCCTTTAACCAATTACATCCCTGCAAGTGGATGCCGAAAAGCCAATATTTCCAAGCCATGATTTTTATGTCTTAAAATTACCGGGACAACTTTTTTCATAACACTACACTTTTAGTTACTTGAAGTTATATAAATAAAACTTTTAGTTCCAGACTAATGATTTAGTCTAATAACCGTCCAGTAATATATTTTTTATCCTGTTTAAAGTTGACCACTTTTTTCTCAAAACGTGCTTGTTTCGTCTCATATTTTACTAACCATCTTAAATATTCTAACAGCGTGGATCCAGTAGAACTAAATTCTGACTCAGGTTGTCCGTCATCCAATGCCCAGACACTATTCCTCCCATCTTCTCTTGCTGTGGCTAAATAAGTAAAAAAGCAGCATTCATTTTCCATTGTTAGAAAAAATAATTTATTTTCAATAGCATCAATCATCCCTTTGGTAGGATTAGCAATTTCATCTTTAATAAAAGTTTGCTGCAAATCCTTATATTTCTGTTTTTCCCATGCAGGTCCATACATAAGAACAGAATCACCCCATAACAAACCACCTGAGCATCTTCCCATTTGCAATAAAAACTCTCGGAACTGTCCATGTATCTTTAGATTATAAATTTCAGCAATCTGGTTAATTTCTTGCTCTGTATAGCCTTGAATATGTTCTGGATACAAAGGCTAATGCGTATCTTCATGTCGACAGCTTATCAGCTCAGAAACAAAATCAACCATGTATAAGAATCTCTAACTCTTTAATTATGCTGAACATTATATAAAAGAAACATCTAGTATGTGTTTTTAAATTAATGCGCTCATATACACTTTTATATTACTGATTTACAGCACTCTCTTTATAAAAAAAACTTACTGAATCTGCTCTGGATAGCTACAGCCCGAATAATAAACTCGGCATTGTCCACCCTTCTCAGCATTACATTTATTCATAGCTTGTTGCACAGCATTTTCTACACTGGGAGCATGCGAGGAAATTGTACCATTTAATCCTGCCACTACAGCTGCACACTGATTATAATAGATTAAAGTAATCTCACACTTAGACTTCGCTCCTCCTCTATTTATGCATTCTTGAATCGCAGAGCTTTTCGCTTCCTTTTTACTTGCTTTATTACTTACAATACCAAAAATAGCTATTCTATCAGATGCAATCGCCCCCACCGATCTGCCCATTTTGGTGCAGCATGAGCATATCCGACGACACCATAAGGTGAACTCGATGAAGAATTTGTTCCACCCGAACCTCCACCATTACATGGCCCTGCTTGAGCAGCACCATCGCAAGCATAAACGCCAGGGGCAATCGGAACCTGCGCGACTGAATATGGTGTAAATAAAGCAAAGACCAATCCAATAAATAAACCATAATTTTCTTTCATCTCTTATCTCTCTTTATTCAAGGTTGATATAAATTAAAGATTACTGCATTTTGAATCATTGCGAGTAAAACTAAGTATTCAAAAAAGAAATTGGCCTAATGGGTTAAAATTTTATGAACGATTTATTAGGATAGATTTATAAATAATATGAGCTAGGTATAAAAGCCATCTAAGAAAGAGCTTTATACTTTTACTACCCTTTAAAAAGATTAGGAACTAATAATATTCTTTAGGCTTCTGATTTCTTATGTAATCTGTGCTCATACATTGTCATCGCAAATGCCAAACCACACAAAATCACAAAACCACTGGTCATTGGAATCAACGTGCCGTTATATAACTGACCAATAATAGAGGCGAGAATAAGAGATAACACCGAAGATGATGCCCCTATAATCGCCGAAGCCATACCTGCCACATGCCCCATCGGTTCCATGGCAATCGCATTCAGATTTCCAAACAATGTACCAAACAATAAAAACAGAATGCAGGCATACAACATAAACATCCAGAATGAAACGGTTACACCTGCAAGCTGGATGATCAAAAATACCAATGAAATTAAACACAGGCCAAGAAAGCCATAAATACAAATCGGACGCATGCCAAACTTCATCACAATTCTAGAATTGGTAAAAGACGCAATCCCCATCACACCTGCTAATAAAGCAAAATAAGCACTAAACTCCTGCCCTGTTTTGCCAAATTGCTGCATAAAGATTTGCTGTGACGTTCCAAGATAGCCAATGAATCCACCAAAACAGAAACCTGCACAGAGTAGATAACTCATGGTGGTTTTATTGCTCACCACTTCTTTAAAGCCATCCTTAAAAGCTTGTACCCGCATCGGCAGACGATTCTCAGGCACTAAGGTCTCTTCCAAGCGCAAAGCAACCCATGCTCCCACAACCGTGGCATAGACCATATACAATACAAAAATATCGCGCCAGCCAAAGAAATGAATAATCAGTTGTCCCAAACTCGGCGCAATCGCAGGCGCGACCATAAACACCATCATAATCAGAGACATGATACGTGCCATTTGGGCACCGCTATATTTATCCCGCACAATCGAAATCGAAGCGACATAAGGTCCAGAAACGCCAATACCCTGAATAAAACGTCCGATCAAGAACCATTCAAAGCTTTGGGTGGAATAGCACAATAAGCTTCCTAAAAAGTAGATCACAATACCTGTGAATAAAATCCGTTTTCGCCCAATCGCATCGGACAATGGTCCTGCTATCAATTGACCAATGGTCATGCCTGAGAAAATGCTAATAATCACCCATTGGGCCTGATTGCTATTTTGCAGGATAAAAACACGACCAATTTCACCCAGTGCAGGTAAAACCGCATCAATTGAAAATGAGACGATGGACATCAGTAATGCCATCAATAGTGCAAATTCATGGAAATGGATTTTTGATTTCATTTTTCTTGTCCATTGATGATTATTGTATTTGGAATTAAATAAGCCACCTGACGGTGGCTTATGGCATGGATTGATTAACCAATAAATTTACGTGCGTTACGGAACATACGTAACCAAGCACCATCTTCAGCCCAGTCTTCTGGCTTCCAAGAATGCTGTAAAGCACGGAAATTACGTTCTGGATGCGGCATCATCACTGTTGCGCGACCATCTTTAGAGGTTAAGCCTGTAATTGCTTCAGGTGAACCATTCGGGTTCAACGGATAATGTTGAGTTGGATTACCCAAGCTATCTACATAACGCAAGATCACCTGGTTCTCAGCATTTAAAGCAGCAATTTGCTGTTCAGTTGCAACCAGACGACCTTCACCATGCGCAACCGCGATTGGTAAAATCGAACCTTGCATATCTTCAAGCAAGACCGACACCGATTTTTCTACACGAACGTTCACAGCACGTGCTTCAAATACTTCTGAAGTATTACGGTGGAAACGGCCCCAATGCTCTGCACCCGGAATCAGTGGTGCAAGTTGCGACATCATTTGACAGCCATTACATACGCCTAAGCTGAAGGTGCTCTCACGATGGAAGAACTGCTCAAACTGGTCACGTAACTTGGCATTGAACAATACTGATTTCGCCCAGCCGCCACCTGCGCCCATGACATCACCGTATGAGAAGCCACCACACGCCACTAAACCTTCGAAATCGCTCAAGCTGACACGACCTGCAAGCAAGTCACTCATGTGTACGTCGATGGTATTGAAGCCGACCTTGTCAAATGCAGCAGCCATTTCAACGTGACCGTTGACACCTTGCTCACGCAAGATTGCCATATTTGGACGACGTGTATTGATAAACGGCGCTTCAACAGGTTCATTCAAATCATAAGTTGCTTGTGCAATCAAACCTTTGTGGTTTTTATCTGCGATTAATGCAAACTCTTGATCAGCCGTTTCTACGTTGTCACGTAAGCGTTGGATCTGATGCGATACTTCTGCCCATGCTTGTTGCAATTCAGCACGCTCTAGCGTTAAACCATTGACAGCCAATTGATCAGTTGTATTAACACGGCCCACAACTGCAATGGCATCTTTCAGGCTTGATGCTGCAACTTCAACTTCTAACTGTGCCCAATCCGCTGCTGTGATTTGCAGTACAGCGCCAATTTCTTCAGCAAATAAGCTTTCAGTGCTTTGATTTTCTAAAGCGACACCCAAGCGTGAAGCAAACATCATTTCAGCAACAGTCGCGAGTAAACCACCATCACCGATGTCATGGTAAGCCTTGATCACACCACGATTGTTCCAGTCCTGAATCAAGGCAAAGAATGCTTTGAAGTCATCAAAACTATCGACGTCAGGTGTCACTGAACCGATAGCTTTATACACCTGTGCCAAGATCGAACCGCCTAAACGGAACTGACCTTTAGATAGGTCAATACGCACAAGTACTGAATCTTCTAAATTTTTAAGTTCAGGTGTTAAAGTTTTACGTACATCCAATATAGGTGCAAATGCAGTAATGACACCCGACATTGGCGAAGTTACGGCTTTCTCTTCACCATCGTTCCACGTCGTACGCATTGAAAGTGAATCTTTACCGACTGGAATTGCGATGCCTAAAGCAGGACACATTTCCATACCAATCGCTTTCACACCTTCAAACAAGGCTTGGTCTTCACCTTTTTGCCCCGCCGCTGCCATCCAGTTCGCAGAAAGTTTGATATCGCTAATTTGTTCGATGTTGGCACACGCAATATTGGTAATCGCTTCCGCAACCGCTAAACGTGCAGATGCAGCCGGATTCAACAATGCAACAGGTGGACGTTCGCCCATGGCCATTGCTTCACCAGTGAAACCTTGCAAACTTGTGGTGGTCACTGCTGCATCCGCAACAGGAACCTGCCAGCGACCCACCATCTGGTCACGTGCAACCATACCGGTAATCGAACGGTCACCGATGGTGATCAGGAATGATTTAGATGCAACGGTTGGATTTTTCAAGACGCGGAAAATCGCATCTTTCAAATCAACTTTTGCAGCATCAAAGTCATTGCCAGTACGTTCAATCGTTTCATAGGCACGTTGCATACGTGGCGTACCGCCCAACATCACTTGCATCGGGATGTCGACCGCATTGTTGTCAAACAAAGGATCTTCAACGGTTAAATGACGTGCTTCAGTCGCTTCACCCAATACTGCAAACGGGCAACGCTCACGTGCACAGATTTCTTCAAACTGTTCTAAAGACTCTGGACGAATCGCAAGTACATAACGCTCTTGCGCTTCATTTGACCAGATTTCCATCGGGCTCATACCTGGCTCTAAAGATGGAATCTTACGAAGATTCAATACCGCACCTAACTCGTGATCATTCACCAGTTCAGGCATGGCATTGGAGAGACCACCCGCACCTACGTCATGTACAGACACGATCGGGTTGAAATCTTCCAAGCGCCAGCAAGTATCGATGACTTCCTGACAACGACGTTCCATTTCCGGGTTTTCACGTTGAACAGAAGCAAAGTCCAAGCTCTCGCCCATGGTACCGCTGTCTACAGAAGATGCCGCGCCACCACCAAGACCAATCAACATGGCAGGACCGCCCAATACAATGAGCAAGTCACCCGGTTGAATCGCATCTTTTTCAACATGATCAGGACGGATATTGCCGTAACCACCAGCGATCATGATTGGCTTATGGAAGCCTTTCACTTCACCATTCACATTCTGTTCGAAAGTACGGAAATAACCATTTAATGCAGGACGACCGAATTCGTTGTTAAACGCAGCACCACCCAATGGACCTTCAATCATGATTTGTAATGGCGATGCCATACGTGAAGGTTTGCCATAGTTTTCTTCCCACGGTTGTTCAAAACCAGGAATATTCAAGTTTGAAACGGTAAAGCCGGTTAAGCCTGCTTTTGGTTTACCACCGCGGCCTGTTGCACCTTCGTCACGGATTTCACCGCCCGAACCTGTTGCAGCACCTGCAAATGGTGCAATTGCAGTTGGATGGTTATGGGTTTCCACCTTCATGAGGATATGAGCAGCCTGGCTCTTATATTTATAAACGAAGTGGCCATTTTCATCCGCTTTCGGATAAAAACGCATGGTGTCATACCCCACGATCACAGACGCGTTATCTTTATATGCCGATAACACATCGGTTGGCGATTCTTTATAGGTATTCTTGATCATCTGGAACAAGGACAATGGTTGTTTCTCACCATCAATTGTCCATTCTGAACCGAAGATTTTATGACGACAGTGTTCAGAGTTCGCTTGAGCAAACATCATCAATTCGATGTCATTTGGATTACGACCGAGCTTGGTAAAAGCTTCGGTCAAGTAATCAATTTCCTGCTCAGATAAAGCAAAGCCAAACTCATTGTTGGCTTTGACTAATGCTTCTTTACCTTGACCCAAGATGTCAATTGAGTTTAACGGCTTCGGTGCGGTTTCCGAGAATAACGCTTTTGCTTCATCAATATGAGCAAAAACGCTTTCTGTCATACGATCATGTAAAGCCAGTTTCACTTCGTTTGAAATCTCTTTCACCCCTTTCAAGGTAAATAACAGACCACGTTCCAAACGGTGAACCGGGGTATTACAGTTTTTGAAAATATCTGTTGCTTTAGATGACCACGGCGAGATTGTCCCGACACGCGGTGTCACTAAAATCTGGATTTCATCACTTGCAGCTTGGCGAAGTTCGAAAGATTGACCATCGTTTAAAAGTTGTAATGCCGATTGATGTTGCTGCTCGTTGAGCGCTTGATCAAACAAATAAACCCACTGGCTGTCAAAAGATTGAACAGAACTCATTGACGTTAATCGGTTTAAGAGTTGAGCTTTCTTGAAAGAAGAATGTGCTGATGCACCGGCCACGATAAACATGTTGACTTTGGCTCCACGGGCGGGTCTAACGAACCTACCACAATGTGACTTATAAGAGAGCGCATATTCTACTGTGAAAGGCGCTTTTCAGCTAGCCATATCCATCTTAAAAATCAGAGTTTTCTGCTTCAAATGACTTAATTTATTGTAGCTTTATCCATTTTACTTTATTCGTAACAATTCATTTACTGCAAGGGACAAAATATCGGTGCATTCCAAATTTGGTTTCCTGATCCGGCAGCAAATACCACACACCCAGTCAAGCCGACCATAAAACGACTTTTCTATACGCTGATTCGTCGCTCTATCTCGCTAGAGATCATAACAAGCTCAGCCACTCGATAAATACGGTGGAATGGGTGCATCGCTTACCCCTACACCAGTACCTATCTCCCGTTTATCTCAATAGCTAAGCTTTAATTTTCTCAGCTCTATTTGTCATGACCTGGATCAGATCAATAGCTTGATAGTAACTTGCCTGAAAAAATATATAATACAGACCTGTCTTCCTAACAACTTAGAACGGCCTAGAGAGCTTTAATGAATAAGCAAATAATCGAGCAACTATTTAAACAAAAGAAAATTTCCCAATGTATTGAAGCTGCTGAAGAATATCTAACAGAACATCCCAACGACCTGAATACCCTCAAGACCATGCTGGACTATCTGTTTAAACATGAAACTTCTTTGGAAAGTAAAACTCAACCTCTCTCCTTGCTGAATAGTGAACATGCAGATCAATATAAAGCGCTGATACAACGCCTTTATCAGCAGGAAAATGAGAAAGAAGCAGCACTGCGTTATTATTTATTGCTCGCCAAACAACAGAAAGATGTAAACGATTTCTTAAAATATGATGCTGAATATACTGAGCTTTATCAACAGCACTATGCTCATAACCGTGAATGCCGCGATATCATGATTTCACAGCTCTGGCTCGACAAAGTGTATTTTTTAGCGTCACAACAACATCCTGACTTAATCATGCAAATCGAAAATGGTATTGATCTGCTCTCTGTTGAAGATGAAACCGAGTATTTGCATTTGGCAGAAATTGCGTATGAGCATCAAGACATTACGTTGGCACAAAAAATATTATTAAAACTGATCAAAGGATTAAATTACCAACCCGAGGTTCCGGCTGGATTAGTCCGCTGGTATCACCGCTTTGAAGAGCTGATTAACAACGGTTATGAGCATCCGGAAGTTCGCTATTACCAAATCATTATTGAGCGGAACTATTATGAACAACTCAATAAGACAGAATCTGCCTATTATCAACGCAGCTTAGCCACTATTGAAAAATATCCAGATGAAGCTTCTGCTTTGCATTTTGCTGGAACTTATCTGTATGAAAACGAACAATATCAGCAAGCATTCACTTATCTGGAAAAAGCCCAAGCCTTAAAACCGGATGTTGTGACCTGGCGTAGATGGCTGGAATCAAAATATCTGCTGCAACAATCCATCACTCTGGAAGTTCCACTATTCAACCAGACCCTGCCCAGAGATCTCTATGCTGCAGGGGTGAGTCTAAACGAGTTTTATGAGGAAAATTACGATTTCGATGATCAGATCACATCCGAGCTGACTCATTTAAATTGTGAAATTTATCGTCAGTCTTATCACGCCTTTAAACAGTACTATGAGCAGAATCAATACCCAAGCGACTATCACGGTAATTACCATTATTTTGCGATGTGTTGTAATAACTATGCCATCAAGCTGATCAGAACCGGACACTATGATCAGGCAGCTGCTATTGCTACAGAAGGATTAAATTACTCCGAGTTTATGGAGTTACACTTTACCCGAATCTGGGCTTATAAAGAGGCGCAAAATTACCAAGACATGGAGCATGCTTTAGCAGAATATTTTGAAAAATATGATGCAAGCTGTGTGCCGTTTACTGAACATCAAATTCGGGTGGCAGAGTATGTGGCCTGCCAAGCAAAATTAGGCAAAATCGACAATATTCAGGAAGAAGCTGAAAAAGTCCTGTTTCAGCTATATCAATATGCTGCTAAGAAACCTCATCTGCATGATGAAGATTATCGCAACCTACAGGTGGCAGAATGTGCAGTAGAGAATCTGATTTATGAACTGTATGAAGATCAGGATGCATTGATTCGCAAAGACTATTATGAAAGCGTTACGACTCGCTTCCCTCTCGCGTCTCAACCCCATTATGTGTTAATGCAGGTCTATAATGAGTTAGAGGATTATGAAAATATAAATGCATCCGCTTATCGCTATTTAAAGTTGAAACGCAGTTTTATGATGGCACAACAGGACTGGGACAAGACGATTTACCTGATCATTAAAAGTTACTGCTTACTTGAACAACATGAGCAAGCAATCCAGTTTTATCAGTATCATGCAGCCAGAATAGAGCAGGAATTTGATCCGGAAGATTTTCCTTCGCTCAATCAATACCTGATGAAAAGCTTTCTCAGATTGGGTGATTTTGCAATGGTACATCAGTTGGCTGAACAGTCTCGAATGATTTATGAACAGCAAGCCTGGGCCTATAATGACCTTATGGAATATATCTATCTGCTTGAAGCTGAAGCATACTATAACAGCGGTCAGATCAAACAGGCGCACCAACATCTGGATCATATCCTGTCATATAGCGACCATATCCCTATTGCCGCGCACTACAAGAAGTCATGGAAAAAACCGGGCTTCTTCTCCAGATTTTTTTAAGTTCAATTAAATGGCTTTGCTCTGACTTATTTATAGGTTTTTATTTAATGTATGAATAAGTCAGATCTTTTGTCTGACTTGCTAGGACGTTTCGCGATCAGCCTGCTGCTTGTGGGCTGTTTATTGCGCAGCATAGAAGTCGATTCGATAGCCTTAAGCCCCTAAAACAAGCAGCAAGACAATTTATGTCGCCCTACTCTAGTGCTTTAATCTTTTTTTTGGCATGATGAAACTGAATTCATAGTGAATAATGATAAATGGAACAAATGCGTTGGTTAGAATTGCTTTCTGCAATTCGTTTAGGCAGTAAAAAAAGCAGTACCGAATTGGCTCGAAGCCCATTCCATAAAGATTACGACAGAATTATATTTTCCCAAAGCTTTCGCCAACTGAATAGAAAAACCCAGGTTCACCCGCTTACACAACACGATGGTATTCATACCCGCCTTACTCACTCACTGGAAGTGTCTTGTATCGGCCGCTCACTCGGCATGCTTGCCGCTGAAAAAATTAAAGATGAATTACCCATGTGGATCTCCCCTGCCGATGTCGGGGCGATCATTCAGGCGGCTTGTCTGGCCCATGATATTGGCAATCCACCCTTTGGTCATGCCGGTGAATATGCCATTCGTGAATGGTTTGATGATGCCTCTCATCGGGACTTCCTCACCAAACTGACACCCGAAGAACAAGCCGATGTGCGTCAATTCGAGGGCAATGCCCAAGGACTTCGCCTGCTTAGCCGGATTGATTATCATCCAGATGATGGCGGAATGCGCCTGACCTGTGCCACGCTAGGCGCTTATTTAAAATATCCATGGCTATCCAAAACCATTGAAGAACAAGGTGATACGCCTTCCCATCAACGGGCAAAATTTGGTTGCTATCAATCTGAAAAAGAAATTTTAAAACAACTGGCTGAACAGCTCGGCCTGATTCAACTCGGTGAATATCATTATTGCCGTCATCCCCTGACCTATTTATTAGAAGCTGCTGATGACATGTGTTATGCGCTGATTGATCTGGAAGATGGCATTATTCTGAATATGTTGAACTATGCCGAAGTTGAGCCGATTTTTCTGAACCTGATCGCCGATTACGGTTATCCCGAGGAACTCCATTTACCGCATACTACCTGGCAACAGAAGATCGCAGCTTTACGCGGTCGCGTCATGAAGCGTTTGGTCGATGAAGTCACCACTGCTTTTGCCAAGCATCATTTTGAAATTCTGACAGGTCAGCTCAAAGGTAGCCTGTTACAATATTGTTCGCCGGATATTGAAGCCGGTATTCAAACCGCCAAGAATCTTGCCAGAGACCGTATCTTTGAACATCCTCAAAAATCCGGTTTAGAAATTATTGCACATCAAAGTTTGCAAACCATTCTGGATGCCTTTATTCCCCTGACCATGCCACATAAGGCACTCAGCTTTAAAGAGCAGCGATTGATGTCAATTTTGCAACATTCAGGCGTAAATCTGCAAAACAACCATTATAATAATATTATGCAAGTTCTTGATATTATTAGCAAGTTCTCAGACCATCAGGCTTATAGTCTGGCGCAAGAGTTGCAAGGCAATAAAATAGGCTTTTTTTAATGAAGCGATTTATTGATGAAGGTAAGACTTGGGATAGTTTTACCCATGCTCCTGTTTTAGTGGTATGTCCATTTTGTCAGCATAAAGCTCAGGTCTTTCAACAAGAATTACCTGATCAGCCTAAAAAAAGCCTTGTTTTTAGCTGTTTATCCTGTTGTAAAACTTTTGATCAAGACCAGCAACAACAAAACAACTTAGGCTATTTTGACGAGATCAACGTAGAAATTAATCAAACCTGCACTTGTAAACGTGGGAAATATTACTTTTCCCAATCTTATGCCCGGCCCAGTGTTCTTCCGCCTTTTATCAAACTGAATTGTACTTTCTGCCAAAAAGAGCAAGTGTATAATTCCCCTTATACGTTATGGACCTATAAAATCCCGAGAAAGTCAGGGTTTGAAATCAACAAAGATCCTTTCTTTGGTTATCGGCTGTATCTCACCACAGAAACCAGGCATGGTCTTATTTTCGTGTATAACATGGAACAGTTAAATGATTTGAAGGCTTACATCTCTGCTGAGCTAAGACAGAGAACCTATACCAACAAGAATAAAACTTACTTAAGCCGATTGCCTGCCTGGATAAAATCCGCACGAAATCGCAAAGAAATCCTGAAAGCTATTTTGCGTTTAGAACAAATGGCTACTACTATTCAACCATTAACAAATAAGTGAAAGATTCAATGATCGGATGTTTGATTGGCGAAGTGTTTGCCCTGGAAGCCCCAACCGTATTACTCAATGTAAATGGTGTAGGTTATGAAATTGACACCCCACTTTCGACATTTTGCCAATTACAAAAAGGACAAAAAGTTACGTTATGGACCCATTTAGTGGTACGTGAAGATGCGCAGCAACTATATGGTTTTAGCGATGCTCAAGAAAAAACCATTTTCCGCACACTCCTCAAAGTGAACGGTGTAGGGCCTAAAATGGCACTCGGTATTCTTTCAACCTTGAGTGTTGAATTACTGATACATACCATTGAACATGATGATGTGAATACCTTGATTAAAGTTCCGGGTGTAGGTAAAAAAACTGCTGAACGCTTAATGATTGAATTACGTGACCGCTTTAAAGCATTGGCCCATCCTGCAGGTGGCTCAAGCAATGCTGCGGCAACGCAAATCCAGTTCATGTCCAACTCACCTGTTGCCGAAGCCGAGGCCGCATTACAATCACTCGGCTATAAGCCGGCTGAAGCACAAAAAGCCGTTGCTGCCGTCAAAGCAGATTATACTGAGTCAGCCGATATTATCCGTGCTGCGCTTAAATCCATGATGAAGTAATAGATATATGCAAGATCGTCTTATTAGCGGAACAGAAAAACCTGAAGATCATTTTGATCGTGCCATTCGCCCTACGTCTTTGGCTGATTATATCGGTCAGCCTGTGGTGCGTGAGCAAATGGAAATCTTCATTGGCGCGGCCCGTGGTCGTGGTGAGGCACTCGATCATACCCTGATCTTTGGCCCACCAGGCTTGGGTAAAACCACCTTGGCGAATATTATCGCACGTGAAATGGGCGGTAATTTAAAATCGACTTCTGGTCCAGTGTTAGAACGTGCTGGCGATTTGGCTGCCATGCTGACCAATCTGGAAGAAGGTGATGTTCTGTTTATTGACGAAATCCATCGTCTTTCACCCGTGATTGAAGAAATTCTGTATCCGGCGATGGAAGATTATCAGCTGGATATCATGATTGGTGAAGGCCCTGCTGCCCGCTCAATCAAGCTCGATCTACCTGCATTTACTTTAGTTGCAGCCACAACACGTGCAGGTTTGTTGACTTCGCCATTACGTGACCGTTTCGGGATTGTGCAACGCTTAGAATTCTATTCGGTTGAGGATTTAACGCATATCGTGACACGTTCTGCCAATTTGATGGACGTGCCGATTACCCATGAGGGTTCAACCGAAATCGCCCGCCGTGCACGCGGCACTCCACGTATTGCCAACCGTTTATTACGTCGTGTTCGTGATTACGCGCAAGTCAAAGGCACAGGTGAAGTAACTCAAGACATGGCTCAACGTGCTTTAGACATGCTCAATGTGGATAAAGCTGGTTTAGATACGCTCGATCGACGTTATCTCAGTATGTTGCTGGAACGTTTTGAAGGACGACCAACTGGTGTCGAAGCATTAGCCGCAGCGATGGCAGAAGACAGTGGAACGCTGGAAGATGTGATTGAACCGTATTTAATTCAGCAAGGTTATGTGATGCGGACTGCACGCGGTCGTATTGCAACCAATATGGCGTATTTGCAGTTTGGTATGACGCCACCTGAGTAATATAAATATTTTCAATTAAACCCTTCATATAATGAGATGATTGGAATAGCATATCCATGATTTTAATCATCTCATTATTTTTAGGGTAAAAATGAAAATTAAAACTTTAACTGCCGTATTTGTGAGTAGTTTATTTCTAGTAGCCTGTGGGGGCGGAAATGATAATGCAGATAATAGCAATTCATTTCAAGGAAAAGAAAAACTAGATTATAGCAAACCAGAAAATCTTAAAATCATTTATGCACCCATTATCAATTTATCAAGCATTAATGGAAATCAGCTGATTGATACCATCACGCTTGCTGAATCTGTTTTTTATTTAATACAAGGCGGAGAACAATCCGGCTATAAGGCATCTTGCCGTAACAAAGGCGGTAGTTTCAGCAAAGATCGCCAAAGTGTTACCCTCAATAAATGTGAACTCCAATTTACAAAAGATGGAATTACACAGCCTATCTTTGAGGAACCCATGTTTTTATCTGGAAAGATTAATACTCAGGGTTATTGGGTAGAGAATAACTTTAAAATTGATACGACACTCACTCAGTTTAAAGTAGAAATGGACAACGAAACAACTACCTATAGCGGTAGCAAAAGTAGCCTGTCTTATTTCCCTGATTCACGTCCATTTAAATATGACATCAGTAAAATCGATTTTACCTGGACTGATAAAAACTATACAGAAATCTATAAACTCACTAACTATAGTTTTGAACCTTGGCCTGCCGGATCTATCACCAAAGGAAGCTTAACCGGAATATCAAATAACAAAGAATTCTCGGTGAATTTTAACAATCAAATCAAATTTGGAAGTGTTGAGGATGCACTGGCTTTTTATCCAAGTTTTGCTGAAATTGTAATTGAGGATAGTAGCAACCGTAAAAATTCTATTACCATTACCAGAACCGCTGATTATAAAGCTTTAATGCGTGCCTATTCTAACGGTTCAAGCGTAACTGGCTTTCCTAAAGTTGTAGACTGGCAAGATTTAAATTATTAGAAAAAGGCCCTCTTCGGAGGGCTTCTTTTTTATCAAGTTCAACAATATGTTATTTATTACTATTTCCATCTTCGAATTGACCCCCTATCATTCCCTGATTGCTGCCGACTGAGCATGGAAATAGGTAAAAACATGGCTAATCATTTTGAATTTAAAATTCGCGTTTACATTGAAGATACAGATGCAGGTGGTATCGTCTATCACGCCAACCATATCCGTTTTATGGAACGTGCGCGCACTGAATGGTTACGTGCTGCGGGTGTAGATCACTACTGGCATCAACAAGATTACAACTTTGTAGTGCACCAGATTCAGGTCAAATATGTACGACCTATATTAATGGATGACTTAATTACCGTTACAGCACGTGTTATTTCGTGTAAAGCCGCATCATTTGTGTTGCAACAAAATATTTATCGTGGTGAAATCTTGCTGGCTTCAGGTGAGGTTGTGTTGGCATGTTTAAACAAAGAGTTAATGCCACGTCGACTTCCTGATGAAATTCGTGACCTGATTCAAAAAGAATTGGCACAGGACTAAAATAAACTTTCGGCACAGTAACTTATGGCAACTAATTTAGAATCTTCTCTACACATCTCCGACCTTATTTTACAAGCAAGTCCTGT
Organism: Acinetobacter sp. 1000160; assembly: GCF_000588715.1. Classification (NCBI taxonomy): domain Bacteria; kingdom Pseudomonadati; phylum Pseudomonadota; class Gammaproteobacteria; order Moraxellales; family Moraxellaceae; genus Acinetobacter; species Acinetobacter sp. 1000160. Next base: position 335,073 of record NZ_JFWP02000003.1, on the reverse strand, counting down.
TGTACAGCTGGTCATGCTGATCTTATTACTTGCTTCAATTTACAGCTGGTATCTGATTGCAAAATTACATATGGGCTTCAAAAAAGCAGGACAAGATGATGAGCATTTTCAAAAGATGTTCTGGTCAGGTGCCGAATTAAATACCCTTTATAACAATGCTCAACTCAACTCTAAACGTCGTGGTTTGGAAGACATCTTCTATCAAGGGTTGGGTGAGTTTTTTAAATTACAAAAACGTAAAGCAGATACCAACCAGACTATCGAAGGAACTGAACGTATTCTTCGTGTCGGTTTAAGCCGTGATCAAGGTGGTTTGGAGCAAGGTTTAGGTGCGTTGGCCAGCATTGGTTCGGTTGCACCTTATATCGGTTTATTCGGTACTGTCTGGGGTATCATGAATGCCTTCATCGGTCTAGCTGCAGTTGATCAAGTCACTTTAGCCACCGTTGCACCGGGTATTGCCGAGGCCCTTATCGCTACCGCAATCGGCTTATTTGCAGCCATTCCAGCGGTACTTGCGTTTAACCACTATACCGCCAAAGGTGAATCAATCTATTCAGACCGTGCCTTATTTGCAGAAGAAATGGTTGCTCTTTTACAGCGTCAAGCAATTGGAACGACACAGGAAGATGCATAATGGCGATTCAACGATCTGGACGTTTTGAGCGGATTAAGAAACCACTAAAAAGCGATATGAACGTGGTTCCTTATATCGACGTCATGTTGGTGCTACTGGTCATTTTTATGGTGACCGCACCCATGATTACCAGTGGTATCAAAGTGGATTTACCTCAAGCCAATAATCACCCTATTGAATCTAAAGATATGCCAGCAATGGTCACGATTGGTAAAGATGGTGATATCTTTTTGCAATATCAAGAGCACAAAGGTAGCGAACCGCTATCACTTGCCCAGCTTGAAACCCTTTTAAGTGAGGCACAAACTCAAGCCGAGCAAGAAAATAAGCAACTGACTGTTCTGGTGAATGGTGATAAATCTCGTCCTTATGGTGAAGTGGTTTCACTGATGGCGAGTCTACAAGAAGCCGGCCTAACTCAAGTTGGCTTACTGACTGAGCCGTTAAAATAAGCTATGAAAAAATTTCAAGAGCCGCCTTTTAAACAAAATGCGATTGCACTGGGTTTCACACTCGGTGTGCATGCAATCGCGATTGTTGGCTTACTGTTTTTAGGCTTGAGTAAACCACCAGAAGAGCCTAAAAAACTCACCACTATTTTGGTGAAGCCAGAAGATTTACCTTCATCGCTACAACAGCCTGAACAACAGGTCACGGCTGACAAACAGGCACCAGAAGTGGTCAGTCCGAATGTAGATCTGACCCTACCTGAAAATATTCCTGTAGCCCCTCCACCACCAACGGCTCAACAACTTGCAGCTGAGAAGCAAAAGGCAGCACAAGCACAGCAGGCAAAATTAGCTGAACAAAAACGTAAAGCTGAAGAAGCTGCTCGCGCTCAGCAAGAGGAACAACAACGTAAACTTGCAGAAGCACAAGCACAAAAACAACGTGCAGATGCTGAAGCAAAACGTCAGGCCGATACGAAAGCAAAAAATGAAGCTGAAGCAAAACGTCAAGCCGATGCAAAAGCTAAAAATGAAGCTGAAGCAAAACGCAGGGCTGAACAAAACGCGAAAGCTGAAGCAGACGCTAAAGCTCGTCAGAAAGCAGAGCAAGATGCCAAGTTAAAACAGCAGAAAGCGGCTGAAAATGCCAAGCTTCAAGCTCAGCAGGACGCGAAACGTAAAGCTGAGGCAGATGCCAAACGCAAAGCGGATGCAGATGCAAAAGCCAAAGCGGATGCAGATGCTAAACGCAAAGCTGATACAGATGCGAAACGTAAAGCGGATGCAGATGCGAAACGCAAAGCTGATGCAGACGCGAAACGTAAAGCTGATGCCGATGCAAAACGGAAAGCTGACGCGGATGCCAAACGCAAAGCCGACGCAGATGCTAAACGTAAAGCAGATGCCGATGCGAAAGCAAAAGCTGACGCGGATGCCAAACGCAAAGCAGATGCAGATGCTAAACGCAAAGCAGATGCAGATGCCAAACGTAAAGCGGATGCCGATGCCAAAGTAAAAGCGGATGCCGATGCCAAACGCAAGGCCGACGCCGATGCAAAAGCCAAAGCTGAGGCAGACGCGAAACGTAAAGCTGAAGCAGAAGCCGACGCAAAAGCCGCTGCTGCTAAAAAAGCAGAACAGGATGCTGCTCAGAAAAAAGCCGATGCAAAACGTATTGCATCAACAGCTAAACGTGATTTTGAACAAAAAATCTATCGTGCCTGGAATATGCCATCGGGTTCATCAGGTCAGCGTGCCAGCGCACGTGTTACCTTGAGCGATAGCGGTGCTGTATTATCTGTTGTTGTTTCTGCAAGCGACCCAGACGTGAAAGCAAGTGTAGAAGCTGCAGTTCGTGCTGCTGCACCTTATCCAATGCCAGATGATCCTGTTGCACGCCGTGAGGCAAGAAGCTTTACTTCAAGTTTTACTGCAAAATAGTAATGAATAGTTAACGTTATAGGCTTTTAATAGCACAAAGCCTATAACTGTGTTAAATAATCAACAGCCACAAAAATACGACGCAAGTAATTGTAACTATGGACAAGACTCGTAAACACCTCCTCTCTTTAGCAGTTTTCGCTGCAATTAGCACAGTTGTTCCTACTGCAACTTTTGCTCAATTACATCTAGAAATTGCCAAAGCACCTGAACAAGCACCAAAAATCGCGATCATTCCATTTGCCAATGACAATGCGATCTATCCAATTGTGGAAAGCGACTTGAACCGTTCAGGCCGTTTTACCAGTGCATCTCAGAACTTACCTGCAACTGCCAGCCTTAATCAGGTACAGGCAGGCGATTGGCAAACTGCGGGTGTGCCTTATGTCGTCGTGGGCCAAATGAAGGCTGTGGATGCCAATACATTTGAAATTCACTACCAGTTGTATGACGTACAAAAACAACAATATCTACTGAATGAAGTACTGACTGTGCCTCGTTCACGTGTGCGTCAAGCAGGCCACCTGATCAGTGATACGATTTATCAGGCCTTAACCGGTATCGCAGGTGACTTTAGCGGTCGTATTGCCTATGTATTACGTAATCAGGCCACGCCTGCACAACGTTATACCTTGCAAATTGCAGATACGGATGGCGAACAACCTAAAACAGTTCTGTCATCACGTGATCCGATCCTTTCTCCGGCCTGGACACCTGATGCCAAGAAAATTGCCTATGTGTCTTTTGAAACCAAACGACCTGCAATTTATCTACAAGATTTAGCGACTGGCCAGCGCGAAGTGCTAGCCAGCTTCCGTGGTTTAAACGGTGCACCGAGTTTCTCGCCAGATGGTAAATCAATGCTATTTACTGCATCGATGCACGGCAACCCTGAAGTCTATCAAATGGATTTAAGCACCCGCCAAGTACAACGCATGACCAATGACTCAGCGATTGATACCGAAGCGCGCTACTCACCAGATGGCAAATCCTTCATATTTACCTCGGATCGCGGCGGTTCACCACAGATTTACCGCTATAGCTTTGATGACAGTTCAGTTAAGCGTCTTACCTTTAAAGGTGCATTCAATGCGCGCGGTACCTTAAGCGCAGATGGTAAAAAGATTGCCCTGGTGCATCGTCCAAGTGGCAGTAACTACAAAGTTGCGATTCAGGATATTAATACAGGCATCACCAATATTCTCACGCCAACCAGTTTAGATGAATCACCGAGCTTCTCGCCAAATGGTCAAATGGTGGTTTACGCAACGCGTGAAGGAAATCGTGGTCTTTTATCAGTCATGTCTACTGATGGTCGTTTCCGCATGAATTTACCAAGCGAACAAGGTGAAGTTCGTGAACCTGCTTGGGCACCAAAATAAATTTAATTGATTGGAGAATCATATGAACATTAAATATCTAACGCTGCCATTGATTGCTGCGACACTGGTTTTCACGGGTTGTGCAAGCCGTAAACCTGCTGCTGAAATTACTACAGGTACGAATCCGAATGGCGCATCATCAGTCAGCACTGACGGTTTAAGTGAAGATGCTGCTTTAAATGCACAAAACCTTGCTGGCGCATCTTCAAAAGGCGTAACTGCTGCCAATAAAGCATTCTTGGCAAAACGTGTTGTTCACTTCAACTATGACAGCAGTGATTTATCAAACGAAGATTATCAAACATTACAAGCCCATGCTCAGTTCCTTGTTGCCAATGCGAACTCTCGTGTTGCCCTTACAGGCCACACAGATGAACGCGGTACACGTGAATACAATATGGCACTTGGTGAGCGTCGTGCCAAAGCCGTTGAAAGCTTCTTGATCACCAATGGTGTGAATCCGCAACAGCTTGAAGCAGTTAGTTACGGTAAAGAATCTCCAGTGAATGCAGGTCATGACGAAGCTGCATGGAAAGAAAACCGCCGTGTAGAAATTAACTACGAAGCAGTTCCACCACTATTAAAATAATTGTGGTTCCGCTATAAATAAAAATGCTCACTTCATGTGAGCATTTTTATTCCATTGCTTAAGATGAAGATTGAGCGTCAGGCTTATTTTGCATCGACTCAATCAAATCATGCTTATTAAACTCTTTATATTCTGGCTTGGCCTCATACTCTTTCCATGCATCCTTCACATTTTCTTTGGAAATCGTATCTAAGTTAATAGGTTCACTTGGCGTGGGCGTTGCCTCAAAATTCTTGGTTGTCATCTTTAGCCTCCAAACATCCTGTTTAGTATCTATGCAACATAGCATGTAATGGCTTAGTTGTAATCATAAAAGCAACATAAATAAAGTAAGATAATTTTTATTTTTGGGCGATCTCATCTAGAATAGCCACATTCATTTTTATCAATTTTTGACACGGCTAAATCGGAGCTATTCAATATGTCAAACCTTACTTTGACCCAATACCTAGAACAACAAAACGGGAATTTGACTCCAGAGTTGGCACAAGTCATTGAAACAATTGCAGCAACCTGCCAGACCATTGACCAAGCCTTACAAAAAGGTGCTTTAGCAGGTATTTTAGGCAGCGCGGGCAACGAAAATGTCCAAGGTGAAACCCAGAAAAAATTAGATGTCATTTCAAATGATTACCTGATTGATGCATTGAAAGCACATCCACAGGTAGGTGGCTTGGCTTCAGAAGAACTGGATGACTTCACCCCTGCTCAAGAGAACGGTAAATACTTGGTGTTATTTGACCCATTAGACGGTTCAAGCAACATCGACATCAATATGTGTGTAGGTACCATTTTCTCTATCCTTCCAGCAAAAAATGCAGTCACCCAAGCTGCTGATTTCATGCAGGCAGGGACTGAGCAAGTTGCTGCCGGTTATGTGCTTTATGGACCTTCAACCATGCTCGCACTGACTGTTGGCGCTGGTGTTGTATTCTTTACTTTTGACCCGACGACACAAAGCTTCTTGTTAACTTCTGAAAAAGTTCAGGTTTCAGCAGATACACAAGAATTTGCAATCAACTCCTCTAATCAACGTCATTGGGAAAATCCGGTAAAACGTTATATTGATGAGTTACTTGCGGGTAAAACTTCGGTGCGTGAAAAAGACTTTAATATGCGTTGGGTTGCATGCATGGTGGGTGACATTCACCGTATCTTATGCCGTAGCGGTATCTTCCTTTATCCATATGACTTGAAAGACCCTAAAAAAGCAGGTCGTTTACGTTTGATGTATGAAGCTAACCCGATGAGCATGTTGATTGAACAGGCTGGTGGTGCCTCTACAACAGGCCGTGTTCGTATTCTGGATATTCAACCAACCGAACTCCACCAACGTGTTCCAGTAATTATTGGTTCTAAGAATGAAGTTGAACGCGTCACCAGTTATCACTAATTAATTTTAAAATCAGGGCATTATCATCCATTTATAATGCCCTTTTGGATGTTTATCTTATGGCAGTTATTTTTCTAGAATCAAAAGACAATGCAAAGATCAAACATTTGCGTGGGCTGATCGAGCTGAACAGCGCCCGAAAAAAACATCAGCAAACGGTTCTGGAAGGTACTCATCTTTGCCTGGCTTGGTTACAACAGCAGAAAAAAATCTTTTCTCTCTTTACCACCGAACAGGCTCTCAATCACCCAGAGTTACAACAGGTGATTGAATTACACCAAGGGCATATTTTTGTCATTAGCGAAGTACTGTATAAAGACTTGAGTACTCTAGGCACAACCTTGCCCTGCTTGGCCATTATTGATTTGCCCAAAAGCTCAGTGACCATTGATTTTAAAGCAGATACACTCATTCTTGAAAATGTTCAGGACCCAGGAAATGTCGGTACACTGTTGCGTTCTGCGGCAGCTGCCAATATTAAACAGGTAATTTGTACGCAAGGCTCGGCTTCATTATGGTCACCGCGTGTGTTACGTGCGGGTATGGGAGCACACTTCAGTCTGACTTGTTTTGAAAATTTCCAACTCAACGACCTGCTGCCAAAGTTTCAAATTCCTGTCTTTGTAACCAGCTCACATCGTTCAACCAGTTTATATACTCAAGATTTAACCCAACCTTGTGTATGGATCCTGGGTAATGAAGGCCAAGGTGCAAGTGACTACGCCCTAGAACATGCTCAGGCGGTTACAATTCCTCAGCCGGGTGGTCAAGAATCTTTAAATGTTGCAATTGCGGGTTCAGTCTGCTTCTTTGAAATGGTGCGCCAACGTCAGTAAAACGTTATTTTATTTTAAATACGCGTTTTTTACGGGGAAAATCTATTACACTACTAAAAATAATTGCTTAAGTTGTCAACGCGCCCACCATTTTCAACGTTATATGATTAATGAATTGAAATAATAATGGTGGGTATCCATGACAGGATTTTCCATCTCTATGGATTTAGCACCTAAACAGGCTCGAACAGAAAACGGTACTGATCGTAGTACAGTTGAACAACGTCTGCGTTTCTTTATGCAAGACGTGACTGGTCGTGCGCTTGTGATGATGGAAAGTGCGACACAGGGACAACAAGGTATTGCAATGGATCTGGTTCAGGAAGCCTTTATTTCATTGCATAAATCCTATGCCGATAAAAGTACCGACGAATGGTATCCCCTGTTCTATACCATATTGAATAATAAGCTCCAGGACTGGAGAAGAAAGGAGGCCCGCCGGGCAAGTCCATTCTCATTATTTAAAAAGATCAGTTTAGACGATGACGAAGAAATCATTGATGTAGTCGATGAATCAACTCCAAATCCATTTGAGTTCCTTGATCAGGAAGTGACTATGGAGGAAATTCAGGCTGCAATCAATCAACTACCGGTCCGTCAGCAACAAGCGTTCATGTTAAGAGCATGGGAAGGCTTTGATACGATAACGACAGCGCAAATTATGGATTGTAGTGAAGGTAGTGTAAAAACACATTATCACCGTGCAATTCAGGGACTCAGAATTGCCTTAGAGCACTTAAATCCACATACGGGAGGATCATCAGATGAAAAAAGATGAGTTCGCTAAACAAGTGACTTCCAAACTTGATCAACTTGCAAGAGAGCAGCACCACAATAAAATGCGGGTGATGAATCATGTTTTAGATACCGTACAAAAGAAACCAACGTCTTATTACAGTATCTGGAAAATGACAGGCTTTGCCTTTGCAGCCGCGATTATGGGAATTGCTGTATTGCCAAGTTCTTTACAGTTAATCGATAAACCACAGAATCAAGTGGTAGTGAATCCCAAACTTTCACCTCAGATGGTTGAAGATATGGAAATGTTACTGGTTTTAGGTGAGGATAAAGTTCCACATGGCAGCTAAAAGATTAGCACTTGTTGTGTGTACGCTTGGATTATTGCAAACCAGTTTTGCAGGTTCAGAACGTTTCTGGATTTTTTCCAAACAGAATAAACCCACGACTGAAGAAGCGTGGGATGATTTAACTCCTGAAGAACAACGCGTTTTAATTAAACGCTATCAGTCGTTAAAGGAAATTCCAACCACACAAAGTTCACAGCTCCAGCAAAGAATGGAATGGTTTACTCAACTGCCGGAAGATGAAAAACAGAAAATGCGTGATGTCTGGCAAAAAATGAGTACTCAGGAACGCACTACCTTGCGTAAACGTATGCAAAATGCGAGTACTGAAGAACGCGTCAATATCCGAGAAGAATATTTAAGTAAATACGCTGAACATTGATTTTTTAATTTCTTTTCTAAAAAAAGAGCGCCTAATTTGGCGCTCTTTTTTTGACTTACTTTTTCAATCGACGATAGGTTAATAGACCAAACAGACCTAGGAGCGAGTAGATACCAAAGCTACCTCCGCCGCCGCCACTTGATGTACGCGTATCATCCGTTGTCGTTGCAGTATTAATGGTACGGACTGTTGCAGCATTTGATGACATACCATCCGCATCATATACCTGATAATTAAACGAGAAGTTAAATGGATTAAATGCATTTACTTCTTGAACATAAATATTCCCACCATAACAGGTTTCCTTTTGATCAGGTTCAGGACAAGGCCCTTGGCGATCAGCAGTTATGCTCAAATCCTTAGAAGGCACATTACTCAAACGGATCGGTAACTCTACCCCTTCTTGATTTTTCCAAAACTGGGATTTATTTGGATTCTGTTCAGGACCAGGTCCACCTTCACCTGTATCACCATAATCATTGGCAAAATTCAATAAATTAAGGCTTAACTTTTGCTTCTGCTTATATTTAAAGGTAATAGAAGTATCTGTGGCTACAGGCGCAATATTAGCAAATGCAGCTCGGATCAGGCCTGAAGAATGTATACTCGGATTCGCTTTAGAGGTAACCGTATATTTACAGAAAATTTTATCACCTGCCTGAGTAATACTTTCATTCTTACGATAAAAAATAATTTGCTGTAAGTTGTTATCCCAACGACATACCAGATTTTCTTTATCACTTTCATCAATATCGGTTACAGTTTCATTAATTTGTCCTTTTCCTAAAGGCTCTGTTGTTACCGTATATAGTTCAGGATCAAAAAACTGTAATTTATAACTACCATCAGCCTGTTTTACATCTTGGGGTAAAGGTAACTGATAATTTCTGAGATCAATATAAATTGCACGATAGTGAAAGTTTTCTTTGGTATATTTCAATAATCTTTGATACTTGTCTACCCGGAATTTATAATAAGTTAAAAAGTCAGGATTATTGGGATGTTTCACCAAATCATTAAAAAAGTCTAGTTGTGCCTGATAATTTGTCATAGCATTACTAATTGAACTATTCGTTAAATCTTGCAAATCACCCGCAGTAAAACGCATCAATTCAACCGAACCAATATCACAGCGGTTACGTGCATCAGGATCATAATATAAGGTTCCATCTGTAATACGCGCTAGTCCCCGCTGATCAGTTGAACTACAGCCGGTACCTTCAACGTCTAATAAACCTACTAATTTTGTATCTCCTTTATCATTTATAGGCACACTTGTGACATTTGGTTTTGGATAATAAATCGGCATAAAAGCAGTATGAGCAGAAGCGGCTTGATAATCTAGCAACGTTGCAAAACTGATATTACTGACATTGAGATTAGTTTTATTATCTTTGAGCGATTCTTTGGGAACATCACATACATTATTCACAGGAGAGGTAGAAGTGTCTTCCTTCAATGCAAGTGCATTATAGCTAACCGCAAATTTGACCTTCTCTTCATTGACTGCGTTCCCAAATAAATAACGACAGGCATAACTATTACCATCACCATTATAAGCGATCACATTATAATCTAATTTCTTGTTACCTAGCTTGTCATATAACAGTGTTGTAAAAGCTTTATTCTCGACTATGGTATTACTAACCAACGTTAATTTACTTGTATCACTTAATACACTTGGCCGATTATTAACATCCGACCCAACTTTGGTATCACCGGTAAATTTAATCAGATTGCCAGTTGTGGTATTAGTACTATTTTTTGCAATAGTATTGGTTTTTAACTCAGCATCTACTTCTCCACAAAATTCAAACATACTATTTGAGTTTTCAGAGCCGTTATTGATAAAGCTATTTGCAGTTAATTTAATAGTATTTTTAATATATTTTGCATCTGACATGCATCCCATTGACAGCACACTGCCCTTTTCCGCCTGATTTCCTTGTATAACACTTTTAGAAATTGTTAATGTAGATGAAGGTCCCGCCATAAAGATAGCGCCTCCCTCCTTTGCTTGAGAGTCAAGAACCTGGCTACTTTGTAATGCAACATCCGCCCCTGCATATATGGCTCCCCCAAAATCTGAAGAACGCCCACCAGTTAAAATTAGGTTGGTTAAGCTTAGATTTTTTGCACCTAGGGCAGTATTAAAAATACGCGAGTTCTCGGCCTTGATTGTAGTCTGTAAAGGGATTTGAGCAGGATATTGATTCACAACATCATTAAGTAAAACACTTTTTTCCTCCCAGTCTTCCGGGCTAGCTCCCAGAATTGAAACGGATACATTTGGGCTAAGCTCTTTTTTTAAGGTATATACACCTTTTTCAAGTTGAATTACTTTTGTGGTACTAGATAATTTATCAGTAACGGGACAACCACCATAAGAAACACGCGTCTCTGCGGTTTTTAATGCCTCACGTAATGAACAGGCATTCAGGTTTTCGCCGTCCTCATCTACAAAAGTTGTAACTTTGATTGCTGTTCCATTTGTTGCCGCTAATAATGGCATGGCAGCCATAACCATAGTGGCCAATACCGCTTTTTTATAATTTTTCATCTGATCATCCCTGATTATGATTTAAACCGACGCAACCGTACTAAGCCTAACAGTATAAAAATCGCTCCAACCCCTAAGCTTCCCCCACTGACATTCACAGTTTTACTTTTGAAAGTATCTGGTGGATCTTGAACAATATTGGTAGGAATTTCGATATAGTAATTGGTCACGTTATTAAAACGCGTGATCGTCGTCATGATGCGCATTTTAAACATATCAGCGCCGTGCCAATCGCTATAAGGCACATAAGTTACATTCCCATCCTGATCAAGAGTGAGCTTTCCTTTAGATGGTGTCTGATTTTGCACAATATCCAGACAACCTGATTGCCAAGCTTGACCATCTGAACGTTTGCCCAGTAATTGTTCACACGAAGCGGGGTCTAAGAGTTCACCATCTAATAGATTATCTGCAATACTAAATTTTGCAATTTCTTTAAAACGGATATCCATTCCAGCAACAGCAACATTACTTCGATCAACAGTCAATTCAATTGATCCTAAATCGCAAAGCTCATTTAAACCAGTACGAAGTTTTCCTCGCTGATCAGCCCCCTCACAACTCGCTAAGCTAAAAGTCGTCCCATCACTATAAATTCTTCCCTTATTGACAATAATTGAGTCAGATAATTGCTTATAAGAGGTTAATAAACGTGGTTTGAAGAAACCTAGCATTTGATCTTTTGGAATACTATATGGGCACAATAATCCTTTTGCAGGAGGGGCCGCACAAATCCCTTCATCATTGCTGCCTCCTGCGATTAATGCCTGCTCGGGATCATTTGCATTCCATATAAAGTTGGGTAAACGCTTTTCAGCATTACGATCACAGTCAGAAGTGGTTAAATTGCTTTGTACGATAGTTGTGTCAGTAGTCATACTGCCACAATTACTATTACCATTCGCTACTAGAATACTATTGGAAACATAGGCACTTGGATATTCTGTTACTTTTTCTACCTTCTCTCCATTCACAGTTTCTTCTGTGGTTACCTTGCGATTTAAAGACTGCAAATATAAACCAGCGGCATTTTTTATGATTGTATTATTATTGAGAATCATCCCTTCACGAATATTTGCGACATAGCCACCTTTATTTTGAAAAATAGTACTGCTTCGAATGCCCGCAGATCGATCCGTTAATGCTCCAGCAATGGTGTCATTATTAAAACCATTCAAGACATACAATAAAGCACCCTCTGTCCCTGATACGCCTTCGTTATCACGCATCACAGAGTTTGTGATCAGATACATGGGAATTTCACTATAGATAATTGCCCCTTGATCAGCTTTATTATTTTGCAAAAGGCTATTAGTAACAGTTACGTAACCAGCAGTATTCTTATCCGATGAGACGCCGACATTATAAATTGCCCCGCCTCTATTTGCAGCGCCTCCCGTTAAACGCGAATATTGGATTGCCAAGTTTTCACGATTGAGAATCAGCCCCCCATCATTGAGCTTTTTTGACGTTCCTTGCAAATTCAGCTCAAGCAATGCCACTCTTAATAACGCTTTTTCGACATTGTTGTCATCAATTACAAACAGACGATCATTGCCTACCATTTTGATCGTCGCATTGTTTAGCCCACGTTTATTATCATTAAAAGCATCGCTATTCGCTGTACGGATGATCATCTCAGCCTTGATATTTAATGCTGACTTTAGCTGGTAGGTTTGGTCTCGTTGTAAAATAATTACACTGCTTGAATCTTTATCACCACAGCCCTGATAGCCATTTTCATATTCTTTTTGACTTCTTTTATTTAAAAATTCTACGGCGTTGCGCAGAGAACAACCGGTATAATTCTCGTCATCAGCTAATGTGTTGACTTGGATATCCGCAGAATAAGCGTGCCCAGTCATCACCAATAAAGTACAGGCAAGCGTCCGTTTGAGCATACCGATCTCCTTTCATGTTTTTTCATTTTTTTAATTTTACAAACTAGGTGTTTGCAACCACATTCCTTTGTGCGTACTTTGTCATAGCTCTCAAAATTACTCAAGAAATTTTATACTATTGGCGATATTCATCTATTAAGGCATAAATTTGTTTAAGAGTAGTATTGGATAGCTTGGTTTTTTCGCCTTTTAGCATTTTTTCAAGTTGGGCTAATGTTTGTAATAATATTGAGGCCTGATGCGGACCATTACTTAATAAATAATCAACAATTTGCTGGTCAAAATGAATGCCTCGACGAGTCATTACCGATTGAAGTAAGGCCTGACGGTCAATATAGGAACTTCCATTCGGGACTTTAACACTGACTGCCTGGGTTAATCTTGATTGAAGATCAGGCAGTTCCAGTTTTAATTCAATCGGCGCAACCCGAGAAGAAAACACCAACTGACCTTCATGATTATTCATCAAATGGAAAACCGCTTTTTGCCAATGCGGTACACCACTAATGGCGTCAATATCATCCAGTGCAACCAGATCATAAAACTCTAGAGAAGTAATTGCTTCGATCGGTGCATCTAATAATTCGAGTAGCGAGACTTTAATTGCAGGCCGCCCCAGCTCCAGATAAGAATCACAGATCGCAGAAAGCAAATGGCTTTTACCTGTTCCTGCTCCACCATAGACATAGAATCGGCTGACCAAACCCGCATGTAATTGTCTGACTGCATCAACCACAGGCCCCCAACCCGGCCCCGAAAAATCACTGATTCGAGCATCGAGTTGTGGTTCTATATCCAGTTGTAGTTGACGCATATATTTAATATGTTCCTCAATTACTTTAAATCTTTCGGGTTTGAAGTCTCTGTATCTTGAGAGTTTTTAATTTGAATATCAAGCTCTACTTGCTCTGAATCCACATTTATGTGCTGAGTTTCACCCTGTACCAGTACAACTTCTGTGGTAGAACCATAGAAGCGGCTTCTTTCATAATTATCACGTGCATGTTTAAGCAGCACTACAATCACCGCAGCCACAGGTAAAGCAATCAGCATGCCCAGGAATCCCCCCAGCTGTGCCCCTGCCAATACCGCGAAAACAACAGCCACAGGTGACAGGCCAATCTTATCACCCAGCAAGAACGGTTGCAGAATATATCCCTCAACCATTTGCCCGATCATGAACACCACGCCGACAAGCAGCAATTGGGTCCAGTCCAGTCCAAACTGGAAAAGTGTCGCAACCACAGCAGCAATAATCCCGACACCAAATCCAAGATAAGGAATGATACTTGCCAAACCAGCAATCATGCCAATAATTAAACCGACTTCCAGCCCAATCAGTTGTAACCCGACGGCGTAAACGATTCCCAGCAAAAGCATCACAAGGAACTGCCCTTTGACAAAGGCACCTAAGACACTATGACATTCACGCACGATGGTTAAGGTTGAAGCTTCATATGGACGTGGAATTAAACGTCTTAAACTTTGCAGCATTCTCTCCCAGTCCAGCAGGAAGTAGAACGAGATAATTGGAATAAGGATAACGACCCCACCAATCTGAATAAAGTTCAATCCTGATTGGGCGACTCGTAATGCCATGGTCTGGATGCTGTCAGCGCTGTAATTGGTCTGGATATAATCCATTACGGCTTTTGAAATCTGTTCAGTGTCAATCTCCATAGGTACAACATTAAAGGTATGTGATACCCAAGGTAGGAAAGTGGCATTAATCCAGTGGATACCCGCAGGAATACTATCCCGGGCATACATCAGCTGTTTCCAGATCAACGGTACCAAGAACCACAACACCATGGTCAGGGTCACACCAATTCCAATAAAGACGATACTGATGGCTAACCAACGCGGTAATTTGATTTTGACAAGGACATCCACCAGTGGACTAAACAGGTAGGCAATAAAAAAAGCGCCTACGAAAGGAATGACGATGGGCTTTAGCAGATAGAGCACCCAAAGCAGTAATGCGAGCCCAGCGAGGATAAAGATACGACGTAGTACCTGATCTTGCATAAAATCTAGCCTTTTATTGTATATTCGTTATAAATAAAAAAAATTTTAATTAAAGATAGCATTTTCGAGCATAAATAACATAAGAGTTTCGTATATTCAGGTTATAATCTGCCGCCAATGCGGAGACTTCACTATGAGCAACTCAACTTCTACCCCAAACACTGGTTTAAGCTATAAAGATGCGGGCGTCGACATTGAAGCGGGCGACGCACTGGTCGATCGTATCAAATTTGTCGCGAAACGCACCACTCGTCCTGAAGTAATGGGCGGTCTTGGTGGTTTTGGCGCGCTATGCAAAATTCCAAAAGGTTATGAAGAACCTGTATTGGTTTCGGGCACAGATGGCGTAGGCACCAAATTACGCCTGGCACTCAATCTCAATCGTCATGACACGATTGGTCAAGATCTTGTGGCAATGTGTGTTAACGATTTGCTTGTTTGTGGTGCTGAACCACTTTTCTTCCTCGACTACTATGCAACAGGTCATCTAAATGTTGATGTGGCTGCCAATGTAGTGACAGGAATTGGTACAGGTTGTGAACTTGCTGGTTGTGCATTGGTTGGTGGGGAAACTGCCGAAATGCCAGGCATGTATGAAGGCGAAGATTACGATCTTGCCGGTTTTGCTGTGGGTGTAGTTGAACACAGTAAAATTATTGATGGAACAAAAGTGAAGTCTGGTGATGTACTCATCGGTGTGGCATCAAGTGGTGCACACTCAAATGGTTATTCATTATTACGCAAAATCTTAGATGTTAAAAATGTAGACCTGACCCAAATCGTTGATGGTCGTCCACTTGCCGATGTTGCAATGGAACCGACGCGCATTTATGTAAAACCGGTCCTCGAACTTTGCAAACAAGTTGATGTACATGCCATGGCTCACATCACCGGTGGTGGTTTACCAGGTAACTTACCGCGTGTTCTTCCAAACGGCGCGCAAGCAGTGATTGATGAATCAAGCTGGGAATGGTCTGAGTTGTTCCAGTTGTTACAACGCGAAGGTAACGTAGAACGCTTTGAAATGTATCGTACCTTTAACTGTGGCGTTGGTATGGTGATTGCAGTTGATCCAAGCGAAGCGGACAAAGCCATTGATGTGTTGAATGCTCAAGGTGAAAAAGCCTGGAAAATTGGTCACATTCAGGAAAATGCTGAATCAGTTGAAGGCGCTGACGAAAAAATTCGCGTGATCTTTGCATAATGAGAATTGCTGTCCTTGTTTCAGGCAGCGGTAGTAATTTACAGGCCCTGATAGATGCAAATCTGTCAGGGCAAATCATTGGTGTGTTATCAAACAAAGCTGATGCTTATGCATTACAACGTGCGAAAGATGCCAATATTGCAACCGCTGTTATTTCACATAAAGATTATCCGAATCGCGAAAGCTTTGATGCAGCCATGCACCAGCAACTGCTAGCATGGCAGGTGGATCTAGTGATCCTTGCAGGTTTTATGCGGATTTTAACACCTGGCTTTGTGCTGCAATGGCAAGGCAAAATGTTAAATATCCACCCTTCTCTGTTGCCTGTATATAAAGGCGTTAATACCCATCAACGGGTATTAAATACCGGAGACCGGCTGCATGGTTGTACCGTTCACTTTGTGACAGCTGAACTGGATGCCGGACAAAGTATTGCGCAATCTGCCATTCAGGTAGGTTTACATGATACGGTAGAGACTTTAGCGCAACGCGTGCATGAACTTGAGCATTTTATTTATCCTCAAGTCGCGCAATGGTTTTGTACAGGTCAACTGCGCTGGCAAAATGGCCAAGCTTATTTTAACCAGAAGCCTTTGGAACGACCGATTCAGTTTGCTCAATTCTAAAAAATAAAACGCATCTAAGGATGCGTTTTTTTATGACTTTAAAAGATAGGTTAAATATTTTTCTTGAAAAATATTTAACCACTCCATGCTTTCATCTGCGTCATGTTCATCAGCTAAATGCAATAGAAAAACTTTGATGCGAAGAAAGCAGTAATACTCACCTTCTTGAAATGAATACTGATCTATTTCTTGCCAGTTTTTATGATTGAATCGATCAAATATGCTTACAAGTTGGTCTTGGGCTTGCACATTGCTTAACGCAAGGCCCAATATATCTAAAAAATTGCTGATATATGCAACCCGTTGTTGATAAGCATCAAAAAAAATCAGTACGCTTGCTTGGCAACTTTCTTGCCCATACCCCAGCAAGCCGAGTGCATTTAGAATAATCTCAGTATTTCTCATCGAAACAATCAAAGCACCAGACTTTTAATTTTCTCAACGGTATCCAGTGGATGCTCCAATGGGAACATATGCCCTCCTTCAACAACAGAAAATGGAATACCCAGTTTCTTTTGTGCAACCTGCGGAAATTTCTCTTTTAAAAACACACTATCTTGGCCTACTACTAACTGTACAGGAACGGGTGGTTTTGGCATTGGTAACCACCACATCGATGGGGTTGTTCTAAACAGCTTCACTTCATCCTGCTTAGGAATGGTTAAAGTAACACCGCCCCGCTGTGGATCAACGGTTAAGGCATGATCAATGTAGGCCTGAAAACAGTCGGCATCGAAATGTTGGTAAAAACCACGTGAACCCAGCAGCTCAGCCGCTTGTTCACGCGACTCCCAATGATCACGACGGCGTGCAGATAAACCCGCAGGGGTAATTTTATCCACCAGCTTAGGTTTAAAAAGTTTAGCCAAATGAAACACAAAAGAGGCTTTACCAATGATTAGAGGTGGATCCAGCATAATTACTTGGGAAAATAACTCGGGGAGACGATAGGCAGCCATTAAAGTCAGGACCGAACCCAAAGAGTGTCCTACACCAATCACTTGACGTCCTTGGGCTTGCTGAACAATATTATCAATGACCTGATCGACCAGATGTGTCCAGCCATGCGTAATCGGATAACGTTTGTCATTGCCAATTTCAGCCAGATAAATAATGTCATATTGATCTTTCAACTGATCAAACAGCTTTTGATAAACTTTAGAAGGAACACCGTTGGCATGGGCAAAATGAATCAAGGGTTTCATAGAGGGTTCTTTATTTGTTTTCACTGATCGTTCAATTATCCTGCTCTACACATGTATTGCAAATCAAAACAAGAACTGCCCAGTTATTTTTACAATAAAAAAGGCTGTGAAAAACACAGCCTGAGTATGAAGAATCTATTCCAGCAAAAGCATCGCTTTAATAAAGTTGGAACAATTTGACCTGTTATTGAATTTTCGCGTTCTGCTGAGTTTCCAGCTGTGACGCAAGCGAACTACTAATTCCTTCACCAATCTTGGCGCCCATACGGCCTAAAATCGACTCAAAAGGATTACGTTGAACGGTATAATCCACTTTTTGTTCAACTTTAAGATCACGCATCAGTGTGGTAATGCTACCGCTACGATCTGCAATACCTAAAGCAATCGCCTGTTCACCTGTCCAGAATAAACCAGAGAATACCGCTGGATCGTTAGTCTTCAAACGTTTGCCACGACCTTCTTTTACCGCATTGATAAAGTGAGTATGGACATTATCCAGTACAGATTGCACATGTTGTTTTTGTGCCGGATCTAATGGCTTGGTCATACTTAAGATATCTTTATTACTTCCCGCAGTTAAAGTCCGGTCTTCAATTCCTAACTTTTGTGCCAGTCCGCTTAAACCATAGTTTGGCATGATCACGCCAATGGAACCCACCAAACTCGATGGATTGACAATGATTTCGTCAGCAGCAGACGCAATATAATATGCACCTGACGCACCCATATCACCAATTACTGCATAGACTTTCTTGTCTGGATGCTGTTTTTTCTGGTAGCGAATTTCCTGCCAGATTTCATCTGACTGTACCGGCGAACCACCAGGAGAGTTAATATTTAAAACAATTGCTTTACTGCCACTCGCCTCAAACGCTCGTTTAAGCGCTTTATTGGTATCTTCACTGTTAACAGTCGACTGACCCGCAGATGAATCAATTGTCCCTACAATATCAATTACGGCCAGATGGTCGCTACTGATATTGGTGGTTGATTTGTCTGTCGATGTCGAGCAACTCTTGGTCATTGCAATCAGGACAATGAGTAAATAAGCGAAACCTAAACATTTAAAAAAGATACTCCAACGACGGCTACGTCGTTGTTCCTCTACAGAGGCAAGAACGGCTTTTTCTAAAATCTGCCATTCTTTGCCCGTAACATTGTCACTATTTGTTGATTCATTTTTTGGTTTTGGTGGCCAATCGGACATAAGATTCCAATCCAATATGTTTTAAAGTGGCTTTATTATATACGCTGATTTCAACAAAACTGTTTAAATAACTTGTTTTAACTTATAATTATTTTTTACATTATACTTTTCCTTTGTAATTTTTCTCATACCGCCTCCATGACCCATTCCAGAACGATCAGCTCAAATTACCGTCTCATCAAGCTCCTAAGTCGTCAGCCGATTCAATTAGGACGTTTTTTGGCACGTCTGGTTGCTGGACTGGTCAATACTTTTCAACTATCTAAACTTTCAAAAATTATTCGCCTGAATATAAAGATCGCGTTTCCAGATATGGAACCGCAACAAAGACAATTATTAACCAAACACGCCATTCAGAATGAGCTCACCTCTTATTTCGAGTTTTTGAGTATCTGGGGCGCTTCCAATCAGAAAAATATTCAGCGTATTGATATCGTTCAGGGCGAACACTACCTGCATGAAGCGCTGGCAGAAAAAAAAGGCGTGGTCTTGGTTGTTCCTCATTTTGGCACTTGGGAAGTGATGAATGCATGGTTAGCGCAATATACCCAAATGACTATCTTATATAAGCCCGTTAAGAATCCTGATGCTGACCAGTTTGTCCGTGATGCACGTAGCCGTGAGCAAGCGCATCTGGTCCCGACCGATGAAAGTGGTGTACGACAAGTTTTCAAAGCCTTAAAACAAGGTGGTACTACCGCCATTTTGCCTGATCATACCCCCGATCATGGCGGTGACATGGTAAATTATTTCGGCATTCCTTTAGCTTCCAGCAGTTTAAGTGCCAAGCTGATCCAGAAAACCAAGGCCAAAGCCCTGTTGCTTTACACCAAAAGAAATGAGCGAGATGGCTTTGATATGTTCATTGAGCCGGTCAATCCTCAAATTTATGAAGGCGGTGCCAAACAAGGTACCCTGATCATTCATCAAACTTTAGAACAACTGATTCAACGCTATCCGGAACACTATCACTGGAGCTATAAACGTTTTCGTGCCAATCCCGCGCTGAAGAAAATTTATGATATTGATGAACAGGAGGCACTGGCTCAAGTGGCTGCAGTTCGTCAGCAAGCCCAAGAAGAGTTTGCTTAGGCTATTCTCGTTGTAACCATTCCCTTTGCTGCCGTTGCAGCTTTATCTCAACTTTACCATGCTCAAACAGGAAATTCACCGACCCTGTTCGTGTAGTATTAAGTAACGGAATATTCAGAGCTTGCAGACGCTTTTGGACTTCCCGGCTCGGATGCCCATAACGATTATTAAAGCCAGCTGAAGCAATCGCCAGCTTGGGTTTTAAAACTTTTAAAAAATCATAAGCAGAACTATTTTTACTGCCATGATGGCCTAAAACCAGAACATCTACTTTTAAATCTGGATATTGCTGTAGCAACTTAAATTCGGTTTCCCAGCCTGCATCGCCCATAATCAGAAAATTTTGATAAGGTTGAGCATTGAGAAACTGTAAGTAGACCACACAAGATTGTTCATTCTGTTGATGTTCGGCAAAATTCAGGCCATCTTGCGTAGGCGACAAAATCTCAATTTTAAGATTGGAATATGACCAATGCTGACCCTGTTGGCAATAGGAGAAATTGTCCTTAAACGGGAGCTTTTCACTTCGTTCACTTGACTGCACCTGAGTAATCGTAAAGGCATTTTGTATAGCCGGAAATGCGCCACTATGATCCTGATCCAGATGCGATAGAATGACGTGATCCAAGCTACGAATACCCTGCTGTCTTAGGAACGGGATGTCGACTCGCTCACCGATACCAAATTTGGGCTCGTCATAATTCCCGCCCGTATCAATCATTAATGTCTGTTGCGGATGCTGTAAAAAGATCGCCTGCCCTTGCCCAACATCGAGAATAGTTAAAGTCGTAGATTGAGTTTTTACACCGATAAGCATGGGTAAAAAGCAGACACCAGCCCAAAGCCTGGGTACGCTACCTCTAGGCATAAATAAAATGACCAATCCCAAGATCAAGCTCAGCATCATGCCAGGTGTATAACTGACCCCGTATAACGCTGGGAACAGGTGCTGTAAACCGTTTAAGCCCCACAACAAGAATGCAAGCAACTGATCATTCAGCTGAAACAACAATAGACCCAATGCAGGAATGATCAGCCACAGACAAGCAGCAAGAATATCTAGCGGCACCACCACGCCACTTAATAGCGGAATTGCAATCAGGTTACTCAATGGCGCTGCCCAGGAAATCTGCTGAAAGAAAATAATCACCAGAGGCAGTAAGGCAATAAAAACTTTCCATTGGGCATCAATCAATACTTTAATTGCCAGTATCATCTTTTGTATTGAGGTCTGCACCTGATCTTGAGGCAAGTGTGCTGTCGTTTGATAGATCCGTAGCAGAATAAAACAGGCCCCGTAAGATAACCAGAATGCTGCCGACAAAATGCTAAATGGATCATAAATCAGCAGTAAGCTAGCACTATAGATCAGCAAAGCCAGAGGTTGGATAGACTGTCGCAAGATCAGGAAAAGACTGGCAATCAGCACTGTGAACAGCGTTCTGATAGCCGGAATCTCAAAGCCGACAAAAGCTACATAAAGTACAACACTGGCAACAAAAGGAAAAATAACCAGAATCTGTCTGGGTTTCCATAAATATAATTCTAGGTAATAACGCTGTATCAACCTTTGGCACAACCAGGTCAGCATCAAGGCAAAGATCAGCACATGAGGCCCTGAAATAGCCAGTAAATGGGATATTCCCAGCAACTGGAATTGCTGTTTTAGCTCGCTCGACAACAGGCTTTCATCGCCAGTCAGCAAAGCTAGCAGCAAACCTGGATATTGCAGAGAACTTGTTTGCAGCATTTGCCGGAAGTCCAGCCGCATGCCTTCAATCTTTAACAGCAACTTGGCTTTGAGCGTACGTTGTTGCTTATCGTGTTGCTGATAACCCAAACGATAAATCTCATCAGGGCTTAACGGCTGAATCTGCCTGACTGAAAATGCAGAGAGAATATTCTGCTGTAAAAACCATTTTTCCTGGTCAAATGCTCCTGCTACGGCATAACTATGCGCAGGCCTGATTATCCCGTTGATCCGATAATAGTGACCCAATTGTAAGCTCGGCTGCTGCATGGATTGCTCAGGTGCTTTATTCAGATACAGTAACCAGTCTACTGGCTGGCTATGCCGATTGAGGACTTCAGCAATCTGTTTTTGCCCTTCATCTGTTAGTTCATCTATTTTTTTAATATAAACAATGGCTTCAAATGGTTGAACCTGAAGTTCCCGTAAGCTTAAGCGCTGTTCTAAAGCCACATCAGCATAATGATAACCGGTACAGCACAATGCCCAGCTGCAACTGCTTAAAAGGAGCGCCTTATACCAAGTCCGCTGAAAATAGCGCTGCCTTTTATATCGTCCTAAAGCGAATATCAGACTTGCTAAAATCAGCCATATCCACCATGTTTGTCCTATAAAATGGAAATCCTGCCCCATCAAAGTAATACCGGCAAGCCAGCCGAACAAAATAATTTTCAACATTTCTTAACATTGCATTTAGTTTTTCTAAAGATAAAATTAAAGCCCCTTTTCGGAGCTTTAACAAGAGGTCTTATTCAATATTTATGCATTATTCATAGCGCAATGCTTCAGCCGGTTGAACTTTTGCTGCACGTAAGGCAGGATAAATTGTTGCCAGTAAACTTAATAACAATGAAACACTTACCACCAGCAATACATCTTGCCAACGTAAATATGAAGGCAGATAATGTACAAAATAGGCATCTAATAAATTTAAGCCAAAAGTGGTATTCACCCAAGACACAATATTACCGATGCTTAATGATAAAATAATCCCTAAAATGGTCCCTAAACCGGTACCAATCACACCAATGATTGTCCCCTGTACCATAAAGATTTGAGTAATCAATAAGGGTGATGCACCTAAAGTACGTAAGATGGCGATATCTGATTTTTTATCTGTCACCAACATCATCAGGGATGAAATAATATTAAAGGTTGCGACAATAATAATGAGCAGCAGTAATAACCCGACCATATTTTTTGCCATTTGAATGGCACTAAATAGGTTACCTTGTGTATAGGTCCAGTTCGAAGCGTAAAAATTACTTGGTAATTTTTTGATAATACTCTCCGAAATCTCCGGTGCAGCAAAAATATCATCCAGCTTTAAGCGAATGCCTTGAGCACCTTCCGGCAAGCGTAATAGTGTAGAGGCATCATTTAATGCCACATATCCCACCATCGAATCGACCTGAGTACCAATTTTAAATATACCCACCACTTGGAAACGTTTGAAGCGAGGCACTACCCCGGCAGATGAATTGGTGGCTTCAGGTAACACAAGCGTCACCGGATCATTCAGCTTCAAGCCTAGACTGTCTGCCAGATCCTGACCGATCACAATACCATATTTGCCTTTCTTCAAGGCCTCCAGACTACCGGCTTGCATATAGTTATGAACAATAGAGACCTGTTTTTCATATTCCGGTTCAATCCCTGAGATCATGATTCCAGTCACTTCGCCATGTGCAGTCAACATCCCCTGTAACTGGGTATAGGGTGCAACAGCAGTCACATGGGGCTGTTTAGCAATATCTTGAGCCAGGTCTTGCCAGTTGGTCATAATCTGAGTGGAGGCAATCGTCGCTTGTGGCACGATTCCTAAAATACGGTTTTTCAATTCCCGGTCAAAACCATTGATCACCGACAAAACCGTAATCAGTACCGCAACACCCAGCGTGAGACCAATCATGGTCATCAATGAAATAAACGACACCAGACGGCTTTTTTTTCTCGCCTGTGTATATTTCAGCCCAATATAAAATGAAATGGGTTTAAACATGCTCACCCACCCATATACCATCTTGCATATGCAAAATTGAATCCGCGGACTGGGCCAGTTGCTCATCATGGGTCACGATCAACATCGCCATATTGAGTTCTTTTTTCAAATCGGTGAGCAGCTCGAAAATACTGAGTGCGGTTTTACGATCCAGATTTCCGGTCGGTTCATCTGCCAGCACCACCGCAGGTTTGGTCACCAGAGCACGCGCCAAAGCCACACGTTGCCGTTCACCACCGGACAATTCACCCGGTTTATGATCCATACGATGAGACAGGCCAACACGATCCAGCAGATATTCTGCCTGCTTTTTTACGTCCTTAAAATTACTCTCACTGCGCAACATTAATGGCATTGCCACATTTTCCAATGCAGTAAATTCTGGCAACAAATGATGGAACTGATAAACGAAACCCAGATATTGGTTACGCTTGTAGCCACGCTCCGCTTCGCCTAAATTATCAAAGCGTTGGCCTTGTAAGAAGACTTGTCCTTCCGAGGGTTGCTCCAAACCGCCTAACACATGCAACAAGGTACTTTTACCTGAACCGCTTGAACCCACAATCGAAACAAACTCGCCGGCATTGACTTGCAGGGATAAGCCTTTGATCACTTCTACTTTGCTTTTGCCATCATCGAAATGCTTAAAGATATTTTTTGATTCTAGAACGATCTTACTCATAACGTAATGCCTCAGCTGGTTGCGTTTTCGCTGCACGGATAGCAGGGTAAATTGTTGCTAAAAAACTGATAGATAAAGATGCGGTCACAACAATCAGGACATCTTGCCAGCGTAAATAAGAAGGTAAATAGCCAATGACATAACCACTAAATAAATTAAGTCCAAAGGTGTGATTTAACCAGCCCACCAAATCACTGATGGTTAAGGCAAAAGCACTACCTAAAATCACTCCTGTCACCGTACCCACCACCCCAATAATGGTCCCTTGTACAATAAAGACAGACGTAATAAATCGTGGTGAAGCACCTAAGGTACGCAGAATTGCAATATCTGCCTTTTTATCGGTGACCACCATAACCAGTGACGAAACGATATTAAATGCAGCCACCACAATAATCAGAAACAGCAGTAAACCCACCAGATTCTTTTCCATTCGCACCGCACCAAACAGACTTCCATGCGTTTCCTTCCAGCTGGTTGCATAAAAATTATCTGGTAATTGTTTAACAATCTGGTTCACCACATTCGGGGCCGCAAAAATGTCATCCACTTTAAGACGTACACCTTGGGCACCATCCGGCAAACGTAATAAGGTCGAGGCATCATTCAAGGCAATGTAGCCAACTGTAGAATCAACTTCTGCACCGACACTAAAAATGCCGACAATTTTAAAGCGCTTAAACCGTGGCACCACGCCTGCTGGGGACGGCGTCGCTTCAGGCAGCACCAAGGTCACATTGTCATTCAGACTCAGACCCAATGCATCGGTCATATCTTTACCGAGCACAATCCCGAACTCGCCTTTTTTTAATGCATTTAAATCACCTGCAACCATATGGTTCTGGATAATCGACACCTTGCTTTCATATTTTGGCTCAATCCCTGTCACCATAATACCTGCGACCTGCCCCTGCCCAGTCAACATCCCTTGCAATTGGGTAAAAGGCGCAGCACCTGTGACATGCGGGTGATGCTCAACTTTTTTTACAAGCTCAGGCCAATCTGTTAGAATTTGATTAGAAGAAACAGTGGCTTGTGGAACCATTCCAAGGACACGATTTTTTAATTCGCGATCGAAACCATTCATGACCGATAGCACTGTAATCAGCACAGCAACACCAAGCGTCAAGCCGATCATGGAAACTAAGGCGACAAAAGAAATAAAATGATTACTCCGCTGAGCACGAGTGTATCTCAACCCTATATACAGCGAAATTGGCTTAAACATACCATCTAGTCCGAGGTGATTTATTATGGAAAATTCACAACATCATCTTGTTGACGACAACACTGAACGTCGTGTGATGTCTCGTATTGATGCCGTGTTGAGAATCAACTATCAAATCATTCCCGATGATGTAGCGCTGAATGACCCGTATGATTCCCATTTCGTTTTGCCCCGCTATTTTCTACTACTTGCAGAATTAGATCAATTTGATCATGCGTTTCGCTACGAATTAGAACAATTAAATGAAAAAGATCAACAAATTGCTCGCATCTTATCCCTTTTTAACCAGAAATTAAACCTGATTACGGGGTCTTATTATGACAATATCGTGCAATCCTTATTGCCGGTTCCTGAGCAGGTCAATGTTTCCGAGAATGGATTAAGTTTCTTTAGTTCTCAAGATATTAATCAAGGCTCCTATATCCACATTACCCTAAGCCACCCTGAAAATTTCTTCCATATCGCAGCCATTGCGCAAGTCGCCCATAGCACCGCGGAAGAACAGGGGAAATTCCGTATCGGTGCCTATTTTATTACGCTCAATCCGCAAGATCGCGCCAAATTGGCTGCCAGTATTCGACAGGCTCAACAAAGTGAAGCCAGCTAATCTGCTCTCATCTTTAAGATTTCAAACGGCGATATGCCCTTAAATCTCTGAAGAAGTACAGCACTAAACCGAACAGGATAATACTCGCGCCCACAAAAACCTGAGCTGATATTTGTTCATGGTTCAGATAAGCGCCGATCAGAATCGCCAGCATCGGTGTCATGACAGTCGTGAGTGATAATGTGGTCGCCTGTAAGTTCTGCACCAGCTTAAAATAACAGAACATGGCAATTAACGAGGCCATCACGATGGTATAGGTCAGTGCAAACAAAGACTTCGCAGAAGGAAAATGCGTTGGGGCATATTGCCAGATCCACGGTATCAATAATGTGGCCAATAAGGTTGAGACCAGAATTGAACCGGTGGCCTGCGCCATCACTGGCAAGTCTGCATTAATCTTCTTGACCAGAAAAATCGACAATGAATAAGAAAAAACACTGATCAGCATTAAAATAATGCCAATTGGCTGTACATGCTGCTGGCTACCACTCAAGCAAATCATGGCCAAGCCGATAATCGATGTTGCCATTCCCAGCCATTGCAAGCCCGCTAGTTTTTGCTGAAAACCAAAACGTCCAATCAATCCCGCCATAATCGGTGCCAGACCAAACATTAAGGCGATCAGCCCAGAACTCAGATAAGCCGTGGCTGCATAGGTAAAGATTTGGGAACCAATCAGACTCAATGAGCCCGCGGCATAACTCAATAAGGCAATTTTATGAGTGGGAAATTTCACTTTTAACAGTAATAACACCGTCACAGCCAGTGGTAAGGCAATAAAAAAGCGGATCAGCAATGCCCACATCGGATGCAGGTCCGAAACACTCCACACAATTGCAAGCGGCGTGGTTGCCCAGATAAAGACCAGTAGTCCATAAGTGAGCATGAGATTAATACGTGATGGCATACTCAACTCAAGATGCTGTTTTTCGTTTTTGTTTTAAAATGGTCTGATCCAGAGAACTGGAAAATTCACGTTTATCTCGTTCTGAAATCGGTGGTGGCCCACCAGTCTGTACCCCAGCCCCACGTAAGGTATCCATAAAATCACGTAGATGGAGACGTGCTTTTACATTGGCCGTGGTATAAATCTCACCACGGGGGTGAATGGCAATTCCCCCTTTTTCAATCACTTGCGCCGCCAGCGGAATATCTTGTGTAATGACAATGTCATTTTCTTGCATGCGTTCCACAATTTCCTGATCCGCCTGATCTGCCCCGCTCATCACCTGAATGGATTTAATCCGCATGGACGGGGTGATACCGACATTCTGGTTGGCGACAAAGGTCACTTCAAGTTGATAACGATCGGATGCGCGTAAAATCACTTCACGTAAAATTTTAGGTAAAGCATCAGCATCTACCCACAATTTAAATGGCAGCACGTTGACGAAAACTCTTGAGAAGAAAAGACTAGTGTAGCAGATTACGGGAAAAGTAGAGTTAACAAAGCGGCGGTCATCCCATGCATTTTTCCATTTGCTTCGACTGGAGTAGAGGTTGATATCAGCTTAAAAATTAAAATAAATTTTAGAGAATTACAGATTCAGACTTGAAATATCCCGGTTACCCTCGATTTAATAGAATAAGTTCAATCTTTTTAGCCTCTCGCTTTATGAAAAATCAAAACAGTCCAGAAATCATTAAAATTCAAGATCAAAATTTCGGTAATCATGTCGAGCATTGGAACTTATTGACAGATACACCCGAAACTGATGTTCCCAAATGGTTAGGACTGGCCCTTGATGCACCGGTTATGCCAATGGGGCTATGTGAAGATGAACATGAGATGGATCAGGCATTCTGGTTGATTCAGGGTCCAAGCGGTGAATCTGTTTCGATTAACCAGATCATCGCGGTGGAAGACCAGAAACCACGTGCATTAAAAACTGCTTTTCCAAGTTTCGAAAGCCCGTATAAATATGATGCTAAAATTGAGCGCATTATTACCTGTGATTCTGCTACTCAGGCCGTATTACGGTTAAATTTAAATAAAGATACCACCATTTATGCCTTTGATAATCTATTCAGTGTAAATAGCTGTCAATATGACAAAAATCAAAGCTATAAAGTTCAATTTAATGCTTGGGCCTATGAATTGGAAGCAGTGGCTGCAGATGAGAAAATCATTGTAGATGATCCTGCTTCGATTAAACATCATCGCGCTTTAAATGCAATTTTGGCAGAACATAATGGTGTAGCGCCTGAAAATTTACAGGAACTGATTAATGAGTGGCAGCCAAAAACACCAGAAGATCAAGAACCTGTCACGGTCGACTTTTCTAAAATGGTGGCTTATTTATTCGGTGAAACTTTAGGTCAGGAAGATGAAGCCTGGTTCCAAGGTAATATTGTTGGTAAAACTCAAATGCAGTTTATGCAGGATGAATATACCTTGTATGACGTAACTCTGGTTTTAGAAGATGATTTACCAGCAATCCTGATTCGTATTGCCACTAAAAACGAATTGTATAGAAACTTTAACATTGGCCAATATATTCGTGGCAACCTATGGATTCAGGCCAATATTTATGCTAAAACTGCTCTTGAGTGACAAAAAATCACATAAATGGCATTTTAGGCGTTCTAATGAAAATTATACCAGAACAAACAACCACCAGTCTGATTCATTCGAGTGATCAAGGTCTTAAACTTGATGTTGGTGCTTTTTGCTTTTTCTTACTCGGTATGTTCTTAGCAGCACTTATTTTTCATCAAATTGGCTTTTTCTGATTTTTGCCCATACCCTATATTCATATATAAAAGCCCTCAATGATGAGGGCTTTTATTTTAACTGCTGTTTATGGCTTAACCATGACGTTTCGCAAAATCATCCATAAAGTTAACAAGAGCCTGTACACCTTCTAACGGGACGGCATTATAAATACTTGCACGCATGCCTCCCACTGAACGGTGGCCTGCCAAGTTCAATAAGTGATGCTGTTCAGCTTCTTGCAAGAAAGTCTTTTCAAGTGCTTCATCCGCCAAGGTAAATGGTACATTCATCATTGAACGGTTTGGCACTGCGATCGGATTGTTATAGAAGTCACTCGAATCAATATAACCATATAATAACTTGGCTTTTTCCTGATTCACTTTATAGATAGCATCTACTCCACCCTGCTCAAGCAACCATTCAAATACCAGACCTGATAAATACCATGCATAGGTCGCCGGGGTATTGACCATTGAACCATTTTTGGCTTGATCTGCATATTTCAAGATGCTTGGAATTTCCGGCTTGGCCTGATCGAGTAAATCATCACGAATAATAACGATGGTCAAACCTGCCGGGCCGATATTTTTTTGCGCACCGGCATAAATCAGACCAAACTTGCTGACATCCAATGGTGCAGACAAAATGCTAGATGAATAATCACAGACCAACGGTGCATTCACATCTGGAATAGCCGCGAATTGCAAACCACCAATGGTTTCATTATCTGCATAATGCACATAGGCTGCATCATTCGACAGATTCCAAGTACTCTGTTCAGTGATCGCATGTTTACCATCAATAAGCGTACCTGCTTCAACGATATTAATATCGCCATAGCGTTTCGCTTCTTTTAGCGCTTTTTCAGACCAGATGCCGGTATGGATATAGTCTGCCTTGTTATTTTTACCTAACAGGTTCAGCGGAATCGCCGAGAACTGCAAGGATGCCCCACCTTGTAAAAACAGTACTTTATAATTTTCTGGAATATTCATGAGCTTACGTAAGTCAGCTTCAGCCTTCTCTGCCACGGCAACATAGTCATTGCTACGATGACTCATTTCCATGATCGACAGACCTTTGCCCTGCCAATTCAACAATTCTTGTTGAGCTTTTTCTAAAACGGCAGTAGGTAATGCAGCAGGACCAGCGCAGAAATTATAAGCACGCATGAGTTTTCCCTTGTTAAAGTGGAACAAATTGGAATGGGAATTTAATCATAGATTGGCGAAGCTTGCAGCAGCTTATGCAGTAAATATTTCAATTTGACTGCAAAAAAAGTATTAATTTTTCAATCATGTTCTGTCATTACAATTATTTTAGGCCAAACTTGTTAGCCCTTTTCCCGAACCTAAAACGTCCCGGTTTTTCACCACTTTATTTAGATTAAAAACTCTACTTTTTACAAATTCACTACACCAATCTGAGCCATATAACTATTTAATTAAAAACATAATATTTTAATTTTATAAAAAGAATTTAGACTAACGCAGGATATTATTAAATTGCGACATAACCTGATGTTGAAACAACATGACCGACCGGATTTCAAGGTCAAGCGCTTTCCCAAAATGTTAAGCTTGAGTATAAGCCTGATCAGCTGTGCCTTATTTTCATCTTCTGTATGGGCCCAGACATTCAGCTATAGCGAGGCTGAACAGTATGTGGTCGAAAATGCCTATGCCTCCCAAGCCCAACAAGCACTGCAACAAGCTTCACAACTTGAGATGGAAGCGGTTAAAAACTTGGGCCTTCCCCGTATTGATTTAAATGCGCGCGCTTATTCATTTCATAGTGAAACCAGCGTGCCTTTAGGGTCAAGCAAACGTCGACTGGAAAATTCGTTGACCCGTGGTTTTGATGACAAGTTATCGCAATGGGGAAATGTATTACCGCCTGAAGTGATTGATCAGGTTAGTCAGGGATTTGATCAAACCGTAAGTGAAGGCTTGAATCAGGTGCCGAATAATGTAGATGTTACGGTTAAAGACCATGATGTGCGTACCTCAGTTTCCATGGTGATGCCGCTCTATACCGGCGGTAAAATTAGCAGCGCCAAACAGATTGCCACCATTCAGGCACAACGCTCAAACATTAGCGAAAAACAACAACAAGACTCGCAACGTTTTGAGATGATCCAGTCCTATTTTAATGTGCAATTACAGCAGCAATTACTCAATGCCAGCCTGTTTAATTTAAATGCCATGCAGGAACATTATGACAATGCCCTTAAACTGGAGAAGCAAGGCTTTATTAATAAAGGCCAGCGCATGCAATTTGAGGTAGCACGTAATAATGCGCAACGTAGCTATCAAAATGCTCAATCGAACTTACAAGCCAGTCAGTTTAGCCTGCAAAATTTGCTTAAAAC
This sequence comes from Acinetobacter sp. 1000160, assembly GCF_000588715.1. Taxonomy (NCBI): domain Bacteria; kingdom Pseudomonadati; phylum Pseudomonadota; class Gammaproteobacteria; order Moraxellales; family Moraxellaceae; genus Acinetobacter; species Acinetobacter sp. 1000160. The sequence goes on along the minus strand of NZ_JFWP02000003.1, from coordinate 303,701 downwards.
CAGAGAAAGTTTAAATCTCACTACGCCGCTGTTTGTGAATAATGCACAAAACCATTCTCTGGATAAAATGCTGGCAAATTATGATCAGAATTCCAATCTGATCAAAAAGCTGCAAATGGACACCCAACTGGCCAATGAAAATATCAAGGTTCAACAGTCAGCCAAAAAACCGAGTGTTTTTGCCTTTGGTGAATATGGACTGGACAGCAAAGAGAACTGGATTGTCGGCGTCATGGCAAAATACAATTTATTTTCGGGCATCGATAACAATAAAAACATCCGTGCCGCCGAACTTAAAAAGTATGCAGCGGAACTGATGACCGAACGCACCAAGCAGGAAGTCGAAAATGTGTTGTATAAGTCTTATAGCGAATTAAGTTCCTCACAGAATAGCCATCAATTACTGGTTCAAAACACCAAAGCGGCACAAGAAAACTTACGTATCCAGCAGCTTTCCTTTAAGGAAGGTATGGGCACAGCGACACAAGTGATTGATGCACAAAATGCCCTCAGTGCTTTAAAAAGCGAAATGGCGCTTAATTCATATAAATACATTTTATCTTTAGCAACACTTTTACAAAGCTATGGCTCGATTGATGAGTTCAAGCTGTATGTTCATCAACCACGTACTGACTATATCCGTTAATTGGAGAATTTTATGAGCCAAGATCAATCATCATCCAATTCAGAACGCGATAAAAATCAAGTGGACAACAAGACTGAAACCCAAGCGTCTGAATCTGCTCAAGCACAGGTGAGCGCGACTGAGCAAGTTGCGCAGCCACAACCTGAGACATCAAATTCCAATACACAGCAGCCACCGAACGAGCCAGCTAAAAAAGGCAAGGCAAAAATCATTGGCCTGATTATTTTGATTCTGCTTTTGGGTTTAATCGCTTTTGGCTTGTGGAAAGCCTATCAACCGCAAGCCATTGAATTGCAAGGTCGGGTTGAGTCAGAAACCGTGCATATCAGCACCAAAGTGCCAAGTCGTATCGAAGAGTTCTATGTTTCTGAAGGCCAGCCGGTTAAGAAAGGTCAGGCACTGGTCCGTTTTGTCAGCCCGGAACTTGAAGCAAAAAAAGAACAGGCTCAAGCAGCTTTACAAAGTGCAACTGCATTCCATTCCACTGTGTATCGTGGTGCTCAACAAGAAAATATTGAGCCCCTGTATGCCAACTGGCAAGCCATGAAAACCCAGGCAGAATTGGCAGCAACCACTTATAAGCGTGGTGAAACCCTTTATCAGCAAGGGGTGATTTCTCGTCAACGTCGCGATGAAATGCGGGCTGCACAGACCTCTGCACGTGAAACTGCCGAAGCTTCTTATCAACAGTATGCCCGTGCCAAACGTGGTAGTACCGAACAACAGAAATCGACTGCGGATGCACAAGTGGCGATGGCGCAAGCGGCAGTCAAAGAAGCCAACGCATTGACAGCAGAAACCAAACTGTATTCACCAACTGACGGAACTGTTTCTAAGACCTATGGTAAACCGACAGAGTTAGTCGCAACAGGCGTGCCTGTGGTCAGTATTATTGAAGATCACGATTTGTGGGTCAGCTTAAATGTTCGCGAAGACATGTACAGCGCTGTGTATCAAATGAAAACCATTGAAGGTTTTATTCCGGCTTTAAATCAGAAAGTCACTTTTAAAGTCAAAAACATTGATGCCGAAGGTGATTTTGCAACCATTAAAACCACGCGTCAAACGGGTGGTTATGACATCCGCAGCTTTAAATTCCACTTGGTGCCCGAGCAACGTATTCCAGATTTAAAAGTCGGCATGAGCGTACTCTTCAAAATCGAAGAGGCCAAATAACCGATGTTTGCTGTCATGCTTCGGGAATTACGCTATCTCAAACGCCATAAAGTCGATCTGTTTATGGCGGTCATTGCCCCATTGCTGGTGATTCTGCTGTTTGGCAGTATGTTTTCAGCCGGTAAGGCTGAGCATCTGCCCATTGTAGTGATTGACCAGGACCAGAGTGAAATGAGCCGTAAGGTGATTCGTAGCTTAAGTCTGAACCATACGTTACAGGTCAAGACCATTACCGCCAGTCAGGATGAAGCCGAACACCTGATCAACAAAACCGAAGCCTGGGGATTCGTGATGATCCCCGAAGGTGCTGAACAACGGCTGGTCAAAGCCCAAGATGCACAAATCAGTATCGCCTATAACCAGTCATTTTTTAGTATCGGGAATACCATTTCCTCAGCCATGCTCATCAGCACCCTGAATGGCATGGCGGAATATATGGGACAAAGCTATCTGTCCAATACAATCCCCTATCTGGACATGCCCACCCCACATATCAAGATCTCGACCCTATATAACCCCAGCATGAGTTATGAGTTATTTCTTGAGCCGTTTATGGTGCCAGCCGTTTTACACTTATTGCTCTGTTGCTGCGTGGCTTTTGCCATAGGGCAAGAGTTTAAGCGCAAAACAGTAGGTGAATGGGTCAGTTCCAAACAAGTGGTTTCCAGCCTACTCGGTAAAATATTGCTCTATGTCTTTATTTTCTGTGCCTGGACCTGGTGCTGGATGTTCTGGTTAGCACAGATCCGCGGTTACTTTATTGCAGGTTCACTCACGCTGATTTTGGTAGCACAATTTTTACTGTATTTTTCCTATGCCGTGATCAGCAGCACCGTAGTACTCGCCACCCAAAATCTGCCTAAAACCTTTGGTTTTATTGCTCTTTATGGTGGTTCTTCACCCAGTTTCTCAGGGATTACATTGCCCTTGAACAATGCGCCTGCATTTACCCAGTTCTGGTCAATGATTATTCCCTACACCCCTTATGCCAAGCTGCAAACCGAACAGTGGATTATCGGCAGCGATCTGCATGTCTCGATGGTTCCCTTTGCTATTTTACTGGTCTTCGGGAGCCTATTCTTTGCATTAAGTGTGCGTCTGTTGAAGAAAAATACTCAGGAGCTGAGCGCATGAAGTCATTTTTCAGCTATTACCTACAGACCTTTAAGAATATTTTTGCCAATAATTCGGTATTCACCACCCTGATTGCAGCAACCCTGCTGTATAGCTTCTTCTACCCAACCGCTTATAAAGCACAAACCGCAGAAGATATTCCGATTGTGATTGTGGATGATGAACAAAGCATTTTGACTTCAAAAATCATTAGTCAGGCCTCGAATAGTCCGCATATCAAGATCACCACGGTGACGGATAACTTTCTTGAAGCCCAACGTATGGTGCAGAACCAGCAAGCTGAAGGCATCTTGTTGCTTCCAGAGAATCTTACCAATAGCTTGAAACGCGGGGAAATGGGTGGCATTGGCCTGTACTTGAGTACAGCCTATTTTATTCGGACCAAAGAGGTTGGCGTGGGTTTGGCAAGCTCAATCGAATACACCCTGAAAGAACATTTAGAGAAATTCGGTAATGCCTCTTCTTTTGAGCCAGAGCTTTCAATTCATCAGATTCCGTTATTCAATACCATGTCAGGTTATGGCAGTTATATCTTCCCTGCTGTGGCCAGCCTGATCATTCACCAAACCATTGTGTTGGGTCTCGCCATGCTGATTGCCAGTTACCGTGAACAGGGCTGGGTGGCTAAACCTGTTGAATTCTGGGCCACATTTGCCGCCATTTTTACCACCGGTTGCCTCAGCTGTCTATATTTATTCGGCTTTACCTTCTGGTTGTATGAATTTCCACACGGTGGCAACTTCTGGGGTATGCTCTTGGCCGTTCCAATCTATGTCAGTTGTGTGATTGGCTTGGGCATGCTGCTCGGTTCACTGGTGGATATGCCGGAACGGGTTGGACATCTGATTGTAGTGACTTCTGTTCCATTGTTCTTACTGACTGGCACAGCCTGGCCGCATGAAGCCATGCCGCACTGGATGCAATGGTTGGCCTGGATATTTCCTTCAACACATGGTGTCCAGATGTTTGTCCAGCTCAATCAAATGGGTGTACCAACCTCTATTGTGGTACCAAAACTGATTTATCTAGCTACTGTCGCTGCAATTTTACTGGCAATTTCTTATTACCGTTTAGTAATGATGCAACCCATAAAAAAAGGAAGCTCATAAGCTTCCTTTTTTATTACCTCAATGATTACGCTTCAGGCGCATCATCTTTTGGCTCAGCAACCACTTCTTCAGAAGTCACTGTTTCAGCTTCGGTATTTTCAACTTCATCTATAGCATCTAACTCTTCGTCATCCTCTACAGCTTCAATCGAAACCACACCCACTAGGGTTTCAGCATCGCTTAAGCGGATCAAGCGTACACCTTGCGCATTACGGCCTGTGGTTGCCACTTCAGCAGCACGAGTACGTACTAATGTACCGCCGTCAGAAATCAACATCAGTTCTTTGCTTTCATCAATCGATACCGCACCCACTAGCTCACCATTACGTTCACTGGTCTTGATCGCAATTACACCCTTACCGCCACGTTTCTTGGTCGGGAAGTCATCTACTGGAGTACGTTTACCATAACCGTTGGCACATGCACACAGCACTTCACCCGTTTCAGGTACAACTACAAGCGAAACGATACGGCTGATGACATTTGAATCTGATGAATCATCATTGTCATCGCTGTCATCATTTTCAACGTCAGCATCTTCAGCTTCGATACTGTTGCTTGCAAAGCTGACGCGCATACCACGTACACCTTTGGCGGTACGACCCATGGCACGAACATCAGTTTCAGCAAAACGGATCGCCTTACCTTCATTCGAGAACAGCATGATCTGCTGGTTACCGTCGGTAATCGCAACACCGATCAAGGTATCTTCATCATTCAGCTCAATTGCGCGTAAACCGTTTGAACGGACATTGCTAAATTGTGCCAGTTCAACACGTTTTACCGTACCTGATGCAGTCGCCATGAATACGTAATGGTTCTCAGGGAATTCAGTCAACGGTAAAATAGCAGTAACGGTTTCATTCGCTTCCAGAGGAAGTAAATTGATAATTGGACGACCTTTGGCGCCACGAGAGGCTTGCGGTACTTCAAATACGCGTAAGCGATATACCTTGCCGACATCGGTAAAGCACAGCACGGTTGCATGGTTCGACGCCACAATTAAATGCTGGATGATGTCATCATCTTTCATTGCAGTGGCAGACTTACCACGACCACCACGACGTTGCGCCTGATAATCAGAAAGCGGCTGGGTTTTCGCATAACCTGTTTGTGAAACTGTCAATACCACCTGTTCTTCAGGAATCAGGTCTTCACGACAGAAATCAACACCAGACTCGACAATCTCAGTACGACGACCATCACCATATTGTTGCAAGATCAACGCCAGCTCTTCACGAATCACGTTCATCAACAAATTGAAGTCATTCAGAATCGCTGTTAATTCAGCAATTTGACCTAAGATTTCAGTATATTCAGCGTGTAACTTGTCTTGTTCCAAGCCCGTTAAACGGTGTAAACGCAATTCTAGAATCGCGCCAACCTGAGTTGGTGACAAGCGATAGATATCACCTGACAAGCCAAACGGACGTGCTGGATCTTCGCCTTCAATCTCGTCTGGACGAACAGAAATCGCGCCTGCTTTTTCCAGTAAGGCAACCACCCCGCCCCCGGCCCATTCGCCAGCCTGTAAACGCTCACGCGCCTCAGCCGGATTGGCAGAAGTCTTGATGGTCTCAATAATGGCATCAATATTAGCCAAGGCAACGGTCAAACCTTCCAAGATATGACCACGCTCACGCGCCTTGCGCAGTTCGTACATGGTACGACGCGTCACAACTTCTTGGCGGTGACGGATAAATGCCGCAATAATATCTTTCAGGTTCATCAACTTAGGCTGACCATTATCCAGGCAGACCATGTTGATACTGAACGAGTTTTGAAGTTGGGTATGCAAGAACAGGTTATTCACTGCAACTTCTGCATTTTCGCCACGTTTCAAGTCGATGGCGATACGCATCCCTTCTTTATCAGACTCGTCACGAAGCTCAGAAATACCTTCAATTTTCTTTTCTTTGACTAACTCGGCAATACGTTCAATGGTTTTTGCCTTGTTGACCTGATAAGGAATTTCAGTAAAGACGATCGTGGTACGACCTGTTTTCTGGTCTTCTTCGAAGTGATATTTACCGCGAATATGCAAACGGCCCTTACCGGTACGGTAGGCATCTACAATGCCCGATTTACCGTAAATAATACCGCCTGTAGGGAAATCCGGGCCCGTGATGTGCTCCATCAACCCTTCTACAGAAATATTCGGATTATTGGCATACGCCAGACATGCATTGACCACTTCGGTCATGTTGTGTGGCGCCATGTTGGTCGCCATACCCACTGCAATACCCGTCGTACCGTTAATCAGTAGATTTGGAATACGCGTTGGCATCACCTGAGGAATACGCTCGGAACCGTCGTAGTTGTCTTCCCAGTCAACCGTATCCTTTTCCAGATCGGCCAAAATTTCATGGGTGAGCTTTTGCATACGAACTTCGGTATAACGCATTGCTGCCGCGCTATCCCCATCGACCGAACCGAAGTTACCCTGACCATCCACCAGCATGTAACGCAAACTAAAGTCCTGCGCCATACGAACGATTGTTTCATATACTGCGCTATCACCATGCGGGTGATATTTACCGATTACGTCACCGACAACACGAGCAGACTTTTTGTACGCTTTGTTATAATCATTGCCCAATTCGTGCATCGCATATAATACGCGACGATGAACAGGTTTTAGACCGTCTCTCACATCTGGCAATGCACGAGATACGATTACGCTCATCGCGTAATCTAGATATGAATGCTTGAGTTCGTCCTCAATGGCAATCGGTCTGATTTCCGATACGCTCATGCATACTCCTTGTTTACAGGTAGAGAGTTGTACCTGTTTTTATGTCTTCAATCTTGCAAAAATTCAGCTCAAAGACTTGAACTAAAATAAAAAATACAGCGAAAAATTATAGCATAAAGCACAAAATAACGGTAAGTTTAAGCCTGCAAAAATAGCATTTTTTTACAATAAAAAGGATATATAAATGAATGACTTAAAATTGCTAAAAACAGAAAAGCGCCGATAAAAATACTTTGCCCAGCGGTTTGGATAAAAAATCAGCAAACCCTGCTGCAAAAGTCGCTGATTTAACGCAATTCCGCATCGGTTAAGCCCCGAGCTAAACCGTTTAAAAAGTCTCTATTTTTATTGATAGGGCTTGGGTGAAAGTTCTGACTGCATCGCCGGCATGAGCTTGTCCTGTTCAGTCACCCGATCCTGCTGCATAAAATAAAAAGCAGAACAGAACAATGCCAGGATAAATGGATTTTCGTAGAGCTCTTCCACGATATCCTGATTTGCAGAATAGCTTAATAACCAAGTATCTATAAAGCGATGATGCTCGACGCTATCGGCGAAAAATAACGATACAACAGCAATCAGCAAATACCAGAACGGCAACTTGAGCTGTTGCCACTTATACTTGATTTCAGCTCTTAAGTGCGGAGAAAACAGCATCAGAACCACAGGTGCAATCACAAAAATTGAAATAATCCGATAATAGACATGCGGAACTTCAGGAAAAAAATCACGCCCCCAACTAATGCTTCGTCCAAAGAACATCAACCACCACGCCATGGCCCAGATCCAGAACCATTTCTTCTGCTCAGTTAAGGTCTTGGGTTTGACATAGAACCAGGTGAACGGAACACAAGCCAATAACACAATGGCCTGAAAGGCCTCCAGAACATGAACATTCCATGTCAACAGTACAGCACTTTGGGCAATGGCTAGAAATGCGGTAAGACATAAGAGGGAGAATAAAAACAATACAACGCCATTTAAGCGGAAATCAAACTTCATTATTCAACAAAAAAACCAGCGAAAATAAAAGTCTAACAAAAGTGTACTAATCAGTACACTTTTAGCTTAATTGAAATTAACCATTAAGAAAAACTTAATTAAATACGATTTAAATCAGTACGTTAAATTAGCTACAGTATCGTTGCATAAAGGAAACGCTCTGTCTCATAAGCTTGAACCTGCTATCAGCAAAGAAAAAATCAAAGCCACCCTTCACTGTTCTGGGCGATATTGGGCTGGAATCCATTGATAGCCATGCGCATTCTTGCCGATATGACCAATGCCGGGAAAAGCCACATGTGCAGCGCCAATCCACCATTGATGCTGATAGGCTTGTTCAAAGATATGTTTACGCACTGCAATAGCACTTCGGGAATCCGTATCCGGTTTATAGCTGGCTTCGGGATAAGGAAATTGCACCGCAGCATAATGCACCACATCCCCCAGTCCCAAAAATTTTTGTCTATTTTGTCCATCCACCAGATATGAGGAATGGCCGTCGGTATGCCCCTGCGTGGTGATCAGCTCAACATTCGGCACATGGAAAGAGCTTTTGGTAAAGGCATTCAACTGCCCTGCTTGCTGATAAGCTTGTAATGCATCGCGGGTCATTTTAAATAAAGGTTTGAAGAAATCAGTGGCTTTTGCTTCGTTCTCTGCTGATGTCCAATAGTCGACATCCGCTTTGGCCAGATATACCTTGGCATTTGGGTAGAGCATTTTTCCGTTTAGGCTAATGCCACATAAATGATCAGGATGGGCATGGGTAATCAAAATCGTATCAATCTGCTCGGGCTGTACCCCTGCCTTTTTCAGGTTTTCCGGAACATGTCCCAAGCTTGGGCCAAAGCATTGGGACGTGCCCGCATCAATTAAAATATTCTGGGTCGGAGTTTGGACCAGATAAGCCGAAAAGTCAGTCACGATCTGATTGTGCTCATCGACAGGTACAAAATTCTGTGCAAATAACTGATTGGCTTTTTCCGATGAAATTCCCAGCAAATCGCTACGAGGCAAGCCAAGTTCGCCGTCAAACAGCGCAGTCACTTTCAGATTTCCAATCGGTTGTAGAAAATATCCTGCGACCTGCTTGAGCTGGGGACTGGATTCAGCATGGACAGTAGCTGTGCTAAACAATAATGCAATCAGGACCGGTTTTAATAATTTCACGTTCATCACCTCGACATTAGATTGATTTAACTCTAAGTATTTCTAGTGTTCAAAATCGCTCAATCATCGACGTGAATCGCTCAATCTGGATGATTACAAAGCTAAAACGTTGGGATCAACCTGATAACGCTGCATAAATCGGGCACGGAACGTCGCAACCGATTGATAGCCGGACTTCGCTGCAATCGTTTTCATCGGCAGTTTGTTTGAATACAACAACTCCAGTGCATAGGCAAGCCGGGCACGGGTAATGATTTCTCTTAGAGAAGTCTGTTCCTGACTGAGTTTACGCCGCAACGTGGCACTGCTTAAACCTAGGCGCGCCTCAAATTCACTGGATTGCCATGCATGTTGTGGCTGCTCCAGCACCCACTGGTAAATTCGTTTGGAGAGTTGTGGAGCAGGAACAATCAGTACATCGGAACACTGCTGTTGACATAGCTGCACTAGTATCGCTGCAATCGACAAACGTGCCTTGACCAGATCCTGTTCAAATAAAGCGGTTTGCCAGCTTAGAAGATGAGGGGCAAAATCATGGATTGAAAACCGTAAGATTGCTTCTGTTTTATCGGTAATTGGCTTGGCCCAGATCATCTGTGCAGCCTGAATCACCTCTTCACACATCGGCACCAGAATGGTTAGATATTCGCCCGTTTCCGGATCTGGAATATTGACGGTATCGGCAACAGTATCGGGTTTGATAATAAACAGGTCACCCGCACTGAGATTCACCTGCTGATGATGCAGCTTTAATTGTTTCTGCCCATGCAGAATCATGCCCATGTGTAACTGGTTCACTTGAATATTCGCTAACCCATGCTGATTTTTCGCCCGAATACATAAGTAATCCCGCGCCATATCTGCACGTGCCAAGCTGACCAGCGAACCATGTAAATGCTGTGCATCCATCGTAGCAGCAGAATCAATATTCATCATCTATCCAATAAAAAACGCCCTTGTGCAATGTATAGCACAAGGGCGTTTTCTTGAATAAGTAGCAGACTATAAATTACAGTTTGCTTACCAATTCTGGAACAACAGTGTTTAAATCACCGACTAACCAGTAGTCAGCAACGCTGTTGATTGGCGCTTCTTCATCTTTGTTGATTGCAACAATCACTTTAGAGTCTTTCATACCTGCCAAGTGCTGAATCGCACCTGAGATACCAATCGCCATATAAAGATCAGGCGCAACGATTTTACCCGTTTGACCAACTTGGAAATCGTTTGGTACGAAGCCAGCATCTACCGCAGCACGTGAAGCACCTTGAGCAGCACCAAGCTTGTCAGCTAATGGGTCAAGGACTTTGTGATAGTTCTCACCAGAACCTACACCACGACCACCAGAAACAACGATACGTGCAGCAGTTAACTCTGGACGATCAAGTTTCACGATTTCTTCGTTTACAAAGGTAGAAATACCAGCGTCTTTTGCTTCAGCAACCGCTTCAACTGCAGCAGAACCACCTTCAGCAGCAACTGCATCAAATGCTGTACCACGAACGGTACCCACGATGATTGCTTCGTCAGATTGAACAGTTGCAATCGCGTTACCTGCATAGATCGGACGCTTGAATGTATTTGCAGATTCAACAGCGATGATGTCTGAAATCATGCTGACGTCAAGAAGTGCAGCAACACGTGGAAGAATGTTCTTACCCGTTGTTGTAGATGCAGCTAATACGTATTTGTAACCGCCTTTCGCGATGTCAGCAACTAAGCCAGCAACGTTTTCAGCCAATTGGTTTGCATAAGCAGCATTGTCAGCAAGTAATACTTTGCTCACACCAGCAACTTTAGCAGCAGCGTCTGCAACTGCTTGAGCGCCAGAACCAGCAACCAATACAGTAATATCACCACCGATTTTTTGAGCTGCCGCAACAACGTTTAAAGTTGCACCGTTAAGTGTCTGGTTGTTGTGATCAGCGATAACTAAAATACTCATGATTTTATCCTTCTGTATTAGATCACTTTCGCTTCGTTTTTCAATTTTTCAACAAGCTCGTCTACAGACTTCACTTGTACGCCAGCTTTACGTTCAGCAGGAGCTTCAACTTTAATTGTTTTAAGCTTAGTACCTGTTGCAACGCCATAATCAGCAGGTGATTTGGTATCAAGTGGCTTTTTACGCGCTTTCATGATGTTTGGAAGAGCAGCATAACGTGGCTCATTCAAACGTAAGTCAGTCGTGATGATTGCAGGAAGTGTAAGCTCAACAGTTTGTAAACCACCGTCGATTTCACGAGTTACCTGAACTTTACCGCCGTCAACTTTAACTTCAGATGCGAAAGTACCTTGACCTGCACCCAGTAAAGCACCAAGCATCTGACCTACTTGGTTAGAGTCGTCATCAATTGCTTGTTTACCAAGAAGAATAAGTTCCGGTTTTTCAGCATCAACTACGCCTTTCAAGATTTTAGCAACTTCAAGAGCGCCAACTTCATCAGCAGTTTCAACTAAAATACCACGGTCAGCACCTAGCGCCATTGCAGAACGAATTTGTTCTTGAGCTTCTTTAGCACCCACTGAAACCACAACGATTTCAGAAACTGTTCCTTTTTCTTTTAAGCGAACCGCTTCTTCCACTGCGATTTCACAGAATGGGTTGATTGACATCTTAACGTTGGTAAGGTCAACCCCACTATTGTCCGGCTTAACACGAACTTTAACGTTGGCATCAACCACACGTTTTACAGCGACAAGAGCCTTCATGTAATCCTCGGCTGTTCTAAGCAAGTAAATGTAATGAAGAGTATTCTAACTCTTCGATTGAAACTTTTTAGGTGCCCTATCTTGCAATGTATTTGGCATTTCGGTCAAGTCACAATTTCCGCTACAGCCATAAAAAACATGAAACGCTCAGTTCACAAATTGAAAATAATGATTCATTCTATTTATTTAGCTCATCAAGATGATGAATATTAAACTTTGATTTTTTTAATATTTTATAAAATTCAACGATCTAAACCAGCATTTTTCATCAGGATTGCAACGATCTGTAACGGATCGTTTCCTGCAAATTTGGTTGCCTTTTCGCTTTTACAAAAACGTGGCAATTAAGTAATAACATCAATTCAACAAATGTACGGAATAAACTGGAAAAGTAGACGACGATTAATCGTTCAAATTTGCAACATAATATATCAGGAACTCGCCTTTTGCGCCCGTGGATGGGTTTGATCATAGACTTTTGCCAACTGATCAAAGTCGACATGGGTATAGATCTGAGTGGTGGAAAGGTTGCTATGTCCCAACATTTCCTGCACGGAACGTAAATCGCCACTAGCAGAAAGCATATGACTGGCAAAACAATGCCGTAATAAATGCGGATGCAGGTCGACATTGACACCTGCTCGTTGCGCTTGCAACTTGACCCGATTTTCAATTTGTCGAGGCGTTAAGGCATTGCCGCGTTGCGAGATAAAAACCGCAGAATCCGCATGAAAGCCGCCTTGCCAGATCCGATAGATTTTTAGCCATTCCACCAGACTGTCTTTGGCTTTGCTTCCAAATGGGACTATGCGGGTTTTATTGCCTTTACCAGTGATACGTAATAACTGCCGATTGAAATCAATATCCTTAATGCTTAAGCCTTGCAATTCTGCCAGACGCAAACCACTGGAATATAGCAGTTCCAGCATGGCTTTATCGCGTAGCCATAATTGCTGCTCAACAGGTTTTTCGGGGGCAGCCTGATCTAGAATTTGATGAACCGTCTCAATATCAATCATGCCCGGTAAAGGACGTGGCTGGCGCTTTAATTTAAAATCTTCAGATGGATTCTGCTCCAGATATTGCCCTTGCTCTGCCCACTTCATAAATTGGCGAATAGAAGTCAAATGTCGCTGTAGCGTGCTGGAACTCAATTGATCCCGCTCAACCCGGGCAGCCAGATATTCTCTCAGGTCTGAAGCTTCAATATCCTGGAGTTGTAATTGCTTTTGTTCACAAAACCGGAAGAAATCAGTCAAGTCGCGTTGATAGGCCGCAATGGTATGTTCCGACTGATTTTGAATCATCCGTTCTTTTAACCACATGGATAGAAGTTTTGCAGGGGTTTCCAAATGACGCTCCATGCTGAAAACAAGACCTAGCGACAGTCTAGCAAATTTTTCCCTCGATTCCTGCTAAACCTACTCGAACAATGTAGTGCACTGTACTACAATCATTTTTCAAGTTTTAAGTGGTGTCCTCATCATGACAACAATGCTTATTCCCTATCTGATCGCAATTACACTGCTGACCATTACCCCCGGGCTTGATACCACGCTAATTATCCGTACCGCAACGCTTGAAGGTAAGGCCAAAGCATTTCAAGCGGCCTTGGGGATTAATCTGGGTTGTATCGTGTGGGGAGTTATTGTGGCCTGTGGATTGGGCGCCTTATTGATGACCTCAGATCTGGCCTTTAATCTTTTAAAATGGATGGGCGCCATTTATCTAGCCTGGTTAGGACTCAATCTGATCTTAAAACCTCGTAGCCAACTCGCTGGTCTGAATGATTCTACGACGGCGCAAAACTGGTTTATCAAAGGTTTTTGGGGCAATTTGCTTAATCCTAAAGTCGGTATTTTTTATATTTCCTTTTTACCGCAGTTTATTCCCCAGTCCTCTTCTCCAATCATCTGGACCATGGGATTAGTGATGATTCATGTGATGATTGGGTTGTTTTGGTCGATATTCCTGATTGTTGCAATGCAGTCCATTTCAGCCTATTTAAAACAACCCAAATTTATTCAATATATGGATCGGATCACAGGTAGTGTGTTTATCCTATTTGCACTCAAGCTGGCTTTGAGCAAACGATAAAGCATAAAAAAAGCGTGCTGATCACAGCACGCTCAATACCAATTTCAATCACGCTCTAAATTTTTTAAATAATCGTTTATCTGTATGGCAACTTGTTCAGCATATTTCTCTGCAAGTTGATGATCACCGCCTTCAACAATATAGAGTTTGGATTTTTGCAAAATCTGATTTAAATATTCACCTACCTCAATCGGACTAATCGGATCTTGATCACCCCAGATCAATAAAGTGTCCACCTTAATATCTGATAAAGATTGCTCATAATCGACTTTCGTTGTTACAAACCAATCAGGATATTCGACATATTCCTGTCGATAAAACTGACGCCAGTCTTGAACTTCAAAGCGGTCTAAATTAATTCCACCCGAAGTTGCGATCAATATCAAACCTTTAACCAATTCTGTTTTTTGTAATACCGCAGCTATAGCAAAGATTCCACCCATGGATTGAGCAATAAGAATAGAAGGTTGCTGAATCTGTGCAATCACATAATTGCTCAGATCATTAAAACTGTGAATATCAGGATCTGTTGCCATTCCATGAAAACCGGGATACGTAATCACTTGCGTTGTATAATGATTAGGAAGCTGTGCAATCAGAGGATTCCAAAATTGTATATCGCCTGATGCGCCCGCAAGAAAGACTAAGTTCATCTCATCAGCCATCTATCAATTGTGTAAGCAAAGGCTCAACCATTTCCTTCGCTCTTAACTGCTGTAACCATACAGGAGGAATATTCTCATCTCCAAAAGCAAGTCCTGCCAATCCACCAGCCACACATGCTGTTGTATCTGTATCACGCCCCAAAGAAATTGCTTTTTTTATCACAGCTTGGTAGCTTGACTCTTGTAAGGCTAAATAAGCTGATTTTAGGCAATCTACCACATAACCACTTCCCGTTCCCTTCTCCAAATCATCAGGGCGGATAAAAAATTCTAATTGTTCCAATTCATCTGGCCGATTTCCACAATATCCTCTTAAGATAGTCACAGCATGTGACCACGCCGTATTAATCGTCATCCCTTTTAAAATATATCTCGCCCATAAACAATATAAAGCACAACATACTTTTGAGCGTAGATGCGCATGGGTAATATGAGATTGTAAATAGGCAGCTAAAATTAATGCCTCGTCCGCCCCTTGATGCCACAACGCTAATGGTAAAACCCTCATCAATGCCCCATTGCCGTTGGCATGTTCATCATCAATCGCGACTTGCATAATTGGCGTGCCTTGTAAATATTGCCGAATGGCTGTGGCCGTCTGCACGCCTACATCAAATACATGATAATCAGGAGCCATATATCCAAACTGATACCAATTCGCGATACGATTCATTAAATCAATTGGGTCTAACTTTTGACAATGAAGTAAAGATGCCAGTAAACACAAAGCTTGTGCACCATCATCTGACCATGTCCCCACTGGAATATCCGGATAGGTTCGACTAAAATTTTTAGGCGGAATCATATCGATATCAACAAAATGTGGAAGTTGTTCAGGTAGGTTAAATTCATAAGGCACACCAACCGCATCACCGATTAATAAACCATAAATAGCACCACGAATCTTATTTTTCATTTTTCTCTCATTTTATTATTGTAAAAATAAAAGGTAAAAAGTCCAAGCTCAGACTTTTTACCTATAATCAGTCTAATTTAGCCCTGAAAATATCTTAAATCCAGACGGGCATCATAGACATGCGTGGTTGGACCTGTCATCCACACCACATCCCCTTCACGCCAAGCAATGTGTAATTTACCGCCCGCAAGCTGAACTTCAACTTCATTGGCAAGTAAACCACGGCGCATACCACTGACTGCGGCAGCGCAAGCCCCTGTACCACAGGCCAACGTCTCGCCAACGCCACGCTCATACACACGTAAACGGATATGCTTTTCATCCAGAATTTGCATAAACCCCGCATTAACACGTGCAGGGAAACGCGCATGTGATTCCACTTGCGGACCGATACGCTCCACATCTGCAGTCAGTACATCTGGAACAATGGTTACTGCATGCGGATTCCCCATGTTCACCACATCAATATTAATGCTTTGATTGTCTGCCAATGCCAGTGTATATAAGCCTTCAGTATCTTCATGCGCTTGCGTCACAAACGGAATCTCTTCTGGAAGAAACTTCGGTTGCCCCATATTGACACGCACCCAACCGTTAGCACCCAATTCAGGTTCAACAATCCCTGCTTTGGTTTGCACACGGATTTTGGTTTTGGTGGTCAGTTGACGCTCATGGACAAAACGGGCAAAACAACGCACCCCATTACCGCATTGTTCCACTTCAGAACCATCGGCATTGAAAATTCGATATTTAAAATCAACGTCCGGTAAATCAGGTGGCTCAACAATCAATAGCTGATCAAAACCCACCCCAAAATGACGATCTGCCAAACGCTGAATCGTGACTGTATCTAAATAAGCACGCTGGGTCACCAGGTCAACGACCATAAAATCATTGCCCAAACCATGCATTTTGGTAAATTCTAAATACATCTCAACTTATTCCTCAGGCAATAAACGTTCTTTTTCCCAAAGTGATTCTATGGTTTCACGCTCACGAATTAAATAGGCTTGATCACCACTGACCATCACTTCGGCAGCTCGGCCACGGGTATTGTAATTAGAGCTCATCACAAAACCGTATGCACCTGCACCCAGCACCGCCAGTACATCATTTTCCTGAAGCGCCAAGTCGCGCTCTTTACCGAGGAAATCGCCAGTTTCACAGATCGCACCGACCAAATCCCATGTTTTCACTTCAACATCAGCACTCGGATTCACCGATTGAATATCCATCCAAGCTTCATATAAAGCTGGGCGAATCAAGTCATTCATGGCCGCATCAATAATGGCAAAATTACGGTGGCTGGTTGGTTTGAGTAAATCCACTTTGGTTAATAATGCGCCCGCATTGGCAGAAATACTACGCCCCGGCTCCATATAGACTTTGAGGCCCAGCTTTTCTAAAGCTGGACGCATGGCATTGGCATATTCTTCAACACTTGGCGGCGTTTCATCTTTATAACGCACACCCAAACCACCGCCAATATCAATATGTTTGAGGTTGATCCCCAGACTTTTCAACTGCTCGATCATTAAAATGACACGATCCAGTGCATCGACAAAGGGTTGCGTTTCCGTCAACTGCGAACCGATATGGCAATCGATTCCGACAATCTCTAGATTCGGCAATGACGCTGCATATTGATAGGTTTCATTCACCGTATCGCTTGGAATGCCAAACTTGTTTTCTTTCAAACCGGTTGAGATATAAGGATGCGTATTGGCATCTACATCAGGATTTACACGTAACGAAACCGGAGCTTTTTTGCCAAGTTTTGCTGCGACTTTCTGAATGCGGTCCAGTTCGGCATGCGACTCCACATTGAAGCAGGCAATCCCAACATTTAAAGCCTTTTCGATATCGGCTTCAGATTTACCCAAACCCGAGAAAACAATTTTTGAAGGTTCACCACCTGCTGCCAGTACCCGTGCCAATTCGCCACCTGTTACGATGTCAAAACCCGCACCCACTTTTGCCAATACACGAAGAACAGCCAGATTTGAGTTTGACTTCACTGCAAAACAGATTTGATGATCCATAAAATCAAAAGCACGATGCATATCCAAATAATGCTTTTCAAAAGCGGCTTTTGAATACACATATAAAGGTGTGCCATATTGCTGTGCGAGCTGATCCAGTGAACATTGCTCAGCGTGCAATACTCCATTAATGCGAGTGAAACTCATGAAGATGTCCTTATTTACAAACTTAAGGTGAGATGGTCTGTGATTGCGGCAATGATGTTGCCTGGCTGTCCTGTTCTACTTCATCAGTGTTTACATCAGATGAGGTTTTAGCCTGAGTTGCTTCATTTTTATAAAGCAGATATTTTGCGCGTTTGTCTTGGTTTGGATCAGATGGCAAATGCAATTCACCCGTCTGGCCACAGGCAGTTAAAACAATACTGCTTAATAATAAACTGATCGAACAAATGACTTTAAGCATCTGAGCACCTAACTTTTACAATTCGGAGCAGTATAGCGTGATCATTGGATTGGCTAAAGTCTAAACTTGAATGAATCAGGCAATAACCATAAAAAAACGCCGACCTCGAGGTCGGCGTTTTTAGCAATCAACATGGTTACTGCTTATTTTTTTCTATAAAAGAAATAACCAATCGCCAGAATGACAAACCAGATCGGGCTGACTTTGAGCGATTCTAATGTGGTTTCATCCAGTGCAAGGAAGTAAATCGTTGCAAGGAAGAATAAAATCACGACCCAGCAAGTGAACACTCCACCTGGAAGTTTAAAGCTTGATTGCGCATGCAACTCTGGACGGTTTCTGCGGTAGTTAATATAACTCCACATGATAATGATCCATACGCAGATGAACAGAATGGTTGAGAGCGTTGTTGCGAGCGTAAATGCTGTTACTTCATCATTGGTACCGGTCTGCAACTTATAAACAAACTGCACAAATGCACCGATAAAGATACAGATTGACGAGAAGATCAATGCTTTTGATGGAACAGCCGATTTAGACAGTTTTCCAAACAGTTTAGGCGCTTGTTGATCTGTCGATAGACCAAACAACATACGACTGGTCGAGAAAACACCACTGTTCATGGATGACATCACCGAAGACAATACCACCAGATTCATGATAATCGCAGCCGAGGCAATACCAGCTTGTGAGAAGATGTTAACGAATGGGCTGACTTTAGGATTGATCTGATCCCAAGGCGTCACACACATCACCACAAACAAGGCCAATACATAGAAAATAATGATACGGATCGGAATCGAGTTAATCGCTTTCGGTAGGTTACGTTTTGGATCTTGCGTTTCAGCAGCCGTGGTACCGACCAGTTCCACCCCGACAAAGGCGAAAATTGCAATCTGGAAGCCCGCTAAAAACCCTTCCAGACCTTTCGGGAACATGCCGCCATGGGTCCAGAGATTTGAAACACTTGCGACTGTTCCTGAAGCATTGGTAAAGCCGGTAAAGATCATCCATAGGCCCACCGCAATCAACACAATAATTGCAGTAATCTTCACCATTGCAAACCAGAACTCCATTTCACCGAATAATTTAACGGTGACCAGATTCAGGCCCAGTACAAACATGATCGCGACCGTACTAATCAGCAATCCGCCTAATGGGGTAAACGACTCTCCGCCATTAAAGAACTCCAGATAGTAAATAATGGCCGATAAATCAGCGATACCGATGGTGACCCAACAGAGCCAGTAGGTCCAGCCAACAAAATAACCTGCCCAAGGGCCGATCAGATCGGTCGATAAATCGATAAAAGATTTGTAGTTCAGGTTAGACAGTAACAGTTCCCCTAATGCACGCATTACGAAGAACACCATCAAACCAATGGTCATATAAATAAACAGGATAGATGGCCCAGCCAAACTGATGGTTTTACCAGACCCCATGAACAATCCTGTTCCGATTGCACCGCCAATCGCAATCAACTGTAGATGTCGATTAGATAGACTACGGTGAAGTCCGCTTTGCTCAGCAGCCTCACTCAGATTTTGATTCGACATTTTACAAAAACTCTCCAGTGTTTTTAATCCCTTAGCTAAAACCAGCTGTTTATAACGATACATACCCTTTTCAGTATCTTTTTTCGCTATCCATGCTTGGGCTTGTTTTAGCTAAGTAATGTTGTACCTGTATTTGTCAAAATACAATTGAATTCGATCATACGCACAAGGCCAAAACAATACAATGAACTTGTGCGGGCAACTTGGTCACCCTGAAGAAGCAATAAAAAAAAGAAGTGGCAATAAAGGCCACTTCTTAGCTATGCAAAAATGAATTTATAACTTAATCATCAGATCTTGACTGCTGTTTACGTTTAAGACGCTCTTCCCAGAAGGTTGCATTACGGATGCCGAGTTTTACCGGATCAAAAACGAACTCCTTAACCCCTGCTTTCTGTTGCTCTTCGTAATCCTTCAAGGCTTTGATGGTCGGTTTCCACACAAAATAGGTCACGATAATACCAATAATATTGATCCAGGCCATGAGGCCTACCCCAATATCACCGATACCCCAGATATAACCGGTTGCACTGATAATGCCGTAGGCAACTGAAAGAATAATAAAACACTTGGTAATAAAGAGCAGTGAAGGTGTTTTGGTGATATAGCTCAGATAGGTAATATTGGTTTCTGCAATATAGTAATAAGCGACAATGGTCGTAAAGGCGAAGAAGAATACAGCCAGCGCTACAAAAATCTGACCAAAACCTCCAAAAACTGTGCTGACTGCCATTTGGGTAAATGCAGGTGAACCGATTTCGGTTGCCGGCGAAACATGCTGCACAATAAACTGCCCGGCTTCTAAAGTGCCTTGTACGTTATACATACCTGTAATCAGGATCATAAAGGCTGTTGCTGAACATACAAACAGGGTATCTACATAAATCGAGAAAGCCTGTACAAAGCCTTGCTGTGCCGGATGTTGCACTTCTGCAGCTGCAGCAGCATGTGGCCCTGTGCCTTGCCCCGCTTCATTGGAATAAACACCACGTTTTACTCCCCAACCAATTGCAGCACCGATCCCGGCCATCGGTGAAAAAGCATCTGTAAAAATGAGCTTGATTACCCCAGGCAATTCCTGAATGTTCATGACTACAATAATTACCGCCATCAGGATATAACCCAGTGCCATAAAAGGTACCACCAGCTCTGCAAAGCGCGCAATCCGTTTAATGCCGCCAAAAATAATAATCGACAGTAAAGACACCACCACAATCAGCGCCAGCAATTTGAACACACCGATATCGCCAAAGACAATGGCACCCTGGCCGGTAATCTGGGTAAAGGCGTTCCCGACGGCATTGGCCTGAATTCCCGGCAAAAACAGACCACAAGAAACAATGGCAGCAATCGCAAACAGAATCCCTAACCAACGCTGGCCTAAACCCCGGTCAAAGTAAAAAGCAGGACCACCACGATATTGCCCCTGATATTCAACCTTATAAATTTGACCGAGGGTGGACTCGACATAGGCAGTACTGGCGCCGAGAAATGCCCCCAGCCACATCCAGAACACCGCGCCTGGGCCACCGAAGCCAATCGCTGCTGCCACACCGGCGATATTACCGACCCCGACCCGTCCCGATAAGGAGACCGACAAGGCCTGAAATGAAGAAATTCCCTGTGCGGAGGAGGAACCATTAATTAACAGTTTCGCCATTTCCTTGATCTGACGAACCTGTACAAACCGAGTTAAAATAGAAAAAAATAAACCAGCACCGAGGCATAAATAGATTAGCGCTGGACTCCAGATAATTCCATTTACCCAATTTACAATCTCTGCTGCACTCATAGACATCAACCTTTATTATATATTTTGAAAAGATAGTCACTGTTGAATTTTTCATTCGTCTGAGCATGAGCAATATCTATGCCATTCGATCAAAATCTCCTGACAACAAATAAGCAAATACACCAACACCATCCATGGAAAAAGTGAATTGAACAAAAAAAGCGATTGCTAAAAACACACGGTCTATAACTTGTAAAAGTCGTATATCATGTTATTTTTCTGAGCACTTCCCTTTAACCAATCTGCGACGAAATCATGCCGTCTTCGTTTTGTTATTCCTTAAACAACGATGGACATGTTTAGAAATTTTTCGTCCTGATTCTTTTTTATCTAATTTTAAGAAAGTTTTCAATTTTATCTTATGGCAAAAATTAAATCCGTTTACAGATGTGAACAATGTGGTGCAGATCATCCGAAATGGGCAGGTCAATGTTCAGAGTGTGGTGAATGGAATAGCCTGCTCGAAGTCCGTGTTGAACCGGTGGTGACACATCGTGGCCAGCCTAAGATGGGCGGAGGTTATGCCGGGCAAGTGGCGAATCTGACTACACTTAACCAGATCTCGGTTTCACAGGAAACCCGTCTCCAAACCGGGATTAGCGAGTTTGACCGGGTCTTGGGTGGCGGACTGGTGACGGGTTCAGTGGTCTTGATTGGCGGTGACCCGGGGATTGGTAAGTCAACCATCCTGCTGCAAACCGCAACGCATATGGCCAGTAAGAAAAGCTCTGCGCTGTATGTCACTGGTGAGGAATCCCTATCACAGGTTGCCTTGCGTGCCCAGCGCCTCGATCTGCCGACCGATTCGCTGAAAGTCATGGCTGAAACCTGTGTCGAACGGATTTGTGAAGTACTGGCTCAAGAACGCCCTGCTGTTGCAATTCTGGATTCGATTCAGACGCTGTATACCGAAACCTTACAGTCAGCGCCAGGCGGCGTATCGCAAATTCGTGAATCTGCAGCTTTATTAACCCGTTTTGCCAAAAATAGCGGCACGGCTTTATTCCTTGTGGGTCACGTGACCAAAGAAGGCGCGCTGGCAGGTCCACGTGTTTTAGAACATATGGTCGATTGTGTGCTGTATTTCGAAGGCCAGTCCGACTCACGTTACCGTATGATCCGTGCGGTCAAGAACCGTTTTGGTGCAGTCAATGAACTGGGCGTATTCGGCATGACCGATAAAGGTCTACGTGAAGTTGCCAATCCTTCCGCAATTTTCCTGAGTCGTTATGATGAAGCCATTCCGGGTTCAATCGTGATGATTAGCCGTGAAGGCACTCGCCCACTTCTGGTCGAAGTTCAGGCACTGGTGGATGATGCGCATGGGCAGCCACGTCGCGTGGCACTCGGTTTGGAACAAAACCGTTTAAACATGCTCTTGGCGGTGATGCACCGCCATGGAGGTGTGCAAACCTCAGGACAAGACGTTTATGTCAATGTGGTGGGCGGTTTAAAAATTACCGAGACTGGTTCTGATCTGGCGGTATTACTGGCCTGTGCGTCCAGCCTAAGAGGCAAAGCCTTACCACAACAACTGGCTGTTTTTGGCGAGGTAGGTTTATCCGGCGAGATTCGCCCTGTACCGAATGGTCAGGAACGTTTAAAAGAAGCGGCCAAACATGGCTTTAAGTATGTAATTTTACCGCGAGGCAATGCCCCACAAAAATCGGTTGATGGGGTCCAAATCATTGCTGTGGCACGTTTGCATGAAGCCTTAACCGAAGCCATGCAGCTCAGTGATGAGCTATAACCCGCGTCTGACATAAAAAAACATACTTTTCTAGTTGAAATTCGATGTAAATACCTTCATAAATACATTTACAAATTGAATTTAAATAGGAAATTTCGATGCAAGTACACCAGCGTGGCTTGATGGCAGCTCTTTTGATGGCAACTTTGGTCGCTGCACCGCTTGCGGAAGCAAAACGTGTAGGTGGCGGTAAAAGCCATGGCATGAGCAGATCTAGTTCATCTAGCCAATCTTACCAGCCGTCACGTCAAGCAGCGCCAGCGCCTCAACAACAAACTGCGCCTCAACGATCAGGTCCAGGTGTGGGCTCTATGGTTGCTGCGGGTGTCGCAGGCGCAGCGGTTGGTGCTGTAGCTGCCAATGCATTGGCGGATGAAAAACAACATAACCCGACTACAACCGAGCAAGAACAAGCTGCTCAGCAAGCACAACAGCAACAGGAAGAAAAAGGTGGAATTCCTGGCTGGATCTGGGTCCTTCTTGCTGCTGCCATCGCCTTCTTTGTGTTCCGCAAATTGGGCGCAAAAAAAAAATTAGCCAGCAATAACCCTTACGCACCTAACAATGGCGGTCAAAACAACTTTGGCCGTCAGGTTCCACCTCAAGCAGCACCACGTCAATCAGCGGATAATACCAATATCTTTGGTCAGTCTGTCGCTGGTGGTAGCGCTGCGCCTCAAGCGCCATTTGGTGGTGCGTCTATGAGCAGTGGCAATCAATTACCAGATGGCACTGAACCTGCTGCCTTCTTACGTATTGCCCGTCAGCGTTTTAATCATATTCAATCGGTTAACAGCGCCAGCAATATTGAGGAAATCCGTCGTTATTTAACCCCTGAGCTTTATAGTTCAATGCACAGCGATATCATGGCCAATCAGGATCAGGATGTTGCCGAGTTTAGCAATCTGAATGCGATGGTGGTCGAAAGTACGACTGAAAATGGTCAATATGTGGTGAGCGTACGCTTTACCGGCACAGTAAGTGAAGATTTGAACAGCTTGCCACAACCTTTTACTGAGATCTGGCATTTTGTAAAACCTGCCGGTTCACAACAAGACTGGGTGGTTGCAGGAATTCAACAAGCTTAATTGTCTTGAGTATTAAAAAAAGAGCTATTTCGATAGCTCTTTTTTTTATGGCGCTTATTTTAACAGGAACAAAAAAAGCCATTCCCTAGAGAATGGCGGAGTGTAAAACAACAAAATTATCGTTCTTATTGAGATAGGTCAGCACAACCTGGCACGATCTGTCTATTGATACTAACGGATAAATGCTTTAAAAAATATTCCTCTTTTGGGGAATAAAACGCTTTTGTTGGGGCCATTTTCAAGAATAGCCGTCGAAACCTAGACGTTAGTGAATTTTTACCTGAAACATCCCCACCTAAAGCCGCTCCTACGCCATTTCACCAGATCACTATCCCTTTGTGCTGCTCAGGTTAAATCGCCTTGTAGGCTTTGATAGAGCCTTCAGAAGCACATGTTTGTCTATATCATCAAACAACACCCATAAAAAAAGGCCTTGCCGTAGCAAAGCCTTTAAATTTTATTCAAATCTAATGACTTAGCATCATTAGACAAACTGTAAGAACAACCAGTACAGACCACCAGACAATGCAATCGTTGCCGGTAAAGTGAACACCCATGCAGAAAGAATGGTTTTCACAGTATTGAAGTTTAAACCGGATTTATTCGCAACCATGGTCCCCGCAACCGCACTGTTTAATACATGAGTAGTTGATACCGGCATACCTAAACCATCAGCCGCAGCAATGGTACTCATTGCCACAAGTTCAGCAGACATGCCCTGACCATAGGTCATATGGTTCTTACCGATACGTTCACCCACAGTCACTACAATACGTTTCCAGCCCACCATCGTACCCAGACCCAGTGCCAGTGCTACTGCAACTTTAACCCAGTTTGGAATGTACTGCAGGAATGAATCCAGGCTATTACGATATTCTTTAACCACTTTGGCCTGACTTTCATCCATTGCTGGTAAAGCTTCAGCTTTGTCTAAACGTTTGAAAGTCGTGGTGCTCAAATACATGTCATTACGGATTTCACTCACTGCCGCTTCTGGAATCAATTTAAGATCACCATAGCCTGCAACACGTGTACCGATATGAGAAGTCATGCTTGCAAGTGCAGGAACAACTTCAGCGGTTTGTTCTTTGGTCTGGATATATTTGGTTAATACATCACGTGCTTTTTCATCAGTCAGCTCGATTTGATTCACATTCAAAACGACTGCAGTCTGAGCAGAAAGTTGCTCAAAAGACTGTAAATGTTGTGCATCCAGATTTTTGTTCAATGAGTAAGCCAATGGTACCAAGCCGATCAGGATCAACATGATTAAACCCATGCCCTTTTGACCGTCGTTTGAACCATGCGCAAAACTTACGCCTGTACAGGTAAAAATCAGGATTGCACGAATTAGTGGTGGTGGTGGCTTATTGCCTTCTGGTGGCTGAAACAGCTCCATTTGACGTTTAAAGACTTTTTTCACCAGTAAGAATAGAACGGCTGCAAAGGCAAAACCGATCAATGGCGAGAATAATAACGCCTTACCCACCTTAATTACCTGATCAATATCAATGCCGCTACTGGTCGCCCCAGCAGACGCATTCAAGATATGATTCATGATGCCCACACCTAAAATCGAACCGATTAAAGTATGTGAACTTGATGCAGGAATTCCCAAGAACCATGTGCCCAGATTCCACAGAATCGCCGCGATTAACAATGCAAAAACCATCGCAAAGCCAGCACCACTGCCGACATTCATGATCATTTCTACAGGAAGTAATGCAATAATACCGTATGCAACCGCACCACTCGCCACCATAACCCCAAGGAAATTACAGAAGCCAGCCCACATGACTGCTGCTGGTGCAGGCAAAGCATTGGTATAAATAACCGTCGCTACAGCATTTGCCGTATCGTGAAAACCATTTACAAATTCAAAGCCTAAAGCGATGAAAAGTGCCGTCGATAAAAGAATAACTGAATATAAGCTTAACGGCGGTACATGTGCCAGATCAGCACTTAACTGAAAACCGATATAAACCAGTGTTGCAACAATAATTGTCAAAAACACCGGCATAAAAAATTTCGGTGTAGGTACATGTACATTCGTCGATTTTGCCTGAGAACTGGCAAGCGGTGAATCCGAAACAGGAGGAAGATTAGAATTCATGTAGACGGTGAGAGGATAATAAAATCCTCTGTATTGTTTAATTAAATTATGACAATTATATGACAAAGGACTGTCATATAAAGCCAAAATTTCATATTTTTATAGCGTTTTTTAGGTTTTTTTTACGATAATTTTGTCCTGTTTTAAAATTTAATAAAATAAAAACAATACCTTACAAACATGTAATATCCAACCAAACTGTTTGTCTGATTTTGCAACAAATGCTACGAAAGATGACATATTTTTGTCACATTCTGATTAATTTGTTGGCTTTTTAAGCATTATTCCGTTCGATTATGACAATTGAATGAACATTTTATGACATTTTCGAAATGACCCGATGAATCACTGTTCTGAGTTGTTGAAAATACACGCTTTGACCTAGCTTCTGTTACAATGCCCCTGCTTTTTATCTTCATCATCGACCGGGGTTTCTGAATGTCCACGCTTACCACCCTACAATCACTTCTTGCCCAACGCATCCTGATTATTGATGGTGCAATGGGAACCATGATTCAACGCCATAAACTAGAAGAAGCAGATTATCGTGGTGAACGCTTTGCAGACTGGGCATCAGACCTGAAAGGCAATAATGATTTATTAGTTCTGACACAACCACAGATTATTCAGGGCATTCATGAAGCCTACCTGGATGCTGGCGCGGACATTATTGAAACCAATAGCTTTAACGGCACACGTGTTTCCATGTCGGATTATCACATGGAAGATCTGGTTCCTGAGATCAACCGTGAAGCAGCACGTTTGGCACGTGCAGCCTGTGACAAATATTCGACTCCAGATAAACCGCGTTTTGTTGCCGGTGTGCTTGGTCCGACATCACGTACCTGTTCGATTTCACCCAATGTTAATGATCCGGCCTTTCGTAACATTACCTTTGACGAACTAAAAGAAAACTATATTGAAGCTGCTCATGCGCTGATCGAAGGTGGAGCAGACATCCTGCTGATTGAAACCGTGTTCGATACCTTAAACTGTAAAGCCGCGATCTTTGCAGTAAAAGAGGTCTTCAAGCAAATCGGTCATGAACTGCCATTGATGATTTCAGGGACTATTACCGATGCCTCAGGGCGTACCTTAACCGGCCAGACTGCAGAAGCATTCTGGAACTCGGTGCGTCACGGTGATTTACTCTCGATCGGTTTTAACTGTGCATTGGGTGCAGACGCAATGCGTCCACACATCAAAACCATTGCTGATGTTGCAGATACCTTTATTTCTGCCCATCCGAATGCTGGCTTGCCCAATGCCTTCGGTGAATATGATGAAACTCCGGAACAAACCGCAGCATTCATTAAGGAATTTGCTGAAAGCGGTTTGATCAATATTACCGGTGGTTGCTGTGGTACTACACCCGACCACATTCGTGCTATTTACAATGCGGTCAAAGATATTCAGCCACGCCAAGTGCCGAAAACCATTCCGGCTTGCCGTTTAAGTGGTTTAGAGCCATTTAACATTGATGAAAACTCTTTGTTCGTCAACGTTGGTGAACGTACCAACGTCACCGGTTCAAAAAAATTCCTGCGCCTGATTCGTGAAGAAAACTTTGCCGAAGCTTTAGAAGTGGCTCAGCAACAGGTTGAAGCCGGTGCACAGATCATCGATATCAACATGGATGAAGGGATGCTCGATTCGCAAACCGCGATGGTACATTTCCTCAATCTGGTGGCGTCTGAACCGGATATCTCTCGCGTGCCGATCATGATTGACTCATCAAAATGGGAAATCATTGAAGCGGGCTTGAAGTGCGTACAAGGTAAACCTGTGGTGAACTCGATTTCCCTAAAAGAGGGTTATGACGAGTTTGTCGAAAAAGCACGCCTGTGCCGTCAATATGGCGCTGCCATTATTGTGATGGCTTTTGATGAAGCCGGTCAGGCTGATACCGCGGCACGTAAACGTGAAATCTGTAAACGCTCTTATGATGTGTTAGTCAATGATGTCGGCTTCCCTGCCGAAGATATTATTTTTGACCCGAACGTGTTTGCAGTCGCAACCGGGATCGAAGAACACAACAACTACGGCGTTGACTTTATTGAGGCTACGGGCTGGATTAAACAGAACTTGCCACATGCCATGATTTCAGGTGGTGTATCGAACGTTTCCTTCTCCTTCCGTGGTAATGAGCCTGTCCGTGAAGCGATTCACTCGGTATTCCTGTACCATGCCATCAAGCAAGGCATGACCATGGGTATTGTGAACGCAGGTCAAATGGCGATTTACGACGATATTCCAAAAGAACTGAAAGAAGCTGTTGAAGATGTCGTTCTAAACCAGAACCAAGGTGAATCGGGTCAAAACGCCACAGAGAAACTGCTTGAAGTGGCTGAAAAATACCGCGGTCATAGTGGCGCGCAACGCGAAGCTGAAAACCTGGAATGGCGTAACGAGTCGGTTGAAAAACGTCTGGAGTACGCACTGGTTAAAGGCATCACCACGTATATTGATGAAGATACCGAAGAAGCGCGTTTAAAAGCCAAACGTCCACTCGATGTGATTGAAGGCGCCTTGATGGATGGTATGAACGTGGTCGGTGATCTGTTCGGTTCAGGTAAAATGTTCCTGCCACAAGTGGTGAAATCTGCACGTGTGATGAAACAAGCTGTCGCTTGGCTCAACCCGTACATTGAAGCTGAAAAAACCGGTAGCCAGTCTAAAGGTAAGGTGTTGATGGCGACGGTAAAAGGTGACGTACACGATATTGGTAAAAATATCGTGGGTGTGGTCTTGGGTTGTAACGGTTATGACATCGTTGACCTTGGCGTGATGGTACCAGCAGAAAAAATCCTGCAAACCGCAATTGATGAGAAATGTGACATCATCGGCCTTTCCGGTTTGATCACCCCATCTCTGGATGAAATGGTGTTTGTTGCCAAAGAAATGCAACGTAAAGGCTTTAACATTCCTTTATTGATTGGTGGTGCAACCACGTCGAAAGCACATACCGCCGTAAAGATTGATCCTCAGTATCAAAATGATGCAGTAATCTATGTGGCCGATGCTTCACGTGCAGTCGGTGTTGCAACCACCCTGCTGTCGAAAGAAATGCGTGGCAACTTTATTGCCGAGCATCGTGCTGAATATGCCAAGATTCGTGAGCGTCTAGCTAACAAGCAACCGAAAGCCGCCAAACTCAGCTATGCCGAATCGATTGAAAATGGTTTCAAGGTGGATGATAACTATGTGCCACCTATTCCAAATACCTTAGGTACGCAAGTCATTACCAACTATCCATTGGCAACACTGGTTGAATATTTTGACTGGACGCCGTTCTTTATCTCTTGGAGCTTGGCGGGTAAATTCCCGAAAATCCTGACAGATGAAGTGGTCGGTGAAGCAGCTACTGATTTGTATAACCAAGCGCAAGCGATGCTGAAAGACATTATCGAGAATCATCGTTTCGATGCCCGTGCTGTATTTGGTCTATACCCTGCACAACGTACCGGTGCGGATACGGTCAGCGTGTTTGATGAAGCGGGTCAAAAGGTTACCCATACCTTTGAGCATATCCGTCAGCAATCTGACAAAGTGACAGGTAAACCGAATTTATCTCTCGCGGACTTTATTAGTACCTCTAAAGACCATACCGATTATCTCGGTGGTTTTACTGTATCAATCTTTGGTGCAGAAGAATTGGCCAATGAATATAAAGCCAAAGGTGATGATTATTCAGCAATCTTGGTTCAGTCGTTGGCTGACCGTTTTGCCGAAGCATTTGCCGAGCATTTGCATGAGCGTATCCGTAAAGAGTTCTGGGGCTATAAAGCCGATGAGACTTTGAGCAATGAAGAATTGATCAAAGAGAAGTATGTCGGTATTCGCCCTGCACCAGGTTATCCTGCTTGCCCAGAGCATTCTGAAAAGGCGGTGTTATTTGACTGGTTAGGTTCGGAAGCGAAGATCGGCACCAAGTTGACTGAACACTTTGCGATGATGCCACCTTCTTCGGTCAGTGGTTTCTATTATTCGCATCCTGAAAGTGAATACTTTAACGTGGGCAAGATTTCTCAAGATCAGCTTGAGGATTATGCAAAACGTAAAGGCTGGACACTGGATGAAGCAAAGCGTTGGTTAGCACCGAATTTAGATGATTCGATTGCGTAAGTTTTAAAAGAAAAATCCCCTCGATCAAGGGGATTTTTTATTACTTATAATTAAATATTATAGAAGTTATATAGCTAGGATATCAGTTTCTAAATAGATTTAACCATTAAAAATCGCCAGCTTAATTTTTTAAATTTGAGGAATTGTAGTAAAATTTGATATTCATAAAATTCGTCTATATCCAGCTTTAAATGATCAAAGATTTCAAACTAAATCAAGAACATAAAAATAAGTTAGCGACTACTCTTGCTTTAATCTTTACAGCATTTTTTCTTTTTATAATAGCCCTGAGCATTCACAAACTGCTCTCACCAACGAAGATAATTAAACCAATACCGTATCAGCATCTGGAAACAGATAAGCACATGACTTATGAATTCAGGATTAAAAAATTTAATAAGTCAGATACGATATTCATCATTGAAAATCAAAAAAGAATCTATCTTTTTGACTGCTCAAACTATTTGGAAACTATCTGTACGCATGATCTCGATAAAGCTTTAAACCACCAAATAAAAACAGCAGATATTATAAAAATAAACGATAAATTTATAATTAAAAATATGGTTTGGGTGGATTCCGTTGCCAAAAGGCAATTTCAACATACATTGAAAGATCACCAGCTCTTGGAAATATATGAAGCGAATAGTAAAACCTCTTATGTAACGATAGCTATCTTCTTAGCTTTCACTTGTGGAGGTTTGTTTATAATCCTTTGGGGTCATATTTATAAATCTATTTTAAAAAGACTCGACTCAGTTTGAATTGTTTCTGTAGTTCCTAAAATACTTTTAAAATTGGCTAAAACACTTATATTTTAGCCTTTAGTTGATCTTTTAACTCGCCATTCTCAAAAATTAACAATCATCAAAGAACAATTTATATTTTAGAAGTTTTCCATTTTTAAAGATGAACTCTATTGAATCATTCCCACTCTCGGCAAGCCCACTATAAACAATATTCTTGTTTTCAGAGTCTCCCCACAATTCATATTTTTTAAACTGTTGCATAAAACTCTTCTGATCTATCCCACCACGAATTTTTTGTCCGTGGAACAGCAGC
The DNA here is from genome assembly GCF_000588715.1 of Acinetobacter sp. 1000160. Lineage (NCBI taxonomy): Bacteria > Pseudomonadati > Pseudomonadota > Gammaproteobacteria > Moraxellales > Moraxellaceae > Acinetobacter > Acinetobacter sp. 1000160. The sequence continues at coordinate 272,385 of NZ_JFWP02000003.1, read as the reverse complement.
CCATTGTTCTGACTTAAATAAACCTCTTTAATAACACCCGTGTCTAAAAGCTTAAAACTGCCATAATCATATTCATCAGGAAAATTACCTCCATTACATTCATCTGGTTTACCTTTAATAATGCTTTTCGGTTTACCTAAGGAACGTATCGGTACTTCCCCATTACTATAAGTTTTGCCCTGAATGACAGGTTGCACAAATGGAGCAGCAAGGAGTGGAGAGGAAATCACACACATCAAAGCTAAACTAAAGATTTTATTTTTCATTTTAGATATTCTTCAAAAACTAATCGGTTCATTATAAATACAATTTAAATTAAATTCTCCCCCCATAAAAGAAAATCCATCCAACGATATTTAGCATAATATATAAACGCTATTTAGAATCTATATCATTTTAATATAGACCCTCCACTCTTATAGCTCTTTATGCTTCTCAATCAAATCCTCAAGATTCTGATAAACATGCAACACCCGATCTTTATGCGTTCGCGCGTTATCCAAACGCTGCTCAGGATCAACCAACAGCAAACTATGACCATCATCTATCAAGCGATCAATGCCTTCTAAAAACATCCTTTTTCCGACATCATGAATGAGGGAAATCTGGGATAAATCAATCACGATACTACTGTTATCATCTGGCTCACATTGCAAAGTCCGTAACAACATTTCGGCTTCAGTAAATTTCAATACACCACGCAGTACGTAGACACTCAAAGAAGCATCTTTTCCAGTCCGATAATGACTCTGCACAATGGTTTGTGCGGAAGGTGTGCCTTCCATCAAATGCAGCCCCATATCACGAGAGAGTCTTTCCATGATATCAATGCCGCGTACACTATTGCCATGCTCATCGAGTCGAGGAGAAAAAGCCGCTATGCTGACCTGACCCGGCAACACACCCAAGATTCCACCTGCGACACCACTTTTAGCCGGTATACCAACCGTCGTGAGCCAGTCCCCCGCTGCATCGTACATCCCACAGCTCATCATCACGCTTAGGACTTGGCGTACCACAGCTCGATTCAATAACCGCTTTCCAGTTTTAGGATCAACTCCACCATTGGCAAAAACACTGCCCATCCGTACCAGATCTTTGACCGTCACCAAGATCGCGCATTGACGGATATAGCCATTCACAATATCAACAGGATCGGACTCCAAAATTCCTACAGTTCGCAACATATAACCGATCGAAAGATTGCGATAAGCGGTTTTTACTTCTGATTCATATACCGCATCATCAAATTGTAGTTCACGTCCTGCCAGCTCACTCATAAACTGACGTAAAATTTCTGCACCTGACAAGTCGTCTTTGCCTGGAATCAAGGAATGTGTGGTGATGGCACCCGAATTAATCATCGGATTCTTGGGACGGCGATCTTTTCCCAATGAAATTTCATTAAAGGCTTCACCTGAAGGTTCAACCCCGACTTTTTCTAATACGGCATCAATACCCAACTGTTGCAACACATAGGCATAGGTAAATGGTTTAGACATCGATTGAATGGTGAACTCAATCTCATCGTCTCCTACGGAGTAGATTTCACCATCGCCAGTCGATAATGCCAGCGCCAGACGGTCTGGATTTGCATTGGCCAGTTCAGGAATATAATCGGCGAGATGTCCGCTGTTATCTGTATCGCAGGCTTCAATCACATGAGCCAAATAATCAGGAAGCGGAGTTTTCATGTTCAGTCGCCTTACAACAGTCGAATTTTAATCTAGTGAAAATTTATAATACAGAACACTGATAATATTGAAATTATAGCTTTTGTAATGATTTTAGCTCTGGCGGGATTGCTGCAACTACAATCCGCTTGCTACCAGTTATAGCTACTCATTTATTCTTTCAACAAATAAAATCCCGTTTAGGTGATCAACCTCATGCTGCACAATGCGGGCAGGAAAATCTTCAAACGCGGTTTCAATCACTTCACCCTGTAAGGTGTAATAACGGACCTTGATCGCTTGTGCCCGTTCGACCTGTCCCCGTTCATTCGGCACGCTTAGACAGCCTTCTTCCCCGAAACAGGTGGTTTCAGAAAAGGCTAAAATTTCGGGATTGACCATCACCACCGCATCCATTTCAGGTGCATCGGGATAACGTGGATTCGGGCGTGAGGCCACAATAATTAATCTTTTAGAAATATAGACTTGAGGTGCTGCAATACCGACACCATTGCGTTCCAGCATGGTCGCATGCATGGCAGACGCCAGTTGCAATAACCATTCACTATTGAATTCCCCGTTCGCGACTGCCGCCGCTTTAATTTTTAAAATCTCTTCACCACGTTGTGCTACAGGTAGAATTACGCTCATCCCACGCCCTTATAATTGTTTTGACCAAATAGTGGATATTATCGTATTGGATATTTTATCGAGTTACCATAATTTTCATTTAAGAATCTTGTCATAATATATTTGCGAAAAAAATAACACGGGCAAATCCCAATGAATGCAACGCAACTGTTTTTAGGTGTGATCTTTAGCTCGATTGGCTTAGGCTATTTTTTGTATGGCAAAAAGCAGAAGATGACCGTGCCTTTGGTCTGTGGTCTGGTCCTGATGTTTTTCACCTACTTGATTGAAAGTACGGCGCTGATCAGCATCATGGGGATCATCATTTCGGTTATTCCCTATTTTCTGCGCTTCTAAAAAAATAAAAAACTCCCCGATTGGAGAGTCTTCTATTCATTGAAAAAAATTAAAGATGTTTCTTTAATTCATCAGCAACAATCTCGATTTCAAGATTGCTGAATTTACGGATTTCACCCTCCGCATGCTTCTCTAACATGCCACCAATCAATGGCACTTTGACTTTAACCGTCCATGTTAAAGAGATATTCACTTTTTCACTGTCGCCAGTCACGCTACGTTCACCTTTGGCTTCCAAAGGCAGGTTTGCGCCCAGTTCAACCGTAGAAGTTAAGTTCTTTAAATGGGTCACATCAGCACGTTTTAAACGGAATGCATTTTTTAATAATTTTTTTGCCACATCAGGAATATTCACATCCAGATTATATTCACGGCGCAAGGTATAAATATCGCCATTTACCGCCGATTCAATAATTTCCAGGTTTTCCCCAGGAATACGTTTACACACCGCTTCATGCAATGATGTATCTGCTACCAGTCTAGAAAAGTCCTCAATTGAAACACCATGAATTGTTTCATTCACCGTAAATTGATGTGCCATTTTTAAATGTCCATTTTGTTTTATTAGGATTTCATCATTGCGCAAAAGTATAACATTCAAGGCAATATCTCAAAGTCTGAGCCGTTAAAAACAGATGACTGCTCGGATTAGTTATTTTTATTGTAATGATGACGTATGCCTAACTTGACCGTAACACGTTCCATTCGGCTGATATACAGATAATGATCTCCATATTCGATCACTGCATAAAATTGTTCGGCCCCGTCATCTAGCCCCGTGGCTGACCATGTGGTGCCTTGCGGAAACTCATTTAACCATGCCGCTTTATAAAAATCTGAAACCGAATCAAAATCCAGGTACACGTCTGGATCAGCCATGATTTTCGCAGCCATCTGGTCAAATTTTTGTTGCTTAAATGCCTCTAGACTCAATAACACAAAAATTCCTTATTCATTCAAATACAGTTGAAAGGTTGTCGCTGGCACTCAGGTTCATCTTAAGCTGACTTACAAAAATACAGAGATTTTCTTATCGCTCTATTTTGCGGAGGATTCTGCTGTTTTTGTAGATTATTTTCAGTTTTATCATACAGATTCAGTCTGTACTGATTTGCTCGCGCCAGCTCAATATGTTATCAACATCTTATGCTTTATCATTTTTTATAACCATAAAGGAGCACTATAAGATGTCCTATCAAAATATATTAGTCCCGGTCGACGATTCTCCAATTTCTTATGCAGGGGTTCAACATGCATTATCTTTAGCCAAACTATCCGGAGCAAAAGTGACCGTTCTGAGTGTGGTTGTGGTTGACCCTTTTGTAGGCGTTGATTTTTACCAGTTGGCCCCTGCAGTAACCGATTATTTTATGCAGGCTGAAGCACACGCTAAAACCCAGTTGCAGGATATTGCCCAGTCCTTTGTGCGAGACGGTATTCAGGTCGAGACCAAAATCCATCATGGTTCCGCCAGTGAAGGCATTATTTTTGTTGCCGACGAAGTCGGTGCCGACCTGATTGTGATGGGCTCACATGGACGTACAGGCGTCAAACGTTTATTGCTCGGTAGTGTGGCCCGTGCAGTTTTAACTGAATCACATATTCCGGTACTCATCGTCAAGCAATAATCCCCCCATTTGCTTCATAAACCTTGTGCCCGATCACAAGGTTTTTTTCTTATCAAAATAAAGAAAAATTGACCGCTTAGCCCCCCATCCTGAACATTTACAACCCTATTCCCGCTCTTGAAAAAATGCTTCACTACAAGCATGGACATTGCTTTTCTATTTAAAAATATTGAGTGAAATCAATTTACTGCTAATAGAAAAAATGACCGTTAATAAAAATATCAGCGCTAAAAATAAGACACGGTTTTCCAAGGATGATCTCTATGAAACGCAATCCAATTTTAATCGGCATCTGTAGCCTATTTGCCGCCACCCTCAATCATGCTGCGGCACTGGATCAATCCGGCCAATCTATTTTACCCTTTCTGGAAAATGGCAATTATGTCGAGGTTAGTGCCACAGCAGTCGATCCTGATATTTCAGGAAAAATCCGTAATCGTCCTGAACTGGTCAATGATCCGCAAAACCTGAACTCAGGCAATATGGGCAACAGCTTTCAATATTATGCTGCTGCGCTGAAGCTGCAACTGACCGACCGGATCAGCTTTGGCTTGCTCTATGACCAGCCTTTTGGTGCGGACATTACTTATCCGATGCAGTCCAATAATACCTTCTCGGACAATGAATTCACCCATCAAGGCACATCGGTCAATGTTGATACTGAAAGCATTAGCATGCTTTTGGGTGTCAGTCCATTTAGCAACTTTCAACTCTATGGCGGTGCTGTCTATCAATCGGTCAAAGGTAATGTCGCGCTGCGTGGTAACTCATACAGTGAAGCCTTTAATGGTTATGATGCCAAATTTAAACAGGATCACGCGGTGGGCTGGCTGGCAGGGTTGAGTTATCAGATCCCGGATATTGCCTTAAAAGCCGCAGTGACCTATCGCTCCAAGATCGACCACGATATGCAGGTGACTGAAACCATGTTTGGTGAACCTCTGGAAGTCACCACACCGGGCAAGACTAAAATTAGCACACCACAGTCCGTGAATATTGATTTTCAGACGGGTGTGTATAAAGACACATTGCTCTATAGCAATCTACGTTGGGTCAACTGGAAAGATTTTCACATCCGCCCGACCCAGTTTGGCGCAGTCACCGAATACCTGACTGACTTGATCAGCGAAGGCAGCTATAGCGGTGGTTTTGATCTGGATAGCTACCAAAAAGATCAATGGACGGTCAATCTCGGACTCGGACATCAATTTACTGAAAAATGGAGTGCCTCCACAGAAGTCAGTTGGGACTCGGGTACAGGCGATCCGGCCTCCACCTTGAACCCCACCAAAGGCTCTTGGGGGATTGGCTTAGGTGCCCAGTTTAATCCTGCCCCGAACTACTTTATTGCCGCAGGCGTTAAATACTTCTGGTTAGGCGATGTGGTGGCCGAAGACGGTACCTATTACATTCCTGTACCGGGAATCAAACCGGTTGCTGAACAAGCCGATTTTAAAGATAACAGCGCCATTGGCTATGGTTTGAAGATGGGTTATCGCTTTTAGTCATTCAGTCTTATCCAGCCAAGTAGGCGCATGATCCGATTTAATTCCTGGGCTTACTTGGCTATTTTCTGGCATTCAATCCACCTATGAGATTAAAATCTCAAAGTATTATTTTAATAATGAATGTCATCTTCAGGAAAATCCAATGAAAAAAATCGCTGTTGTCTTTGCAACATTTATATCTGGCTTAGTTTTTCCTTTCACAACTTTTGCCAATTCGCCTGATCCCAAAGAGAGCATGGATATTTTTATGGGTACCTTAACTATTCAGAATAACAAGGCCATGTTAACGCGATGCGATATCGCGCAAAATGAATATGTGTTACAAGATGCCGACTGGTCTAAGCAAAAGGCGGTATCAGATTTTCTCTCCAACGCCACCAAACTAAAACAACCGATTTATGCAGAAGTGATCGCGGCGTATAAAAGTGAAAAAGATATCAATATTCTATTGGTCGATTCCATTGAAAACCTGACTGAAGCAAAAAGCTGTCATTTGGCCGATTTGTTTTAAAATTCAGGGTACACGGCAAGCTTTTAGCTCAAATATTGATGAGCAAAGCTTGGTGACTCATGGTCACTCACTAAAAGTTTGCCATGTCTCAAAAGCATGTGTGCGATACAGTTTTAACTCGGAAAATTGAGGAATAATCGCCTCACTCTGTGTGGGTCTTAAAAACACAAAATCATCGACCTGAATATCACAATTCTTCGGTACATTGACCAGCTCCTGATTACTGCTGCGCCCATATAAGGCATGGGTATGACACTGATTAGGATAAACATAATCAGCCAGCCAGTAGCCGCCATAAATAAACAGCGCCTTGCATTTATGCGGCAATTTATCCAGTAACGACATCGAAGGCAGTTGGGTAAATGGCAATACCTTAAGCACAGGTGCAGCGATCCATAATGCAGGTTGCAATGCCTGTAAAAAATCACTATCAAAATCACTTGGTTTTAACAACATTGAACCAAAAGACAAGTCATTGCAGACACTTGCAGTGGTATGCAAGCTAAAGGTTGGACTGCCACCGCCATTAAAACACAACGCCTCATTCCACAAGGTTGGGAACTGTTTTTTAATCAGCTGCTGATAATGCGCATAAGTCTGTTGGGAGCTATGATAAGCCAGTTCAGGTTTTTTAATGATGGCAGGGATTTTGGTGACATGCGCATCATAGCCCATCAAGCCAGAAAGTTTTAAATACTGTGGATTTCGCTCAATCAGCTTTAAGATTTCGATCAGTTGTTGGGTCGACTGAACTCCGCCACGATGTAAACCGACATCAATCTCGATATTCAGCTTTAGACAGCGCGAATAGGTCTGGGCAATCTCAAGATATTGCTGCACACGTTGCTGGGTGTCCACCAGCCACTGAATATTGGCATTCGACCATGCTGCATGTTGTTGAAAAAAATGGCGTACCGCTTGAGCCGGCATCGGTTTGCCCAACAAAATATCGGCTTCGGCAAAATTTTCTAATATCGAAATAATATGCGGTTGATGAAATACCATAAAACGCTGGGTGTTGATCTGGGCAGATAACAACTTGAGTAAATCCAGACTGGCTAATGACTTCACCACCAGGCGTGCTTTTAAATGTTTGGCGTGAGCAAGGCGAATCTGAACATGCTGGATATTTTGTTTTAACGCGGCTTCATCGACAATCAGTTGTGGAGTCGCAATCCCCTGTTTTTTCAGGTCCAGATTGAGTTGTTTAAAATAATGATCCAACATGGCTATACCTTTTTTATTTAATCGTGATTCTATAAAACCATCCGATATGAGGGAATGTTATCTACAACCTGAGCAAGCCAAAGCGACTAAAGCTTTGGCAAAGCGCAAGAAAAATACATCTTACGAGGCTTGAAACGCTGCTTAGGGCGAAACCAAAGTAAGGCAAGCCGCAGGCTTATCTTAAAATAGATAAAAACTCGGTAAGACTCCGTAAAGTTAATTATTTTTCAATAAATTCAATAAACATTTAAGTCCAACCCAAGTTAGAACTAACCTAAAAACAGCTTTTCCAGATAAGGATTTAAAAACTTAGCTTCTGGGTCCAGCTGCTGACGCAACGCCATAAAATCATCCCACTTTGGATATAAAGTCCGTAATTGAGTCGTTTTCAGGGTATGCATTTTCCCCCAATGCGGACGACCCCGATATTTCTGCAAAATCGGCTCAACTACCTCAAAAATTAACTTCGGATCTTGTTTGTGATATTGATGCACTGAAATTGAAATGGAATCTTGCTGATAAAACGGACTGAGCCAGATATCATCCCCCTTCACAAAGCGAAATTCGAGTGGAAAAAAGGTGGCCACTTTATACTTTCTTAAGGCATGCAGTATTTCATCCAGACATTCAACTCCACGATCTACAGGAATCTGATATTCCATTTCATTGAACTTGGTATTACGCGGTGTCGGAAAGATTTTACTCGACCAATCCACATAGGTGGTCGGTTTAACAAAAATACCTAATAACTTCTGTAAATACGGATTCAGTGCAGGAAAGCTTCTGGTTAACTCGGAACAAAGGGTCAGCAGCGTATCGTCAGACGGGAAATTTTCCTTACGCGGCAAAACCGCTTCATCGGTCTCATCCAAGGTTTTCAGCATCAACTGCTTTTCATGGGAAAACACAAAGCACTCGATATGTCGATGCTGCTGCTTCCATTGCTGAATATGCTGCATCATGTCTTCTACTGGACACAATTGAATATGCTCTTTCAGTTTATAACGCGGCCGATTTTGCATGGTGATCTGAGTCAGGATACCCAAACTCCCCAAAGACACCCGTCCTGCGGCAAAGATTTCAGGATGCTCTGTTCGACTGCATTGCAGGATTTCACCAGAAGCCGTCAATAGCTCAAAAGCTTCAACATAGGCCGAAATACAATGTAAATCTGCACCTGTGCCATGTGTCCCTGTAGAAACCGCACCTGCCAGACTTTGCTGATCAATATCGCCCTGATTCATCAAGGCCTGATTAATCGAGTGCTGCTGTAAGTGCTGATCTAGATCATATAAACGGGTCCCTGCATAAATACTGCTCTGGCATCGGTCAAGATCCGTCGATGCAATGCCTGCAATATGATCCAGAGACAACAAGGTGGCATCGGTACACACCAACGGCGTAAAAGAATGTCCTGCACCGACTACCCGTATTTTTTGCTGTGATTTAACAATCGACTGTAACTCTTGCACATTGGCTGGTTGTAAAATCTGTTGCGGCATAGACTTTTGGAAACCTGACCAGTTCGTCCAGATGCCTTGTTTTAGATTACTCATACTGCCTCTCCTTGGCTAACGGCAGTTTTTACATTGCCATGATTGCTGCGTTTTGCGAGTTCCTGCACTGGAATCGGTTGTGGTCTTGTCATTTCATCGTAATGACGTTTGTTTTTTTCTAATCCTAATTGTTCTGCTAATGCTCTGAATTTGCTCTGACAGGCAGCCAGTGTCCATTGACCAAATAAGGTGTGTCCCCCTTCATAGGCTTGCACCTGGTATTCTTCATAGGTGGTGACATAGCCCATATAATCATTGCAGTAGGATGCTAACCAGACGCTTTCAATTGAAGCCTGTGCGGCAAGCGTCTGTTTAACCGTATCAACCACACGCTGTCCTGCGATAGTGGTAAATTCTCCTGGACAGCAAATCAAAGCCAATTGACCTAATCGCACGATCTGTAATGGAACTACACTGGGAACTAAAGGGCTGTGCTGAATCGCTCCTGCTTTCACTTGTCGATTCATTTCTGCAATCAACGGATCAAGAATACCGGGCGGAAAACCAATCGGTTGACCTAAAATCTTTTTGGCACCCGCTTCCAGTACAATCTGTTTCGGCCCTTGAGAGGCATACAGTTGCTGATACACTACAAAATCAGCTGCATTGGAATGCCTGGTTTTCTGTTTGCGAAATTGATCGGCTAAAAACTGCATCCCCATAATTAAGGGTTTGGGTGCGCCTAAACCATCGACAGGTGTGCCTGCAAAAAATGCGGTGCCATGACAAGGCTGACTGGTCTTGGCATACTTTTGCCCCGCTGCGAACTCATCTGGAATTTCAATATTACTCAGATCGACATAGGACAAAACAGCATCGATCTTGCCTTCAACTTTTTGCAAATTTTTAGGGATATTCTGCTGTAAGCCATTCAGAGCCAATTCACTTTGATAACGACCATTTTGTTGCGCGTACTGATATTCCTGCTCGCCTTTGATCTTATTGCGAATCTTGAGTTGGTCTTTGCCATGAAAATGCGGTGATACATCCCCTGCAGTTGCCTGAGCAAAAATCGTCACTGGATTTTGAATCCCTTGCTCAGTTAAAGCCTGCTCGGAAAATGCGGCTGCATAACCTTTATTATCGCCATCATAGGCGTTTAAGGCATTCCCCAAACAGGTTGCATGTACCCCGAATAAGGAAATAAAGGACTGTAGTTTTTGTTCCCGATAGAAACCAATCAGTTGCATTTCACGATTCAAAGCTAAATGCGTTTCAGCTTCGGTACATGGCTGAACTTCAGGATTATGATTATAAGCTTTGATCGAACGATTCCACGCCACAGGCGTCTGTTCTGGAAAATGCTGAGTCGCTAAAAAAATCTCGGTATCTTGTTCAGATGCAATTGCATTTTGAATACTCTGTACAATCGCCTCTACTATTGCGTTTAAATGTTCAGGTACAAAACCAGGGGTCGGCATATTGTATAAAGCTTCATAGCCACAACCGCCAGGACCAGAATGGGTATGGGTTGCCATGAGGACCAATTGATTTTCATCAAATTGCGAATCTAGAATTTGTGTAAGTTGCGCTACAGTTTGGCTGCGTATGGCATGGGTAATACAACCTACGTCCAGACAGCAGATCAACAGTCGGTTGTGCTGCTGATCGACAATACTGACACTTCTGGCAAATAAAGCTGTACGCTGCTCATAGGCCCGATGTGACCATTGCCCATAACCAAACATGGCATAGCCTTTCGCTGTGATTTTGATTTTCTGCTTGTCCCAACCCACCTGATACATTACGACTTCCTTTCGATTCTTTTTCTAACTGTCTTAAAGCATGTTGAAAGTTAATCAAAATTATGCGATACCCAACAGGGTTAAAGACACTTTTCTTTGGGGGGCTAAACGGACTTATGTCTATACACAGCAGCGATAAAAATGAGCAACAACAGTTTATTCTACCCACCATTCTGGCGAGCCTGATTCATTATGCAGAGCAACAGCAGTGGGATTATGCCGCATGGTTTCAAGATTCAGGTTTGGACATTGCACAAATACGGCAAACCCAAGGGGTGGTTCGTTTTACCCAACTCTGTGATGTTATTCGGCAAGCCATAACCACCTATCAGCAACCCGACCTCGGTTTAAAACTTGGCAGTAGTGAAGGTCTAATTTCGATGGGAATTTTGGGCTTTGCCATGCAATCGTGTAAAACCGTGGCAGATGCTTTGGACATTGCGCTGCGCTACCATCGGATTTCTGGCAGCGTCTTGAATATCAACTTTTCCATCCATGCTGATCTGTGTGAGCTGGAAGTCACTGAACCCTATCCCTGCAATGCACTCAAAGCCTTTTTCTATGATGAATTATTTAGCAGTATCATTACCTGTTTAAATGCAATGCTGGGTGATCATGAGGATGTGATCAGCCTTGAACTCAGCTATTTCCCAAGCGACTATCAACAACAATATCACGATCTGTTTGGCTGCCCGATCCAGTTTAACCGTGATAAAAATATCATGCGTTTTAGTCACCGCCTGTTGCAACGCAGCTTAAAAAATTACAGCCCCGCTAACTATGCAACTGCCATCCAGATCTGTGAACAAGCCCTAAAAGAAATCGACCGACTCAATCAGGTTGGCTATGTGCATTTACTTGATCATTTGATTGAACAGCATTTACCTGAGCGTTTTGAGATGCAACACGCTGCTGAACATTTACGGATCAGCGAACGCCATTTAAGACGGCAATTATTAGCAGAGGGCTTGAGTTTTCAACAAATCCGGCAGAATGTACTGGAACGCAAGGCCAAGCAACTGATTGAACAGAACCTGTCGATGAGTGAGATTAGCCTGCAACTGGGTTTTAGCGAATTACGTGAATTCCGACGTGCCTTTAAACGCTGGACCGGACAAGCGCCTTCGATCTATAAACAAGAGGCTCATTTTTAATTAAATAACACTTTGAAAATTTTGGATTAATTGTTGCTATCTACCATTTTATATAGAACTTTTCTCAGGAATCACTGGTGCTACAGGTCATCCACAACCTGCGTGAGATTAATCAAATGCCATTTCTGCGATTAATTTAAAAAGATGATGGAAGTAAACAGGTTTTGTGGATGACAATGGTTTTGGTTACTTTTGCCGAAACAAAAGTAACTCCAGCTGAAGGCTTATCCAAAAATAAGATGAGATCTCTGTAAGATTCCACCGAAGCAAAAAATCAAAACTAAATTTTAACTTGCCGCTTGATAAAATGGTACATCACCTTTAATCGTGGCACGATGCATAATTCGATGCGCATCACCATAATCAAATAAGGCCTTATGCTGCGTACAACGATTATCCCAAATCGCTACATCCCCTGCCTGCCACTGCCAACGCAAATGGAACTGCTCATTGGTGGCATGCGCAAATAAATACTGTAGCAATTCAGCGCTTTCAGTTTCATCCAGCTCATTGATACGGGTAGTAAAACCTTCACTCACAAACAAAATCGGTTGACCCGTGACCGGATGCGTTCTCACCACAGGATGAACCACAGGAGGATTACGCTTAAAGGTTTCTTCCAGTTTTCGACGTTCAACATCATTATGCGCGAAACGCTCAATCGGGAAAGACTGACGGATGTCATGGGTTGCGGTTAAACCTTTTAACTTTTGCTGCAAGTCTTGATCCAAGGCAGCAAATGCCGCCGCGCCACTCGACCACAGGGTATCACCGCCTACAGGTGGAATCTTGATGGCTTGCAATACACAGCCCAATGGCGGTTTCTGGCTAAAAGTCACATCAGTGTGCCAGAGTTCATTGTCACGCAAGTCCTGTTTCCAGCTATCGAGCACAATGATTTCAGGGACATTGTCTACCGATGGATAGATCGGATGAATATGCAAAGAACCAAAACCACGCGCCAATTCAGCTTGTGCCTGAGGGGCAAGCTGCTGATTGCGGAAGAAGATCACATGATGATCCAGCAAAGCCTGTTGAATTTGTTGTGTAGTATTTTCATCAGCCGTGTTTAAATCAACATCGTGAATAATGGCACCGATTGTTGGTTTAATAACTTCAATATTTAACGTCATCTTCTACTACTCACACTTATAACTGTTGGCCATACCAAGGAGATAATTGCTTCTGTAACCAACGCAAAAACAATTCAAAACTTACTGCGACAATCGCAATGACAATAATGCCGAGAACCACGGTATCGGTAATCAGGAATTGTGCCGCCGACTGCACCATAAAACCAATGCCCCGATCTGCTGCAACTAATTCCGAAGCCACCAAGGTTGACCAGCCTACACCCAAACCAATACGGACACCCGTTAAAATATGCGGTAATGCCGTCGGCAGAATCACATGCCAGAATACCTGCGACTGGCTTGCTCCCAAAGATAAAGCTGCACGCTCACGATTGAGCTGATGGCTCAATACGCCATGGGTACTGCTGATAATCACAGGTGCAAGAATCGAAAAGAAAATCAAAAGCACTTTGGTGGTTTCACCAATCCCGAACCAGATCACCAAGAGTGGCAAATAAGCCAAAGGTGGAATCGGACGCAATAACTCAACCAATGGATCAAGCACGGCACGCACCCATTTATTCAGTCCCATCCATAAACCTAAAGGTACCCCAATCGCAATCGCGGCAACCAAGGCCAATAAGACCCGAGAAATACTCGCAGCCAGATGCTGCCATAAGGTGGCTTTCATAAAGCCTTGCTGGCTGACTTCAAGAAACTTCTGCCATACCGCTTGTGGACTTGGTAAAAACAGGCTTGGGACAATTTTTAATGCCGTAATCAGATACCAGATCACCAATACACTCAGTACACTGGAAAGACTGAGTACCAAACTGCGATGACGAGCAACAAAAGCTCCTATTGAATTCAAGATTGAATCCGGCTGTGCATTGTTGGTCGCTTGCAGTTGTTCTGCCTTGCTCAGCTCATAAGTGGTGTTTTTTGCTTGACCGGTCATACAGCCACCTCATGTCCTGCCTGTTTCTGTACGCGTAAGCGTTCAAACAGTTGCTCACGTAACTGGATAAATTGTGAATCCGACTTAATCGCACGGATTGATTCACCTTGCTTATAACGCTCTGCAAAATCCAGTTTTAAAGTCTCGATGATTTTTCCAGGACGCGCCGTCATCAACACCAGCTGATTGCTCAGCAAAAGCGCTTCCTCAATGTCATGTGTGATCAGGAAGAACGATTTATTTTGTTCAATCCATAAATCCAGTACCAACTGCTGCATGGTTTCACGGGTAAAGGCATCCAGCGCAGCAAAAGGCTCATCCAGCAAAATGAATGCCGCATGGCTGATCAAGGCACGTGCAATACCGACGCGTTGTTTCATGCCCCCTGACAATTCCCAGATATTGGCTTGAGCCACGTGACTTAAACCCACAATTTTCAGGATTGCATCGACTTGCTGTTGAATTTCTTGCGCTTTCAAGCCTTTGAGCTGTAAAGCAAAACCGATATTTTCAGAGACATTTAACCAAGGTAACAGCGCATGATCCTGAAACACCACCGCACGACGTGCATCGGGTGCAGTCACCACTTCATGATCCAGTGTAATCTGGCCTGAACTTGGCTGTTGAAAGCCCGCCAAGATATTCAGCAATGTTGTTTTACCACAGCCAGACTCACCCAAAACCACAGTCAAGGTGCCTTCCTCAATCTTAAGATTGATATCTTGAAGAACAGGCACGGTCTGTTTGGGAAAGGTTAAATGAAGATGCTCGGCAGCTAATACGCTCATTTCGATCTCCTATGGCTGTAAGAATTGGGTGGTGACATTCGCTTGATAATCAGGTTTGACTTGATCCACCTTACCTTGGCTTTTTAGGAATGTTGCGGTATCAAAAATATTTTTGGCAAACTCACCCGCTAAAGTCGCGTGTTGTTGCTGGCCATTCAGATAAATATTGCCAGATAACAGTAAAGGAATATCTTTCACATCAGAGCCTGTCAGCTGAGCAATTTTCTGAATATTATCGGCATTTTGTTCAAATGCTTTCGGATCTTGCTGATACGCTTCAACTTGTTTTAAGCTGGTTTGCACAAAGGCTTTTAAGAATTCTGGATTTTTTTCAGCAAAATCTTTACGTACCACCCATAAATCATAAGTTGGTGCACCCCACTCGCCGACCTGTTTCGAATCGGTCAAGACATGCCCACTAGCTTTGACTTTGCTTAATGCAGGTTCCCAGACATAAGTGGCATCAATATCACCACGCTCCCAAGCAGCCGTGATTTCAGGTGGACGCAAGTTAATAATCTTGACCTGATTATCGGCAATATTCCAATACTTGAGTGCTGACAATAAGCTGTAATGTGTGGTTGAAACGAATGGCACGGCAATGGTTTTGCCAATCAGGTCTTGCGGGTTCTTGATACCGGATTTGTTACTCACCACCAATGCTTCCGAACCACCTAATTTCGCCGTCACCAGAAAGACCTCAATCGGTAAATCACGGCTTGCTGCAGCGGCCAGCGGGCTGGAACCGATATTGCCGATCACCACATCACCCGAAGCCAATGCATTGACCACATCTGAACCTGCATCAAACTTACGCCATTGAATGGCTTGCTTACTGTCACGTTCATAATCACCATTGGCCTGTGCAACCTTGGTTGGATCAACACCCGTCTGATAGGCAATCACCACTGCCTTGTTGTTTTTAGACTGAATAGGCGCAGCATCTTTTTGATTTTGATAGACAATAAAAGCAACAATCGCCACAAGGACGATCGCTGTAACAATTAGCGGCTTGGTGTTCTTGATGCCCATAATTAGATGATCTTTCAACAATATAGGCTTATGGTATGCGGCATGCCTTATGATTAAAAATAAGAAAAAGTGAGTTACTTATTCCTTTATGAGATAAGAATAAGTCTTAGACAATTTATGCTGTTTTTATCATCAATAGCGATATTTTTCAGTGCTCTTGCATTTAATTTTCCAAACTCCCCTTTTTAAATATTTATGATGTAACTTAATGGAAAAGTAAAATATTTATTCCTGATAATTTCATCTTTAAATCTAATAAATATATTTATTAAAAAAACCATTTTAAATCATATTCTGAATAAGTTAATAAATACCCATTATTTATCAAAAATAGATATATAAATAAATTTTGATTATTTTCCTGAATATAAAAACAGTCCTAAGATAAAAACATCATCCCGCTGATGTATATAAAGGTTATAACAATGAATGCTCAATTTGATTCTGCTCAAGCTGCAGAATCCAACTTCACTTCAGACGGTTCTTCAAACGACCCACAAGATATCCTGCAACGCGCACAACAATATGCAGAAGACAATGAACTTGATTTTACCGGCAGTATTCCGCCTGCTGAAGCATGGTTTCTGGTTCAACAAGGTCATGCCATCTTAGTGGATGTCCGCACCAATGAAGAACGTAAATTTGTCGGTTATGTGCCTGAAAGTGTCCATGTCGCGTGGGCAACCGGTACCTCATTCAACCGAAATCCACGTTTCCTGAAAGAACTGGATAGCAAGGTCGGCAAAGACAAAACCATTCTCTTACTCTGCCGTAGTGGTAAACGCTCGGCTTTGGCCGCGACTGCGGCCTTTAGTGCCGGATTTGCCCAAGTCTATAACGTGCTAGAAGGCTTCGAAGGCGATCTGAACGAACAGCAACAACGAAATCAAAGCAATGGCTGGCGTATTCATCAATTACCTTGGCTACAAGATTGATATGACCTTTGAAGCTTGATGTTTTTTAACCCCTCATTTTGCAAGGAACTCTCGTGAGCCAATGGAAAATACAGCCGGTGGTCGAAGGCTTACAACAAGCACGACACGAATGGCGGGAGCGGCAACACCGTATCAAGGAATTTGGTGGACGCGAACTTCCCTCCAAAGAGGCGCTTAAATCAATACTGGATGATCTGTGCGGCATTCTATTTCCAATGCGGCTTGGACCCAGTGAGCTGCGTCAGGAAACAGAAGATTATTATATTGCCTATACGCTTGACCGGGTTTTGAATGCCCTGTTTGCACAGGTCAAACTGGCTTTAAATTATGAAGCCAAAAGTCGAGTCAAACCGGTTCCCATTTCGAATAATGACAGGCTGCTATATGAACAGCAGGTGGCTTTGGCACAGACCATCGTGCAGGACTTTGCCAACACCCTGCCGGACATCCGTCGTCTACTGGATGCCGATGTCTGTGCAGCCTATGAAGGCGATCCCGCAGCACATAGCGTCGATGAAGTACTGCTCTGCTATCCAGGGATTTTAGCGATTATTCATCATCGTGTCGCCCATCAGCTCTATCACAGTGTACCGCTGCTCTCACGGATTATTTCTGAACTGGCCCATTCAGCCACCGGGATTGATATTCATCCTGGAGCGCAAATTGGGAAAGGCTTCTTTATCGATCATGGTACCGGCGTGGTGATTGGTGAAACCTCGGTGATTGGTGAATATGTCCGCATCTATCAGGCGGTCACGCTCGGCGCAAAACGCTTCGAAGTCAATGAAGATGGCGCACTGAAAAAAGATTATGCCCGTCATCCGGTTGTTGAAGACCACGTGGTGATTTATGCGGGTGCAACCATTTTAGGCTGCATCACCATTGGTAAAGGCTCCATTATTGGCGGCAATGTCTGGCTCATCCATAGCGTTGCAGCAGGTAGCCAGATTTTACAATCCCCCAGCGAGTCCTTGCATAACAGTAAAGTTTAATTAAATGAAGTAGATCGTTATTTAAATTAAAACATCTCTATTCGTATTTTATATTTATTTTTTATAAATATATTCTTATGAGGCATAGAATAATTCAGCATTATTTATCTCATATTAATATTTTTAAAAATAATAAATCAGCTCTAGTCTAACTCAATAAATGATTAAACCACATTGTAATAAAACCAACCCTTTTTATTAACAAAGCCAAAAAACAACAGGAAAATTGATTCATGGCAAAAACCAACGACAAAGCCCAACTTGCACTTGGCGATCATGCAGCCAGACAGCTTGCCAACGCCACCAAGACCGTTCCACAACTTTCGACCATTACCCCGCGCTGGCTCACACATTTATTACAATGGATTCCTGTTGAAGCAGGTATTTATCGTGTTAACCGTGTCAGCAATACCGATGACATCCAAGTGGCATGTACGCAACGTGATGAAGCTACATTGCCGCAAACCTTTGTTGATTATGATGCGCAACCGCGTGAATATTTCTTAAATGGTGTGTCTACCGTTTTGGATATCCATACTCGTGTTGCCGATCTTTACAGCAGCCCGCACGATCAAATCAAAGAACAATTGCGCTTAACCATTGAAACCATTAAAGAACGCCAAGAAAGCGAGCTGATCAATAATCCCGAATATGGTTTATTGGCCAGCGTTACAGATGAACAGCGTATCTCAACTTTAAATGGCCCGCCAACACCAGATGATTTTGATGATTTACTGCGTAAAGTCTGGAAAGAGCCTGGTTTCTTTCTGGCACATCCAGATGCGATTGCTGCATTCGGCCGTGAATGTACCCGTCGTGGCGTGCCACCGCCAACCGTCAGTTTATTCGGTTCTCAGTTCATTACCTGGCGTGGTGTGCCACTGATTCCATCCAACAAGATTCCAGTGGAAGATGGTAAAACCAAAATCCTGCTCCTCCGTGTAGGTGAAAAACGTCAAGGTGTGGTGGGCTTGTTCCAACCGGGCTTGGCAGGCGAGCAGTCCCCTGGTCTTTCCGTACGCTTTATGGGTATCAACCGCAATGCAATTGCGTCTTATCTGATCTCACTGTATTGCTCATTGGCAGTATTGACTGAGGATGCGTTGGCTGTACTCGAAGATGTGGAGGTGGACAAATATCATGACTACCCAGTTAACTACAAGTAAGCTTTCATCTACAGCTGCTGGGCAAGGTCATCCGACGGGTTCTGAAGTGGCCGGTGTTCAACCACCGTCCAACTTCCCGGATGAAGCAACACTTTCAAGGCTTGCCACTGAATTTTTTGCTGCATTGCCAAGCTCTGGCAGTGGCCATCCTTCTGGTTTGAATCTGGACCTGCCCAATATCGGTACTCCACCCCATCAACCCCAACCTGCTGAATCTTTAGCAGCATTAAGTGGTCGTGCGCCCCATATTGCCTATGAAAAAAGTTTGAATCCTGAATATCCTGAGCATATTCCAAACTATCCCGATTATCCTGAACGTCGTGCCATTGCCTCTGCGCCCGTGGTCGGTGGGGCAAATTTACCTCGCCCACCGATTGAACCAAATTTTCCACAGGCCATTCATAGCGCACCGAATGTGCCTTTGGTTGAACCGTCTCGTCCATCAACAAGCGAGGCATCGCCGTTTTATTTTTTAAATGATTTTGCAGCACCCAGCTCATCTAGCTCTGACTTTGATGCTGCCAGTTTTGCGACTGCACAATCATTTCAATTGCCGCATGGCAATGCGCTAAAAAGTTTGTTGCAACAAGATTCTCAAGCTTCAACTCAAGCACAAAATAATGCCTCATCAGGTTTCTACTTTCTTGATTTGCCACAAAGCAACACAGGTTATGGCAATTATCAACCTTCGCAACCGCAGTTTGTTGCCAATGCAGCGCAACCTTTGGATATTCAAGCGATCCGTCGTGACTTTCCCATTCTGCAAGAACGCGTCAATGGTCGACCTCTGGTCTGGTTTGATAATGCAGCGACCACGCAGAAACCACAAAGCGTGATTGATCGTATAGCTTATTTTTATCAGCACGAAAATTCCAATATTCATCGTGCTGCACATGAACTGGCAGCACGTGCAACTGATGCCTATGAACATGCGCGTAATGTGGTGGCCCGTTTTATTGGAGCAAAATCATCCAAAGAGATCATTTTTGTTCGTGGCACCACTGAAGGGATTAACCTGATTGCCAAGACCTGGGGAGAGCAGAATATTGCTGAAGGTGATGAGATCATCGTGTCGCATCTTGAGCATCATGCCAACATCGTACCGTGGTTCCAGCTCAGCAAAAAAATCGGTGCCAAACTCCGTGTCATTCCAGTGGATGATACCGGTCAAATCATTCTGGAAGAACTGCCAAAACTGATTAATGAACGGACTAAACTGATCTCGATTACCCAGGTGTCCAACGCCTTAGGGACGGTCACTCCTGTCGCCGAGGTGATCAAAATCGCGCATGCCAAAGGTGTACGGGTCTTGGTTGATGGGGCTCAATCTGTTTCGCATATGCCAACCGATGTTCAGGCGATTGACGCTGACTTCTTTGTATTCTCAGGGCATAAAGTGTTTGGACCGACAGGCATTGGTGCAGTCTATGCCAAGCCTGAAATTCTGGAAACCATGCCAGTGTGGGAAGGTGGCGGCAATATGATTCAGGATGTGAGCTTTGAACAAGTGGTTTATCAACCGGCTCCAAACAAGTTTGAAGCAGGCACGGGTAATATTGCCGATGCCGTGGGTTTAGGTGCTGCGCTGGAATATGTGGAACGCCTCGGCATTCATAATATTGCCCGTTATGAACATGACTTACTGGAATATGGTCAACATGCATTAAGCAGCGTTGCAGGTTTGAGACCGATTGGCACGGCGAAAAACAAAGCCAGTGTCATGTCCTTTACCCTTGCAGGTTATTCAACCGAGCAAGTGGGTAAGGCACTGAATCAACATGGCATTGCAGTACGTTCAGGACACCATTGTGCTCAGCCGATCTTGCGTCGTTTTGGAGTGGAACAGACGGTGCGCCCATCTTTGGCGTTTTACAACACCACGGAAGAAATTGATTTGCTGGTGTCTGTATTACATCAACTGAGCAGAAACAAACGAAGTACTTAAACGCACTCCAATAAAAAAGACTGCCTCAGTGCAGTCTTTTTTCTATTCAGGCAAAGGCAACGCTCCAGATCAATCGTATTGCCACTGCACTCAAGATAACGCCCATAACTCGCTCGAAATACACGCCAAACTCTAAAAAGCGTTTCCGTACAACAGGCTGAGCAAACATAATGCTGACCAAAATAAACCATACGGCATTGACTAGACACATCCAGACGCCATAACCAATTTGAACCTTTAACGGCGTTGCGGGATTCACAATGGTAGTAAAAATCGCCAAAAAGAAAACGGTCGCTTTGGGGTTCAGTGCATTGGTCAAAAAGCCCATATTAAAGGCTTGAATTAAGCTCGGTTTACCCATCGCCTCACCAGCCAAAATATCCAGATTGGCATTCGGTTGACTGCGTAAACATTGCCAGCCCAAATAAATCAAATAAGCCGCCCCAGCTATGCGCAATACCGACATTAACCAGACACTTTGCTGGATCAGCACACCCACACCCACCAAGGTGTAAAACACATGCACCGAAATGCCGACACCAATGCCGATTGCAGTGATACAGCCAATTAGATAACCATATCGCACACTTTGTCGTACTGTAATAATAAAATCAGGACCCGGTAAAACGACTGCCATAAAATGGATCAATGCCAAGGCCAGAAACTCATGTCCATACAACTGCCACATTTGATTTATCTCCATCATGACTACAGGAAAAAGATTGTATTGCGATTTTTAAAGCGCGATAATCCAATCAAAATCCAAATAACTTTTGCTTCATGAGCACAAATCAAAGTCTGGTTCTGTTAAATGAAATGGCAACTTTTGTCAAAGTTGTCGAAACGGAAAGCTTTTCTGAAACGGCACGACAGCTCGGTTCTACCCCTTCTGCCGTGAGCCGCGCCATTGCCCGTTTAGAACGGGCCTTAGGTACACGTTTATTGCATCGCACCACACGTAAACTGCGCTTAAGTGAAAGTGGTCAACAGGTGTATGAACGCTGTGTCGACATGGTCAATGCGGCACAAGCGGTAATGGAAAGCTCGGGACAGTTTCATATTGAACCACAAGGCGTAATTCGGATCAGTGTGCCCAAAGCCGTTGGGCATTTTATGCTGCACCCACATTTGCCCGAATTCCTGGCACTGTATCCAAAAATTGATATTCAGTTGTTGTTGGAAGACCGTTACATTGACTTGATTGATGATGGTGTCGATCTGGCGATTCGTATTACCGAACAGCCGCCAGGTGGCTTGATGGGACGAAAACTGATTGATATTGATCATTTAATTTGTGCCACGCCTGAATATCTGCAGCAACATGGCATCCCGCAACATCCACATGATTTAAAGCAGCATCAATGTATTTATTTGGGTGAACAGCCCAATGATTCGAAGTGGAAATTCCAGCAGGAACAGAAATCGATTACGGTGCCAGTCCGTGGTCGTTATGCGGCCAATCATACCGGCGTGCGTCTCAGTGCCGCTTTACAGCATCTAGGCATTGCCAGTTTGCCTTACTTCGTGGCACGCCATGCCTTAGAACAAGGGAGTTTGGTTCAGGTTTTACCTGATTGGCATTTTAAGACCCATTACAGTGGTGGTGCATGGTTGCTCTATCCACCTACCCGTCATGTTCCACCTAAATTGAGTGTGTTCATTCAATATCTGGCGGAAAAATTAGCCGCAGAACCAGTCTTATTTCCGCAAAATACGCCAAGCTAAAACGATCACTTTCATTTATAAATCTAGTGACAATAGCAAACCAAATGAAAATCAATGTATCTTAAGATCTTGATTTTCATTTATATCTCAATAGAAATCATCCATTCATAAAACGATAAAAAGCATCTTTATTTTCATCCTGCGCAATAGACAATGCACAAAAACAGATATTTTTTGCTGCATAAGTTATTTTTCTTCATTTTGCATAATCGCTAATCTAACAACCAAGTTGTTATAACAAGTTTAAGTTCAATGAACCAACCGATTGTGAATAAAGTAAGTGGCGAACGCCCATTGTATGATCAAGTCTATCAGGCCCTGCTTCAGCAGATCGTCGAGGGGAGCTATCAGATTCATCAGCAATTGCCATCTGAAAAAGAACTGAGTGAATTATTTAATGTCAGTCGTATCACCATTCGTCAGGCACTCAATCAACTTCAGCTCGAACACCTGGTTTACAAGATTCAAGGCAAAGGTACTTTCGTCAGCGCACCGAAAACCTTCCAAAACATTTCCCAGTTACAAGGCTTTGCAGAAGCCATGACCAATATGGGACATGAGGTGTTTAACGTAGTCAAAGAATTTCGCTTTATTCCCGCCACACCGCAAATTGCATCGAAATTAAAAGTTTCAGTGAACAGTACCGTGGTGGAAATCAAACGTATTCGCCTGCTTAACCGTAAACCGGTTTCATTTGAACTGACCTATTTACCCGAAGCGATTGGTTTAGCTTTGCAACAGATCAACCTTTCTACCCGCGATGTGTTTTTAGCAATCGAAGAGGATTTATCCATTGCCCTGGGACATGCCGATTTAAACATTGATGCCACCCTGGCTGATGAAGAACTCAGTGAACTGCTACAGGTCGATATCAACGCACCGCTGTTAAGAGTGGAGCGACTGACTCACGATCATGCTGGACATCCAATTGACTTCGAATATCTCTACTTCTCGGGAGAGACCTTCCAATACCGTTTAAGAGTCGATCGAAAAAGAAATACCTAACATCAGCAACCGTGTGAATTAAAACGCACTCAAAAAGGCACAACATGAATACGATTACACTGGACTATGACATTGTCGTCATCGGTGGGGGAACGGCTGGCCCAATGGCAGCCATCAAAGCCAAAACAGCCAACCCCAACCTGAAAGTTTTACTGATTGAAAAAGCCAATGTGAAACGCAGTGGCGCAATTTCAATGGGCATGGACGGCCTGAATAATGCCGTCATTCCAGGTTATGCCACACCTGAGCAATACACCAAGGAAATTACCATTGCCAATGATGGCATTGTCAATCAAGCCACCGTCTATGCCTATGCCAAGCATAGTTTCACCACCATTCAGCAACTGGATCAGTGGGGGGTGAAATTTGAAAAAGACCAAACCGGTGAATACGCGGTTAAAAAAGTCCATCACATGGGTGCTTATGTGCTGCCTATGCCTGAAGGCCACGACATTAAAAAAGTCCTGTATCGCCAGCTGAAACGTGCTCAGGTCAAGATCAATAACCGCATTGTCACCACCCGTCTGCTGAAAAATGCCGAAGGTGCCATCAATGGTGTACTCGGTTTTGACTGCCGTACGGGTGATTTCTATGTGATCAAGACCAAGGCTGCGATTTTGTGTTGTGGGGCTGCCGGACGTTTGGGCCTACCTGCATCTGGCTATCTGATGGGCACCTATGAAAACCCGACCAACGCCGGTGATGGCTATGCCATGGCTTACCATGCAGGGGCTGAACTGTCCAATCTGGAATGCTTCCAGATTAATCCACTGATTAAAGATTATAACGGCCCTGCCTGTGCCTATGTGACAGGTCCATTGGGTGGTTATACCGCCAACAGCAAAGGCGAACGTTTTATTGAATGTGACTACTGGTCAGGCCAAATGATGTGGGAATTTTATCAAGAACTGCAAAGTGGCAATGGTCCAGTGTTCCTGAAAATGGATCATTTGGCCGAAGAAACCATTCAAACCATTGAAGAAATTCTGCATAGCAATGAACGCCCAAGTCGTGGCCGTTTCCATGAAGGCCGTGGCACCGATTACCGACAAGATATGGTGGAAATGCAGATTTCAGAAATTGGTTTCTGTAGTGGTCACAGTGCTTCTGGGGTGTGGGTCAATGAAAAAGCCGAAACCTCCGTCAAAGGCCTGTATAGCGCGGGCGATATGGCAGCCGTTCCGCATAACTACATGCTCGGTGCCTTTACCTATGGCTGGTTTGCTGGGGGCAATGCCGCTGAATATGTCGTAGCACAAGCCGATTCAGAATTGAATACCAATGAAATAGAAGCTGAAAAAGCCCGTATTTTTGCACCCTTACACCGTCCAGAAGGGCTGTCATCAGAACAAGTGGAATACAAGTTGCGTCGTATGGTCAATGACTACTTACAGCCACCGAAAACCCGACAAAAAATTGAAATTGCACTGAAACGCTTTGAAGAAATCAAAACCGATATTGCCCAGATCAATGCCAGCCATCCACATGAATTGATGCGTGTTGCTGAAGTCGCGGTGATTCGTGACTGTGCTGAAATGGCCGCGCGTGCTTCGCTATTCCGTGAAGAAAGCCGTTGGGGACTCTATCACTACCGTGCAGATTGCCCTGAAAAAAATGATCAGGATTGGTTCTGTCATGCCCACCTGAAAAAAGATCTGCACGGCAATATGGTCAGCTTTAAAAAAGCAGTTGAGCCCTATCTGATCCCGATTGAACAAGATGAAGCCAACTCCTACAACCTGCTACGTATCAATAAAAAATTAGTCGCTGAAACAGTCGAATAAGGAACATCACATGGCTTTTATTTTTAAAGAAATTGCCCACCGCACTGCTGCACCTGTATTGGTGGATGAAGATAAATGTATTGCCGACAAAGGCTGCACCGTCTGCGTTGATGTTTGCCCAATGGACTTATTGGCGATTCATCCAGAAAGTAACAAAGCCTATATGCAGTTTGATGAATGCTGGTATTGCATGCCATGCGAGAAAGACTGCCCGACCGATGCCATTCAGGTCAACATTCCATATTTACTTAAATGAGGGGAACTACATGAGACTTAACCACTTGGCCCAAAGCCTGATTCTGAGCAGTAGTTTACTGCTGATCTTTAGCCCGGCACATGCAGAAAATATCCGCATCGCCATTGGTACCCAAGATACCACCATTAACTGTGCTACTGGCGGCTTGCTGATTCGCGAATTAAATCTACTGCCTAAATATTTGCCAAAAACAGGTAAATACAAAGATGCCAAATACGATATTGTCTGGAAAAACTTTAGCTCTGGCGCGCCATTAACCAGTGAAATGGTGGCTGGTCGTCTGGATATCGGCGCCATGGCAGACTTCCCCGCGGTGAATAACAGTGTCGCCTTTAAAAAGACAGGCAAAGAAAGTATTTTCCTGAGTGTGCTCTCTGGCAGCACCACGGGAAGTGGTAACGGCATTGTAGTTCCTGTGGATTCGGAAATCACTTCGATTCAGGAACTCAAAGGCAAAACCATTTCGGTCCCTTTTGCTTCAACCGCACATGGTCTATTACTTCGTGCCGTTGCTGCACAAGGTTGGGACCCGAAAAAGGATGTTAAAATTATTGCCCAAGCGCCTGAAGTGGCAGGCCCAGCCCTGAAAAGTAACAAGATTGATGCCCATGCCGACTTTGTTCCTTTTGCCGAATTATTTCCCTACCAAGGTTTTGCCCGCAAAATTTACGACGGCGCACAGGCCAAGACCCCAACCTTTCATGGTTCTTTAGCCAGCAAATCCTATGCCCAGCAATATCCGGAAATTATTCAGGCCTATTTACGCGCGACCATTGAAGCCGATCAACTGATCCGTAAACAACCGGAAAAATATAGTGAACTGATTGCAGCTAAAACCGGCATCCCTGCCGAAGTGGTGTATTTATTTCATGGACCTCTCGGTGTACAAACTCGTGACCTGAGCTGGAAACCTGAATATAAACGCGCTACGCAAACCGCAGTCGACACCTTGAAATATCTGGGACGTGATGATGTTGATATTAATGTCAATCAATTCATTGATGATCAATACATTAAAAAAGCCTTTCAAAGTGCGGGCTTGAATTACGCGCAACAACTCAAAAATTACGCTCAATCGCCTCTCGTTGCCAAAGATGCCCTGACGCAAAAACCGATTCAAAGTTTTGATCGCGTTACACAAATTTGGGTCAAAGGCGAAGCCCAAGTGCGTAGTTATGCTACACCTGAAACGGCCTTTACAGATTTAAATAAATTAAAGCAGAGCGGTAAAAACATCCGTGTGGTGTACAACCAAGACCGTAATTTAAAAATCAAATTACTGGCGAATCTGGCATGGTATGCCACCGATAAAAACGGTCAGATCAGTGCCTTCTTACTGCGTGGAGATGCCAACAATTGGGCCAAAGCACATGGCGGCAAAGTCTATGACTTTAATAATGCTCAAAAGTTGGTGAAGTGATCAAATCCCTCCCAACCTCCCTTTAGAAAGGGAGGAGCCTCACGAATCTTAGTCAGTCTTTAGACTCGTGAAAAGTCCCCCTTTTAAAGGGGGATTTAGGGGGATTTTAAGATTCAGGAGAAAACAATATGAATAGTTTAGCGGATACCCAACCGATTCAGTCTAAGGCAATCCGCCCTGTGCTGATATTTTCAAAAAGTCGTATCATTTCATACAGCTTAGGTGCCTTGTCACTGGTGTTTAGTCTGGTATTTTGGCAACTGGCTTCACAGCATCATTTGAATTTAGGGCTAATCAATTTTGCCAATGTGCCTTCGCCACGTGAGGTGATTCAGTCTTTAGTTGCTTTTGCCGAACTGGATAGCGCGCTTGCTCATGTCAAAGCCAGTATTGCTCGAGTGCTGATTGGCTTCTTACTCGCATCAGTAATTGGGGTTATTTTAGGATTATTGATTGGTTATTCCAAAACCTTGGCGGCCCTGTTGATGCCACCCTTAGAAATCTTGCGTCCGATTCCGGCCGTTGCATGGATTCCCTTGGCGATTCTGATGTTTCCCTCCTCAGAGGCCTCGATGATTTTCATCACTTTTTTAGGTGCGCTGTTTCCAGTCCTGCTCAATACCATTCATGGCGTTGAAGGCGTGGATCAACGTCTGATTGCTTCTGCCAAAAGTCTGGGTGCGGGTCAGTTTGCCATTTTGCGCGAGGTGATTATTCCAGGCTCTTTACCCAGTATCACCACGGGTCTTGCAATTGGCATGGGCACTTGCTGGTTCTGTCTGGTTACGGCTGAAATGATCTCTGGTCAGCTTGGGATTGGCTATTTCACTTGGGAATCCTTCACCTTGCAAAACTACGCAGACATTATTGTCGGCATGCTCTTGATTGGCGCATTAGGCATGTTCAGCAGTGCTTTTCTGCGCTATCTCGGTAAAAAACTTACCCCTTGGTATCAGTTAAGGAAGGCATAACATGCGTCAGTACGGTCATATTCATTTAAACAATATCAACCTGCATCTGGGTCAGGATAAACAACGCTTTCAGGCACTGGATCAGGTCTCTTTTGACGTTCAGGCGGGTGAATTTGTCTGTTTACTGGGTCCTTCGGGTTGCGGTAAATCAACGCTGCTCGGTGCACTGGCAGGTCATTTACCGATTAGCTCGGGCAGCATGTTACTCGATCAAAAAATCATTGAAAAACCCTCTTCGGATCGTGGTTTGGTATTTCAGCAGCACACGCTCTTTCCTTGGAAAAGTGTACTGGACAATGTCTGCTTTGGCTTGAAAATGAAAGGAATGTCCAAAGCCCAAAGACAAGAACAAGCAGCACAAATGATTGAACTGGTCGGCTTAAAAGGTTTTGAACATCAATATCCTGCCGAGTTATCCGGTGGCATGCAACAGCGGGTTGAAATTGCACGGGTGCTGATTAATCAACCGCGTGTCTTGCTGATGGATGAACCCTTTGGCGCGCTGGATGCGCAAACCCGTTTAAAGATGCAGGAACTGCTACTTGAAATCTGGCAAAGCATTCAGACCTCGGTGCTGTTCATTACCCACGATATTGATGAAGCCT
Organism: Acinetobacter sp. 1000160; assembly: GCF_000588715.1. Taxonomy (NCBI): domain Bacteria; kingdom Pseudomonadati; phylum Pseudomonadota; class Gammaproteobacteria; order Moraxellales; family Moraxellaceae; genus Acinetobacter; species Acinetobacter sp. 1000160. The sequence goes on along the minus strand of NZ_JFWP02000003.1, from coordinate 243,741 downwards.
TGTTTCTGGCGGATCGGGTCCTGATCATGAGTCATCGTCCGGGACGTATTATTGAAGAAATCAAACTGGATTTCCCCCGCCCAAGACATGTTGATCTGGTGACTTCGACTGAATTTACCCAAATTAAAAAACATTGCATTCAAGTATTAAAACAGGCCACCCAAGCCGAACTGAGCCGGTTAAATCCACTCGGTTTAAATCAGAAAGCCGCTGTTTAGGAAGCATAAAAGATGAGTTTAAATTACCCGCTCCTGACCGATATTGATGCGGATTATGCCGATTATCTCCTTCAACTGAATCAGGACGATGAAAATATCCGCTTTGTCGCAATGATGAATATTGCTGATGAGGAACAAACTGAATTGTTAAGCTGGTTACAGCATGCAGTGTTACATGATCCTGCCAGCAAGGTGCGTGAGTTGGCAGCCACCCGTTTAGAGGGTTGGGAAGATGCAACGTCTTTAAATACCTTGGCCCGAGCCTTGAGCGATCCCCATGAAAATGTGCGTGTTGCAGCTGCGCAAAGCTTAAGTGAAATTAAATATCCCGAATCTGCTGGACATTTGGCAAGTTATTTAAAGCATCAAGATGACTTTGTGCTTGCTTCAGTGCTAAGGGCCATCAGGGAATTACGTGCTGAGCAGCTGTTTGATGATATTTTGCAACAGCTACAACATGCCAATCCTTTGGTACGTAAGGAAGCTGTCAGCAGCTTAAGCTGGTTGCAGAAAGCTGAAGGATTATCTGCTTTGGCACAGATTGCCCAGTTTGATGTTGAAACTGAAATCCGTCGTATCGCCACAGGCGGTTTGGCAGCCAGTCAAGTTTTAACGTCCGAAATTTTATCGGCCTTACACAGTTCTCTTACCGCCGAAGCATGGCAACTGCGGGTCGAAGCTGCCTTGACCATTGGAAAACTAAAAGCCTTCGAATTAGAACAGCCACTGTTGCAACAGCTGGATGATACTTACTGGCAAGTACGGATTGCGGTGGCCCGCAGTTTAGGCTTACTTCGGTCCAAAGCTGCGATTGCCAAACTTCAGGAAAATTTCCAGCATGACATCAGTAACCTGCGCAAAGAAGTGGCGATCGCCTTAGGGGAAATTGGTGGAGAACAGGCCCAGCATATTTTATTGCAGCATGCAGAAGATCCGGATCCCGAAGTACGTAAATCGATTCGTATCGGGCTGGCGCTGATTCAGGAGAAACAAAATGTCGCTTGAACCAGATCAGCTTAAAGTCGATACCGAACAGCAACGCCTGTTGCTGTCTTGGCAGGATGGTACAGAAAAGCAGTTTAGCCATGCCCAGCTAAGGGCCAGTTGCCCATGTGGTTTTTGTCGAGCCAAACGCCTACGTCAGCAAGAAATTCAATATCCAGAGCATGTTGCCATCTCTGCGATCTACTCCCAGGGTTACGGCATTCAAATCTGTTTTGATGATGGACATGACCAAGGTATCTTTCCCTGGGCATTTTTAAAAGCCTTGAATCTGTCATAAAATATTCAAATAACTTATATATAAACCCTAAAAGGATATGAATTTTTTAGATTTATAAAACAAAATTTAAGTGTAATATATTTAACAAATAAGTTGAGTATATTACATGAAAATAACCTTACTCATTTCCTCCCTCCCCACCCAGAACACCACAACACGGATGCGGGTATGGCGATCACTCAAAGCCTGCGGTGCAGCCACACTAAGAGATGGGGTATATATTCTGCCGGTAGAGCATTCAGAAAAGTTTGATGCGATTGCTGAAAATTTAATTGCAGAACATGGCAGTGCCTATCTATTTCAAACCATTGCCTCAGAACATCTGGATCTCGTACAGCTATTTAACCGGAAAGAAGACTATGAGGCACTCTATCAGCAGCTCAGCCAGCTGCGGCAGGCGCTGAACCAGACCGATAAAAAAGAACTGCTAAAACAGATCCGCAAGCTACGCAAGCAGCTCGATGCATTAATTGAAATTGACTATTTCCCAACCGAAGCACAGCAGCAAACGGTTCGGGAACTGAATGCAGTTGAACAGAGCATTTTACGTTGCGGTGAAACCGATGAACCGCATGCCCTATATGGCGATATTCAAATACTAAGCAAACAGGACTTTCAAAATAAGGTTTGGGCCACCAGAAAACGCCTATGGATTGATCGTTTAGCATCCGCCTGGCTCATCCAGAATTTTATTGACCCTGAGGCAACCTTCATCTGGTTAGACACACCAAACGATTGTCCAGCCACTGCCCTAGGATTTGATTTTGATGGCGCCCGCTTTAGTCATATCGATCATTGGGTCACGTTTGAAACCTTATTGCACAGCTTTGCTCTGCATCAACAGTCTGCTTTAAAGCAGATTGCGGAAATTGTGCATTTTCTTGATGTTGGTGGTGTGGAGCCACCCGAAGCAATCGGAATTGAAAAAGTCATCCAGGGCTTAAGAACTAAAATTACGGATGATCATCAGTTACTTGAACTCGCTAATTATGTCTTTGATGGCCTCTATGCCAATTTTTCTCGAGAATGATCATGCAACAAAAAAAAATCAATGAGCTCGATCAGCCCATCGCCGCTGTACCCTTTTGGCAAGCCTTGCTGTTCTGGCTGAAACTGGGGTTTATCAGTTTTGGCGGACCGGCAGGCCAGATTGCAGTGATGCATCAGGAACTGGTCGAAAACAAACGCTGGATTTCTGAAAAAAGATTCTTACATGCATTGAATTATTGCATGCTTCTGCCCGGTCCCGAGGCGCAACAGCTGGCCACCTACATTGGCTGGCTCATGCATCGAACAGCGGGTGGGCTGGTGGCAGGGATTCTGTTTGTACTTCCCTCGCTGTTTATCCTGATTGCCCTGTCCTGGATTTATGTACAGTTTGGTAATGTACCGATCATTGCAGGACTATTTTATGGCATTAAACCCGCAGTCACGGCGATTGTGTTTCATGCGACTTATCGTATTGGCAGTCGCTCACTTAAAAATCCGTTTATGTGGGGGATCGCCGCTGCGGCATTTATTGCCATCTTTGTGTTTAATGTCCCTTTTCCCCTGATCGTTTTAGCAGCTGCCTTGACCGGCTATCTGCTCAGCAGGAAAAAACCGGATTTATTTACGGCTCAGGCAGCCCATCAAAAAAGTCATAAAAGCTATGGAACGGCCCTGATTGATGATGATACCCCAACGCCAGCCCATGCCATTTTCCGCTGGCGCAATCTCGTCAAAATCCTGCTCATTGCAGCATTACTTTGGTGTGTGCCGATGCTGCTTTTAACTTTGGGATTGGGTTGGCAACATGCTTATACCCAGATGGCATGGTTCTTTACCAAGGCCGCCTTACTCACTTTCGGCGGTGCTTATGCCGTATTGCCCTATGTCTATCAGGGTGCGGTCAATCATTATGCATGGCTAAGTCCCACTCAAATGATTGATGGTCTGGCACTGGGTGAAAGTACTCCCGGTCCTCTGATCATGGTTGTGGCATTCGTGGGTTTTCTAGGGACGTACAATCATGCTGTCTTGGGTACTGAACAGCTGTTTTTGGCAGGTGCACTCGGCGCTGTAATTGTCACATGGTTTACCTTCTTATTTTCATTTGTATTTATTCTGGCAGGCGCACCAATCATTGAATCAACCCATAATGAACTGAAATTCACAGCCCCCCTCACCGCCATTACGGCCGCCGTGGTCGGGGTGATTTTAAATCTGGCTTTATTCTTTAGCTATCATGTACTGTGGCCAAAGGGCTTTAACCACCCGTTTAATTATGAAGCAGCCTGTATTACCCTTGCAGCGCTGATTGCCTTATTCAAATTCCAGATCAATGTATTGTATGTGATATTTGCCTCAGCCTTTTGTGGCCTGATCTTATATATCGGTGCTTAAGCAGATGCATCGGGTAGCGCAAAATCCTACTCGATGCCACTCAATCTTAAATATGATGAATTTCGACTGAGGCATGCACAATTTCCTCATGAATCGCCAGTGCGGCTTTGACCTGATCAGGATTAAGATCGGTCAATGGCGTTTCCAGACCGACAATACACGAGAACTTGCCTTTCCCCACTTTCCACACATGCAGATCGGTAATGTCAACCTGTGAAAACCCGGCAATCACCTCCCGTATTTCCTCGACCACAGGATGACCCATTTCGGCATCCAGCAAGGTTTTTCCGGTTTCCTCCATCAGCCCCCAAGACCATTTCGCCACCAGCAATGCACCCACAATTCCAAGCAAAGCATCCAGAAAATTCCAGCCGAAATATTTGGCTGCAAATAAGGCAATAATGGCCAGAACAGAGGTTACCGCATCGGCAACCACATGCAGAAATGCAGCTTTTTGATTTAAATCATGATGGTCATGAGCATGTTGATGTGCTTCATGGTGGTGGCTATGCGAATGGTGATGGTGATGGTGATGGTGATGGTGATCATCATGACCACCTTCATGTAATAGCCAAGCACAAATCAGGTTGACCATCAGGCCAATAATCGCAATCGGAATCGCCTCATTAAAATGAATGGTGACCGGATTGAATAAGCGCTCCAGTGACTGAATCCCCATCAACAGCGCGACCACCATCAATAAAATCGCACTGCTATACCCCGCCAGAATTTCAATTTTCCAAGTCCCAAAACTAAAACGTGGATCGTGGGCATAATGTCGTGCCATACGATAAGCAAAATAAGCCAGTCCCAAGGCCAGCATATGCGAGCTCATATGCCAGCCATCGGCAAGTAAAGCCATCGAATTAAAAAACCAGCCGCCCAGAATTTCCAGGACCATCATCACCGCAGTTAGAAGGGTGGCAATTAAAATTCTTTTTTGCGCCAAGGGATTTCCTTGATCAAACTGATGAGAATGACGTCGTTCTAGGTTACTATGCTGCATTTATTTTAGTCTTCCAATATACTCCCCCTAGTATATATTTTTTTTAGGAAAAAAGTATGTCTCACCTACATCAAGATAAGAAAATCTTAAATCGTCTTAAGCGGATTCAGGGACAGTTCACAGCAGTCGAGAAATCGCTCACCAATCCTGAAAGTTCCTGCATAGAAGTTCTACAGCAGGTCGCAGCAGTCAAAGGTGCGGTGAATGGTTTAATGAATCAGTTGATCGAACAACACTTAAAAGAACATGTATTAAAAGGTGCTGATCATGTCGATGAGGAAGAAGTAGAAAAGTTTTTCACCTTATTACAACGCTATCTATAAATACCAGATCGTCTTGCTCAGTTGCTCGATCTCGGCATGATCATGACTCACATATAACATCGGGATCTTGATTTCCTGTTTGACACGTTGAAAAAAAGGAATGATCTCGGCTTTATGCGCCGTATCCAGTGCAGACAGTGGCTCATCTAAAAGCAGTAATTGTGGCGAGTATAATAATGCTCGTCCCAAAGCCACTCGCTGTTTTTCGCCTCCAGACAGCTTAATCGGCATACGTTCCAGCAAATGTCCCAATTTGAGTAACTCAACAATATAGTCCACTTCAAACTGACGTTGTTGTGGTGCAATATGCTTAAAACCAAACAGTAAATTCTGTTTGACGTTTTTATGCGGAAACAGTTGTGCATCCTGAAAAACCAAGCCCACGCGACGCTGCTGCGTACTGAGATGAATATTTTGAGCTTGATCAAACCAGATCTGATCCTGAATCTTAATCCAACCCGATTGCGGTCGGATTAATCCGGCAATGCTATGCAATATCGTGGTTTTCCCCGAACCGGAAGCCCCAAACAAGCCAATCACCAACTGATCGGATTGAAAACGTTGATCCAGAGAGAATTGCCCTTGTTGCAGTTGTATATGACAATCAATCATGCTGAATACCCACGCTTATTTTTCTGATATCGGCTAAACCACTGTGCAAACCAGAGCGCAAAGAACGCCACCGATAAAGACAACATAATCAGTCGCCACACCGCTGCTTCGGTATCTGGCTGCTGCATCAAGCTATACATCGCCAGCGGTAAGGTCCGGGTTTCACCAGCAATGTTACCAACAAAGGTAATGGTTGCACCAAACTCGCCTAAACTTCGGCAAAAACATAAAATAGCACCCACCAAAATACCACTACTGGCCAATGGCAAGGTCACCTGTATAAAAGCGCCAAGGGAGGATGCGCCCAAGGTTTTCGCGGCCATTTCCAAACGTTGATCCACCAGTTCAATCGCCAGTCGAATCGATTGTACCAACAAGGGAAAGCCCATGACCGCCGAGGCCAATACTGCCCCTTTCCAGTTAAAGGCAAACTCTAAACCGAAAGGTGCCAGATATTGTCCGAATAATCCGCGATTACCAAACAATTGCAGTAACAAGTAGCCTGGCACCACAGGTGGCAAAACCAAAGGCAAGAATACCAAGGTCTCAAACAGTTTTTTCCCCAAAACTCTTTTCGGGCCAATACCCAAGCCACTAACGTTGCAGGAATGAGGCTAAACACCAGACATGCGGCTGCCACTTTACACGATAGCTTGAGGACTTCAATTTCTTCGGGACTGAGGATCATCATTCAATTACTGCGACACGCTAAACCCATATTTTTTAAATACGGCTTTAGCCTGCCCACTTTGTAAAAACTTATAGAATTTAATCGATTCGGTATTTTTCTTGATCAGGCCTACAGGATAAATAATCGCTGGATGGGTATTTTCAGGGAAGATACCGGCTACAACCACATCTTTGCTGATGGCAGCATCAGTTGCGTAAACTATTCCCACCTGACATTCACCGCGGGCTACAAAGTTTAAGGCAGCACGGACATCTTCTGTTTCCACTAGACGAGGTTGAACCTTGTCCCACCAGCCCAGTGAGGTCAATGCCTGCTTGGCATATTTCCCTACAGGCACACTTTTGGTATCGCCTGTACACAGCTTGCCCTGAATCACCTTACCTGGATCAAAGCCTTTATCCATTTTTAATTTAATCGGCCGATCTTTAGGGGTAATCATCACTAAACGATTACCCAATAAATTGATGCGATCTGTTGCTGCAAGCAATTGTTTGTTTTGTAAATAATCCATCCACTGTGTATCAGCCGAGATAAATACATCAGCTGGCGCACCTGCTTCAATCTGTTTGGCTAAAGTTGAGGAACCGGCATATGAGGTCTTGATCTGGGTTTTATTCTTCTTTTGATAGATTACATCGAGTTCATTGACCGCATTGGTTAAGCTGGCAGCGGCATATACTGTAACTGATTCGGCAGCAAATGCAGGGGTCTGAAACAATAATCCCGCCCCGAAAATGGCACTGTATAGACCTAATTTTTTCATCGTTATTGTCATCATCCTGTCCTCAGATTTCGATATGTTTTTAAAAATATATCGCTGAATAAAGATACACTAAAAATAACATTTCGCCAGTTTAGTTAGGCTTTATCCTTCATCTCTTTGTAACGCCATCAACAATTGAAAGATTTGTACTAAAAGCAGCTTTTTGGTACAAAAAAAAGCCTATTCAAACATCAAGTTAATGATATTGAATAGGCGTCGTTGTCTATCTTGAACAGATAACATAAATTGTTATCTTAGGAATGAGACAGAAAAATATATAGAATTTTATCATTATATATTTTTAAATATACTATTAACCAAAATAAAGCCGAACAGGTTAATATTTTGGATCTAAATGAATAATACCTATATCAACATTCTGATAGAAGTCAAAACTAGGCCTTCCCTTTATCCCTTCATTACATCCCGTTTATCCAATTCAATTAAAAAATAATCTTTGCTATTTAAGACACCTTAAAATATCTCGAGCAGAAACAGAACCATTATTTATTTGCATATAAATTATTTAACCAACCCAATAAATAATAAAAAAATTAAGTAAGCAGAGAAAAGTTAAAATAATTTATTTTGGATTGAGATAAATTCTTCCTACATTAACTGTAGTTTCTTTATCTAGGTTGATCGCATTTTGATCTTGTACAAATTTATCAATCTGGAATATAACTGGTTCATAATTTGGAAATTCAATAAATATACTTAAAGGTTGATTCCAGTTTTTATAATTAGGCTTATTGATACGATAAGTATATGTCATAGGTTTCGTTTTAAATTTCCCAACATTATTTGTTTTTACATAATTATAAGGATCATTTCCAGAAGCATAGCTTGCATAACCTTCGAGATTCCGTAAAGGCTCTTTAGTAACAGCATTGTATAAATAGCCTTCGGCACTTGGTGCTAAGTATACTTTTTGTCTAGTACAAGCTGCCAATAAAAAAATAATTGAATATATAAAAAACTTCAAAAAACTCATAATAGTCTCTTTGAATTTTAAGTCTTGACAAATAAATAATTTTATATCATTAAAATAATTACTCACAATTATTTTTACTAGAGTTAATATATTTTATGACTATCCGGCCATTACTCTTAAGCAGACAAATTTTTCTGTGATAAATTTTATTTGTTTCCAAAGTAATTCCATATACAACATTTTTCTCAAAAATATCTATAGGTATCTGAGCACAGCTTTTTTCATTTATAGGCAATACTCCATTTTTATAAAGCTGCTCATAATTACTTTTAAATTGTCTTGTATGATCTATTTTCCCTGCAGATACTACAATACTATTATCATATCCATAATGGGTTTTAGGATTGTTCGTGAATATACATAAATAATCCTGAATAAGTTTTACATCAAGATCCTTACTTTGTGGATTACATCCTGTTAAGCACCCACAAAAAACAGCAATAAAAACAAATAATTTATAGTTATTCATATTCAAACTCTAAAAGATAATTAAAATCTATCACCTATCATTTCCCCAATCACTTTCATTACATTTAATAATTTCATTTTTTGATAGATTCAACTTAGAATTACGTGCCGATAGGCATGAATAATTTATAAATTCATACTGCCTCAGATACTTTCCTTTTTTAATTTCCAATCTGATCTGTGTCTCCAGAGTACCTGCTTTTATGCTTGAAGTATCAATACAGAAAATATACTTACTTTGTTTATTCGATAATTTTTTTAAAATTTCTTCATATATATCAATCGATAATTTTTCATCAAAAACATTTTCTTTATACTTAAATGAACTATCTAACAATCCAAACTCATTAGCAGCGCTCATCTCACTTGTTTTTAGAGCACAAAGCTGATGACCTGAAAATTCATAATTAAAATTTTCGGTCTGCTTTTCCTTACAACCTCCAAGAAAAGCCATCAATAAGAGTATAGGCAATTGTTTTAACATCAGCTATGCTCATCTAAAAAATCAAGCATTGATCTGTCCAGTAAAATGCGAAATACACAGTTTAGTTGAGCCTGATGCAACGACCAAATTATTGCTCTAACCAGCGACCTTGCCGAAATAGATTAAATTTTAAAGCCCTTTATTTATTCAAAGAGCTTTAAAAAAGTTTTAACCTCTCACAGCTAAGTTCTGCTTCGGTAATAACTTACAACCACAAGATAAAGGATCATTGACACGCGCTGCTGCTTTACCCATCACCTGCATATTCGGATCGCCAGCGACAATGGTCGCAACAGTTTGATGTTTTGGGCAGGTGGCCTTGTCACCGACACAGGCAATTGGAATCCCTTCAATCAAGAAGCTACTGTTACCACTAATCACCTGTCCACCGCCTGTGGTTGGACAACCAACAACTATATAGGGTGTTGCCATAATCACATCCCTCACATGTAGGTATTTAAACTGTTAAAGCACTTCAAATTCAATTCGACGGTTTTTCCGACGCCCGTCTGCCTTTGCATTATCCGCAACAGGCTGGCTAGAGCCCTTGCCTTCCGTACTCAAACGGTCAGCAGCAATACTTTTACTGACCAGATAACTTTGTACCGCTGCAGCACGCTGCTGGCTTAATACCGTATTCTTGGTAGCATCACCAGAACTATCGGTATGCCCAATAATTTTGACTTTCTTGCCGCCCACCTTGTTTAAAGCCACCGCCATTTCGTCCAGAATCTGTTGTCCTGCCGCTGTCAGGATTGCACTGCCTGATTCAAATTCGATAATTCGGTTTTTCAATGCATCATCAATAATTTTTTGCTCTGCCTGATTCACAGAAAGCTGTGCATTAAAACGATAAGGCTGCTGGACCAAAGCCTGAAAATTATTGGTGGTCGGTTGAATGTCATTCGGGTCTGTCATTTTGCCGGTTAATTCAACCTGTGTTCCTCTGACTCGCAATTGCCCCTGCTTGACCTTTTTCAAGTCAGGTGTAATCACACGTGTTACGGAATCACTCCATCCATTCGGTGCTGACACTGGACGGACCTGAATTTTATCGACCACTTGATCGGCGCCATACACCGACTGCATCTTGACCAGAATTGCCTGTTTACTGGCATCGTTCGGCACTACGCCTTCCACCACGATCGGAGCTGCATTGAGCACAGTACTTTGGCCTAAGAGTGTTAAAGCAAAGACCCAACCCGCCGATACAGATTTCAAATTATTTCTCATATTTATTCATCTAAAAAAGTTTGTCGGAATAGCTTTAAGCCCTGATTCAGGCTCATCTGACGCTGACAAAGTGACTGTTCGAGTGTTGCAAGGCCTGCATTTTGCTCCAGATAAGCATCAATCCATTGCGCCTGAATCAATGAAACCCAATGTTCACTCTGCATATTCTGGGTAAAGATATCGCTCAATGCCATGATATCTGCGCCCTGGAAACCGATAAATAGAATCGGCTCCTCTCGGTGCAAAATGCCAATCAGGATTTCGGTATTGTTAATGCCTAAGAATCGTCCAATCATGCCAACCCAGAAGGCAGCAATTTCATAACAATACATATGGTTATTGATCGGCAGGATCAACACCTTATTTAAGCGACTGGTACCATTCTTTAAAATCGGCTGCAATAACAATCCCAAGCCAATCATGCTTTGTGCGAGTTCATAGACATTGATCTTCATCAATTGTGCAAATGAGTGCATGGTATGATTTTCATAGAAACCATTGCATTCGGTCGAGGTAAATAACTGAACCACGTTGGGTAGATTATTCAGCTTTTCCAGCATGATATTGGTATCACGGATACTGCGAAGTACCCGATTACGCTGGAACAGATCAACCAGTACCGACTTGTAATAATACGGCGCCAGCAACAGATTCTGATAAGGTTGTTCGACTTCCAGCAGTTGGCTTAACACCATTGGAAATGCTCGCCCTGAGCTATCCTGACTGGCGATCAGGTTGGCTGCCAGAAACATCGGTTCAGCAGGATTGGCGATAAAGAAATCCAGCGCTGGTAAAGACTCATAACGTTGTTTGAAGTCAGGCGCTCGCATAGCATGTTCAAGTGCTTCAGTGATCCATTGATCAAGCACCTGAATCAACGCATATTGCCCTTTGGACTTCAGAAAGTCACCCCGTGCGGGTGTCTTTCCGTAATACAAAGGTGTGGTCTTCACTTGTTGCATCCCAGCCCCTCCTGATGTTCCGTGATTGTCCCTAACATTACGGTGTGACTCCTGGCTGAGCAGGTGCAGCCGGTTGTGGCTTTGGTGCAGCACCCGCAGGGGTTGCTTGCGCAGAAACCACACGTACCGCTTTCTCTGTCACCACTTTATCAACCAGTTGCAAGCCAGCATAACCACGGCTCGAACCGATATTGCCTGAGCTATTACCGCTAATCAGACGGAAGTTCACTTTTAAGGTTAATGATGGTTCAGCTTTGCTGGTCCAGGTCATTTCGAAGCTACCGTTTTGCTCTTTACGCTGTGCCGCATCGATCAAACGGTTAATACCATATTCACCCGGCTCTTCGAAAATGGTATGGGTCTTGCCCTCAAGGTCGACAGCCGTAATACGCGCACCTGGAATCGCACCCTGATTCGGCCATACGAAGTTCACCCATTGCTGAATGCCGTTTTCAAACACCATCCGCTGACCATCAATATCAATGGTGTACGACAAATACTGTGGATTCGGTAATGGATAGAACTGGAAGTTCGACTGATTTGATACAGGTGCAGCAGCTGGCTGATCCAGACTACCGGTCGCCATCCCATTGATTGGCGCCACATATTGCTGGAACGCCATTACAAATTGCGGGTTCAGGCTAATGCCCAGATCTTTCCAGGTTTTAGAAGTCAACACATAGCCACGGCGAATCACAAATGGATCCAAGGCTTCCTTGACAAAGCGTGCAATACTACCTGTTTCACCAAAGATCTGACCGATTTCATTACTGGTTGCCTGTAAAGTCACACTTGAGTTAAATGGATACTTCTGGCTCAAATTGGTTTTGAATGGTTGATAGGCCTGAATGCCCCACAATTTGTTCAATTCATCTTGTGTCGGTGCAATCAAGCTGGCAAATGATTGAGTTAACGGTCCCATCAACAGCTTTTGCAATAACTGCTGGTCAGTATCCTTCAGACCTACCATCATTTTCTCATCCACATATTTCTGAGTGATGTTGAAAACCGAGGTTTGGTCATTGATGGTCTGTTTCACTAAAGCCATCGCACTTGGGCCAATCTCGCCTGCGGTTTTCAGATCATTAAACTTGCTGCGGACTTGCGCAAGATTATTCATGTACTCATCAAATAGCGACTTATCCTGCAAATCATCACGCTTACGCACCAATTGATAGAACATCTGGTACTCTTGAGAAATTGCACCTTGCGCACGGTCCATAGCTTGAGCCGCTGCTCTATCATCCGAATTATTCAAGACTTTACGCTTGAACCAGGCCACAAAGCCTTTTTCAGGGACAGCAAGCTCAGCTTGAACAATCGGGTTATCCCAGTTGGTCTCGATCGCGATCCGTTGTAACAGGGTACGGATCGGTGAGTTTTGAGGTTCACCCAAGATATCAATGGTCTTGACCTGCTGGCTAAACTGATCGGCTTTAGCATAATAAATACCGCTCAGGAACTTCTTCCATTCCGTCACATATTCCTGCTTATACAAGGCAACCAGTTGCTTGCGAATCTGCTCAGGGCTACCCGAGAAGGTCAAGTCATCAGATTGACGGCTATTCAACACCCAGTCTTTACTGTCTGTTGGTTTATTCGCCGCTTCATCAATCGCTTTTTCGACATATTCATCCCAGGCTTTTTGCGTAAATACACCTGGTAATGCATAGCTGCCCAGCACGATTGAACGGTTTTGCTCACCCACAATCTGTGCAACGGTCACCGCCGGGAAACGTACCGCTGCACGCATCTTGATTTCGTTATAGACACGATCACGCGCTGGCATGCCACGAATGACAGACAAGAGTACCTGACGGGTTTGATCAACCACTTGCGCATCTGTTTCAAGGATCGGGAAGCCTTCCTGATTGGCCAAGGTCATGGCATAAGAAAGAATTTTTTCCGCATCCTGAATCATTTCACCACGTGGCATCTGGCCACGGTTGGCATCTAGCCAAGAACGCCAGAAACGCGACACCTGATCACTTAAATGACTACTATCCATATATTCCGGATTGCTCATCATCAAGTAGGCTTTTAATGCATTATAGGCATCTTGCGGATTGGTATCCGAAGGCTCCAGATACTGCTGTGTCTTGGCAACCTGTTTGATTTCCACATTGGCATGGTTGGCTTTCAGGGTTGCTTCATTGTTCTTAACGCGTTGCAGGTATTGTGCAATATTCTGTTGGGTCGGAGTCAGAACAATCTGCTTGATCCCTTTTAAGTATTCTGCTTTTAAGCTCTCACGTAACTGATTGCCTTGGTACAAACCAAAGCTGAATTTGAGTGGACGATGGTCATTGAACTCATCCAGTTGTTGCAAGCGTTCCTGCAAGATCAGTAAAGCTTCAAGCTGGGTGGAAAGCTGTTGTCCAGAAGCTTTTTCCAGATGCACCACTTTATCCAGATCTGCCTGCACATCGGCAATCAGTTGCTGGTTATTGCGATATGACCAGACCCATACGCCCAAGACCAGTGAAACACCGACCAATGCTGCAATGAAGCCGATATAGCGCTGACGCTTTTTCGCAGGATTGATATGCTGCTTCACCAAATCCTTATCGCGTAAGATTACATTCGAAAACAGGCCTTGCAAGAAATAGCCATGATTCGGTGCAAGTGATGGACTCGGACCGTCCTGACCATTGAGCGGAACCTGCTGAAGCTGGAATTCCTGTGCAATATTTTCCGTCATTGGACTTTCAATAATACCTTCCTGCAAAGCACTGGTAAAATAAAAACCACGGAATACCGGCTGGAACTGATAAGGGTTATCTTCAAACAAAGTGCCAATAAAGCTTTTTAATGCCGGTTTCAGGGTTTTGAATTCCAGCGGGAAGGTCATCACACTTGGAGAAATATTTTGCGAATGACGGCGGCTTAAATGCGTCGTACTTACACTCTTTAAACCGTCATACAGAATCGTGTAATGTTTTTCGAATAATTCAACCGCATTCTGGGATGAGTTCTGCTCGTAAGGCAAGGTTGCGCCCCAAGCCTGATTGTATTCTTGCGACTCATAACAATCGAAGAACTCGGTAAAGCCCGCAATCAGGTCCATTTTCGAGAACACCAGATAAACCGGCACCACCACTTCAAGTCGTTCGGTTAAATCCTGAATACGGGCACGTAAATTCTTGGCCAGTTTCAAGGAGTTTTCAGGACTCTGGCTGATCAGTTCAGCAATACTGACAATCACGATCAGACCATTCACCGGGGCTTTAGAACGGTTTTTCTTCAGGATATTGAGGAAACCCAACCATTCAGAATGGTCTTCCGAGTACACCGAATAACGGCCTGCAGTATCCAGCAAGATCCCTTCGGTAGAAAAGAACCAGTCACAGTTACGTGTACCACTCAAACCTGCAGAGACCATCTTTTGATGGGTTTCTTCAAATGGGAACTTTAATCCGGAATTGTAAATCGCCGAACTCTTACCTGCAGCTGGGTTACCAATCACCATATACCAAGGCAATTCGTATAAAGCCGCATTGCCCTTTTTATCGCCCAGTTTGGATTTGCGAATCAACTGGATCGACTCTTTCATCTGTTGCTGGATTAACTGTAATTCGGCTTTATCTTTTTGTTGTCCGTACTCAGCCTTGCTGTCCTGCTCGATCGCATTGGCCAGTTCTTCACCCTGTTCAGCATGGCGTTTACGCTGGATCAACCAGTAAATACCATACACAATCAGGCCCAACGCATAAGTCGCTGCCAACGCCCAGAAGATATGACGCGGAATGGACGAATATGAAGAAATAAGCGCCACAAACAAGGACAAAGCAATGATTGCCTTAGGATTAGTGATGTACTGCCACAGATAACCTAAAATGGTATACATTGAGTTCTCAAATTCTTAATAAAGTTAATCAATCAGCAATTGCTACACTTTCCTGATCCGGTGAGATCTCTGGGAAAGTTTGAATAAATGCTTTTAAATTTTGTCCATAAACAAAGGCAACCTGTTGATCTGGAAGGTGTGCCCCCAACATCAATCCAAAAACTTTTGCCACGTTCTGGGTATGTCCAGCAGCCGGTTTACAATACAGGTAGTGATGCTGCTCTACCGGGCTTTGTGCAAAAAACTGTTCCAGCTTTTTGACCGCCTTGATATCGGTCGCATCCTCGACCACCAGTACAAAAGGTTGTTCATCTTGATATTGTGGTAAATCATGTATTTCTAGCTCTTTGAATATTTGATCTAAATTATTTTGATGAGCGACCAGCTTTAAGCTTTTTAAAGGCTGTTGTTGCATCAGCTGCACTTCGGGATGCGCCAGACAACTGCTACCGACAAACTCGGCAGGTGTATAGGCACTCATTCCCCACACCTTTTCATCCACGATTTCCTGATCAATTTCTGAGTCTGCAGCAATAATCAAGGAAATTTCATGCGCCTGTTTCTGGATGCGCTCCACTAACTCGACCATCTGCTGCTCTGTCGATGCGGCACTGATAAAATGATATTCAATATGGAATTTTTGTGGAATGATGCCCAGATCATAAAAAATACGCTGCAGCATTTCATTACTACTTTGGTCATTCCAGGTATGTACCACATCCTCAGACAGCAAAATATGTAAATTTAACTTATCTAAACGATAGACCTGCTCGATCTGCAGCTCTTCACTTTGTTCTTCCCCGGAAAATCCGGGATCAATCCATGCAGGATGCATCCGGTATTCATGCAAGTTCTGACTTTCGTAAAACAGGCTGGAGCGCTTTAAATGATCAGAGATGGAAACGAGTACATCATGGTGCTGTTCGATCTGATGTCGAATCAATGCCATGATGCGTTGTTGGCGAATAGCTAAAAACTGTGACTCATCCTCGTCATCCGGACCCAACAGCTGATCCAGCTCCTCAATACGATAGGATAAAATCGGTAATCCCTGAAAGCTCAATAAATGCGGATCCAGTTTCGGGCTGGCAAACTCTTTAATCCCCGTCAGGATCGCATCATTTTCACCCAATGCATTATAGACCGCAGCAGAATACAGATTAACATTCAACCATTTACTTGCCTGAGCAATCGGCGCTTGCTCATCTTCTGCCTGATGATTATTTTGCTCAGCGGCCAAAGCCTGTTCTTTTCTCTCTTTATATGTTTGATAGCCCTTATAGATGAGCCAGGGCGAAAGTAAAATAAAGGTAATGACAACAGGCAGAATCAGGAAGTAATTAATCAGGTCTGCAGATTCAGGTAAATATTGCGTATCTCTCCAATAGAAGATCACAATCAGTGCCACCAGAATAAAACAGGTAATTAACGTCGCCAGGATTTTCTTGATCATTATGCGGCTCCTAAAAGCGCATAACGCGTTTCACTGTTATGTTGTAATTGTTCTGACGGCATTAAAAATGCACCTTGTCCCAAGCCCATTGCATGCGATGAATCCAGCGAAATCGGGCGAATTTCATTTTTGTCGAGAATCAAGCGCACATCAATAAACAAGGTCGGACTGCACCAGGTCTGAATCAGATCTTTTAATTTTTTATTCAGCGGCTGATTCGGTAAAAAAGCCAGATACTGTTCGCGGTTTAATGGGCCAATTTGAATTTCTATTTTTCCGTCAATCTGCTCAACAGTATCTCCGCAGAAGGTATTAATGCCCAGTAAACTTGGGTGACTGCCGCCCAAAGTGGTTTTCTGTTCATCGCCCAACTGGAATTTCTCTTTAACAAACTCCTGAATCTGTACCTGAGTATCAAACACCCGTCCTAAGATGGTTTTCAAGGCATGGGCAGTATTATTCTGTCCCTGCATCAAACCAGAAAATTCGGCAAAATATTCATCCAGATCATGCTGCTGATGCTGGGAGCGAATATAACCATTTAAGGCATGTAAAATATCGAGATAATGATTCTTTTGTTCAATCTCATAACGTACCGGTAAATTATAGGCAATACTGGCATCGACATATTTGGTCGTGAGTTTATGATTAAACAATCCCAGAAAGGCTTTGATTTCGAGACGTTGCTGGCGGGAACTCTGCTTGAGTTTATTGGTATAGGTATAAGGCAGTGCACCCTGGGTACCGGTTAAACCGACCACCAGATTGGTCAAATGAATCCGCTGATCTTGATAACTTAGTTCCTCAATTTCAGTGGCAGGGAAACTTAAACTAAATGAGGTTCCAAATTTGAAATCATCTGACCAGTCCTGCTGACGGGATGGTGCAGGTAAATGCCGTAATAACCGTGTCGACTGAATAAACTCAAATGAGCCGGCTTTTTTAAAAATCTGGTCGACTACAGAAGAGTCTTGCCACCAACGTTCTGCACGCATTGGTATATCTCCTGCTGATTAAGACTGTCTTTTACGACCACATCGACAAAACTGTTAATCTGAACTTTCAAATTAAACACATGGCTGAGCAGCTGACTGAAAATATATAAACTATGCCCTCTAAACACACTCTTGTTGACTGCAAGTTCAGCTTTCACCCCTCGAATGAACATCGGGAAAGGCTTGGAATTAACCAGTTTATTGGTGGTTGAAAAGCTCAATTGCTTGAGTGCATCAATCAATAAGATATTTTCTTTTGAGTGCGGCAAATTATATAAAGCCAACAGCTCTTTCACATGACTCAGGGCATCCCCTTTCATCAAGGCCAGCGTATTCAATGAAAGATGAGAAATAATCCGCCACTGCTCATTTTTATTCTTATCAAAATAGAAAGGCGAAGTCGGACGTTTTAAAATTAATGCACGTCGTGCCAGGCTGCTGTCATTCAGGTTCAGGATATTATTACTTTGACTTAATGCTTCATGCGGCAAGTCGCCATTTGAGCAGAGTAAACGGGTACTAATAAAATCCGATTTAATTTCATAAGGTTTCAAATGTTTTGAAACGATTGAATAGCCCATTTGCGTGGTTTTATTTTGTGCGGGTACATAATTCAGCGAATAAAAGAACTGTACTTTATCATTATGATAATGACTCATTGCAAAAAACGGCAATACCGGCAGATGGGTCTGTTCCTGATTGGTTTTTTCCCGCACCATATTCATTTCAATCACCGAATAAACCTGATAAAGCTCGGGATGATGTGCATCGGTGATGAGTGGATATTGTAATTGGGTATGAGAAATTTTCTGCGGCTCGGCCTGTTTTTCAAACAGATTGATTGCAGGTGTGGTAAACAACTTAAAGTTTGCGACATTCAGCTCGGAATAATTCCGTACCACCGCCTGATCGTTTAAATTGAGCTTGAGATGGATCAGGATTTCAAACTGATTCTGCTGACCCAGCAAGCCTTTTAAGCGACTTAAATCCAGATTGAGATAGTTAAATTTTTCAGGAAAACAGAAATACTCCATCAATAAACGATAAGCATGATGGGTATGCTGATCAATCGGTAACAGGCTTTCCTGCTCGGTAAACCCCATCACCTCAAACGGATTGCTGATTTCTACCACGCGCGGCCCGACACGGAGCGCAAAGCCGGTATCTTTACGGAAAATACTGTCCAGCACCTGTAATGGAAAGTTTGAAATCGCATCCAGATAAATCGACAGTTTCTCATCCAGCATCCACTTTTGCGCCTCATTAAAAATTTCAAATTTCAGGCTTAAAGTCGCATTTTGGTTCAAATGCATATGAATACTGGGTGAGGTTTGAAACTCTAGCTGCGTCAATGAAATCGGCAATAAGCGAACTTCATTGGTGGTATTAAACTCGCATTGCACGCCTTTAAAGCTACGCGATTTCAAGGCTGTTTTTTGTGGAATGACATGTGCTGCCGTGAGCTGTTTCAGTTTATTAATATCTTCAAAGCTGACCACTGTACAGGCAGGGAAATGACGTAAATATTGAGGAAACATCACCTCAAACAGTGAGTGGGTAAATACGTCGTAACTATCTTCTAGTTTTTTATCAATACGCGCAGCGATCAGGGAAAAAGCCTGGATTAACCGTTCTATATGCGGATCATCAATCTGTTCCTGATTTAAGGAAAGACGCTGCGCAATTTTGGGATACTTCTGCGCGAACTCTCTGGACTGTTGACCGAATTCTTGTAGTTGTTTTTCATAATACGGTAAAAGTTGCTCTATCACAGTTCGCTCACACTAGGTTCTGGCAGAAATAACATATTGTTGTGTTGTCGGTTTGAGTAAAGCGTCAAAAAACACAGGCTCATATAAAGGATGGATATTTAAGTAAGCTTGAATACTCAAACACAGTGAACCCATATTGTGACCATCTAATAGCATCTCGACTTTTATCTGTCTCAATCTTGGCTCATGTGCAGCAATTGACTGCTCGATTGACTGGCAAATTTTATCCCGATCCAGCGGGTTGGCGGTTGACAGGCCAACGAAGTCAATAATTCCAAACTGCAAGATCGATTTCTTGGCGAGTGGATATTCATCCATATCACGATCAAATTGTGCAATCCGACTATTGAGCAAGTCTTCCAGATCCCGAGCAACAGACTCTCGTAATTGCTGAATCGACATGCCTCTTAAATAATCTTCCTGCTCAGGCACCAGACGATCAAATAAAGTTGACCGGAAGCCGTATGGATATAAATGATCTAAATTCATTTTTAAGAAAAAATCTTGGAAAAATAGAGGCTAATAGGCAACTATTAACCTCTACTAGAACATCACGGTTTCTATTACGCAGCGTATGACGCTGTGTTGTTAGAAAGTGACCATTTCTTCGTAACAGCACCTTTCGCAGTACCGTTAATGTCTTGTTGGTTATATGTCCACTCAACAGCAGCATATTTCAAACCAAATGTTTCAGTAGGAACGCCTTCCTCATTGACAGTTGGCGTTACGCTTGAAACAAGAACGTGTTTCAATTTGATTTGTAAGTACTTGATACGCTTGTCACCATTTGCACGGTAGTAATCGATTTGTACTTCATCAAAAGTGTAACCCGCAGAACATGCTTCCCAAAGTTTTGGACTAGTTGCATCCAAATCTTTAACGAAAATCATGTCTGAGTGTTCAACACGTTCAGCAGTGTGACCACCAACGCTACTAGAAGTCGCAGATTTTGGTTGACGAATGTTATGAGACCAAGAGTTAACTTCAAGCCAACCTTTGTGTTCAGAATCGCGAGATTCTCCGTCTACCTTGTACTTGCCACGAAACTCAACATATATATCTTTCATTTAAACATTACCTCTATTTTATTTAAAGTTATTATCTAGCTGATCTCATTGTTAATTTGAGGACTGAGGTAGTTCAGTCACGAGTCGTAAAGAAACAGACAACTCATCCAGCTGGAAATGTGGTCTTAAGAAAACCACAGACTTGTAGTGACCCGGCTGAGCTGGATCTTCTACAACTTTTACAGATGCCTCACGAAGCGGATATTGTGCTTTTGCTTCCTGAGATGCACCATCATCTAGCAAGACATATTGAGATAGCCATTCATTTAAGAAGGCTTCAACATTGCCTGCAGATGCAAAACTTCCAACTTTGTCACGCATCATTGCTTTTAAGTAATGCGCAATACGTGATACTGCCATGATGTACTGGATCTGGCTCGAAAGTGCAGAGTTGGCATTGGCCGTATCGCTGTCATATTTCTTCGGCTTTTGCGTCGATTGCGCACCAAAGAAAGCAGCATAGTCTGTATTTTTACAGTGAACGAGCGGGATGAAACCAAGATCACTCAGTTCTTTCTCACGACGGTCTGTAATGGCAATTTCAGTTGGGCATTTAAATACCACTTCGCCATCTGAAGTCTTGAAGGTATGTACTGGCAAGCCTTCAACCAGACCACCACCCTCTACCCCACGAATCGCCGCACACCAGCCATGCATATCAAATGCATTGGT
Organism: Acinetobacter sp. 1000160; assembly: GCF_000588715.1. Lineage (NCBI taxonomy): Bacteria > Pseudomonadati > Pseudomonadota > Gammaproteobacteria > Moraxellales > Moraxellaceae > Acinetobacter > Acinetobacter sp. 1000160. The sequence continues at coordinate 222,514 of NZ_JFWP02000003.1, read as the reverse complement.
TAAACGGGTACCGAAGGCATAGGCCGCATTCATCCATAAATAATCATCATGGTTTTCACCAGAGACATCTTCGATGAAGTTGAAACCTTCAGTCGCAGTTCCCTCTTTTGGATGATATGGCAGACGACCCAACACGTGAGGCATGGTCAATGCAACATAACGTGAGTCTTCGCTGTCACGGAAAGAACGCCATTGCACGTATTCGGCTGTTTCAAAGATTTTTGAAACATCGCGTGGACGATCAATATCTGTAAATGATTCAAGGCCTAAAATACTTGGGCTTGCCGCTGAAACAAAAGGTGCATGAGCCGCAGCAGCCACATGAGAGATCTGTTCCAGTAAATACATATCTGACGGTGTACGATCAAACTCGAAATCACCAATCAGGGCCGCATACGGTGCACCACCGAATGAGCCATATTCTTCTTCGTAAATCTTTTTGAACAATGTGCTTTGATCGAAATCAGTTGCACCCTGAAAGTCTTTCACCAACTCTTTTTTGGTCGTATTCAACATACGAATCTTGATCATCGAGTTAGAAGGTGTTTCTTGGCAGAAATAGTAAAGACCACGCCAGGTCGATTCAATTTTCTGGAATTGCTCATGGTGCATAATTTCACTCAATTGATTTGAAATTAATGCATCAATCTCGGCAATACGCTTATCAATCGACAAGGTCATATTTTCAGAAACCGTAATGGTTCCGGCCATCACTTCTTTTGCCAACTCACCAATCAGGCTTTTTGCACGAACATGCTCATCATCATTACGTGCAATACGGCTTTGCTCAACGATGGAGTCAAGCAGGTTCGCTGATTCAGCTTCTACACTTGCAGCAGTAGCTGCCTGTAAATTACTCATTGTCAGCCTCCGCACTTAATTGACGAACCTGATCGGTATTTTTCAATACTTCATCCAACAAGTCTTCCAGACGTTCACTATTGGAAATCTTGTTGCGCAAATCCGTTAAACGCTCACGCGCCGCAACCAGTTTGCGTAATGGATCAACCTGCTGTACCACCTGCTCTGGGCGGAAATCTTCCATCGAGTTAAACGTTAGGTCAACAGACATGCGACCACCCTCTTCAGTCAAGGTATTCTCAACCTGGAAGGCTGCACGTGGTGCCAATGATTCCATGACTTCATCAATGTTATCGAGGTCTACATTGATGAATTTCTTATCTTTTAATTTGGTTTTCTCTAACTCGGATGCAGCAGAGAAATCACCCATGACGCCGACAACAAAAGGCAATTCTTTTGACTCTTTACCGTCACCAACTTCAACATCATATGTCAGCTGTACACGAGGAGGACGTATGCGTTGCAGTTTCTTCTGTACGCTTTCTCTCTTTGCCATAACTTTCTCCCCTTGCTTATTATTTCAACGAATCAAAAGGATTCGAGCCTGTCTTTTGAACAGTATTTGGTTGTTTAGTCGCTGGTGCTGCTGCAGCTGCTGGTCGCTTAGGTGCAGCAGTACGAGTTACATTATTACGTGCTGGTTGGGTTGTAGGTGCTTTTCTGTTCGTTGTACGTCGAGTATTTGTATTCGACATAGTATTTCGAACTTCTTTCTTTAAAGATTCGTCAGTAATGGCTTTGCTGGTTGAGGTATCAGGTGCGGGCACTGCTGCACGGATATTGTCACTCAACTGCTTTGCAGGTGGGTACGTCAACTCATTGCTTAAATAACGCATTTCACTTGAGCGCATGTGCTGAAGCGATTGATTCGCCAGCTCAACACTAGCCAAGAAAGCAACATCGGTTAACGCTACACCACGGACATTCTGCTCTTGTAATTGTGTCGCCAGTTTTAAGGCATTCATCGGCTGTTTAATTTCATACATGCGCATTGCAGCTTGAGCTAACAGGTCATTGACACGCGAAGCATTATCTTTATCACAAACCTGTTGATAAATTCCCAATAGCGTTTGATCCGTCTGGCCTGCCACCAACGGATTCTGTTTAATACATTTGCTTTTTAATTTAATTGGTTTCGCAGCCTGCTCTTCAGCATAAACTGAATTGCCGATTAAACCAGTCGCTATACAAAGAATTGATATTACAATACCTTTTTTCAAAATATGCCTCGTCATTATTTAACTTATAATTGAAGAGCTGACAATTATTGTTAAAAAACCCTCTTACTCGTCAATTTTTGTACATTTACATCATTTCCGCGAATTTAACAAAAAAAACACACACAAAGTCAATACCAGTTACGTTTATTAACATTATTAAAGTTCCATGACAGACATTCCTGTAAAAAAAAACTTAAATAACGTGCATTTTTTGTTTAAAAGTGACATTTTTTGTTGTAGAATAATCTGTATACTCGTGTAGAGTTTAGTTAAGTTTTTGATTTTATTCAAAAAATATTTTTAAGAGAAAACAACCATATCAAGTTAATACGTACCGAATAGAACTTGGTATTTAAAAATTACTGTGAGTATTAAATGAGTAACTTAAAGGTTTTAATTACAAAACTATCACCTCCTACTCGTACTGCATTAGAAAAGTCAGCAAATTACTGTATTAACCAATTAAATTATGAGATTGAGATTGAACACTTGCTGGTTGAGTTATTAAATCAAAATCCTGCCAATGATTTACACATTTTACTAAAAAAAAATAATATCTCTGCTGAAGCCTTAATTAATGATTTAAAAGAAACTATAGGTTCTTTACCGAAAGGCAATACCCGTACCCCTATTTTTGCCAAATCAATTGTAAGATTATTTGAACAGGCCTGGTTGCTAGCATCTGCTGAACAAACCCCCGTGATTCGTAGCAGTCATTTACTGATTGCCCTACTCACCGCGCCAGATTTACAACAGATTGCGTTCAGGGCTTCCAGTCTATTTGAACTGTTCCCGATTGATACCATGAAACACAAGTTTCTGGATATTTGCGGCAACAGCACGGAACAACCAGCTTCCGAACCGTCTGCCGCTGCGGATCTATCCTCGGAAGAAAATCCGGCGACCACAACAAGCAGCATAAAAACCCCGGCACTTGATCAATATACGATTAACCTGACCGAGAAAGCCAAGAAAGGCGGCATTGATCCGGTCATTGGTCGAGAGTTTGAAATTCGCTTGATGCTCGATATCCTGATGCGTCGCCGTCAAAACAATCCGATTTTGACCGGTGAACCTGGCGTAGGTAAAACAGCTGTGGTAGAAGGTCTTGCGTTAAAGATTGCACAAGGTCAGGTACCAGATGCACTTAAACATGTGCATCTGCATGTATTAGACATGGGTTTGTTGCAGGCCGGTGCCAGTGTTAAAGGTGAATTCGAGAATCGTTTAAAACAGGTGATTCAGGAAGTTCAATCTTCAACACACCCGATTATCCTGTTTATTGATGAAGCACATACCCTGATCGGCGCGGGTGGTCAGGCGGGGCAAAATGACGCTGCCAACTTGCTGAAACCGGCTTTGGCACGTGGTGAACTAAGAACCATCGCCGCAACCACTTGGGCTGAATATAAACAGTACTTTGAAAAAGATGCGGCTTTAAGTCGTCGCTTTCAGGTGGTCAAGGTTGAAGAGCCGACTGAAGAAGTCGCGATTGATATGTTACGTGCCATGATTCCGGTGATGCAGAAGCATTTCAATCTGCAAATCGAAGATCAGGCCATCATTACTGCTGTTCAGGCTTCTCACCGTTATATCAGCGGGCGCCAGCTTCCAGATAAGGCCGTCAGTGTACTCGATACTGCAGCTGCTCGTGTTGCCTTAACCCAAAATGCGCAGCCGGTGGTGCTCGACCAGTTAAAAGCGCAACAGCATAACCTGAAATTAGAACAGCAGATTTTAAGCAATGAACATCAGCACTTCCCGATTCATCATGAACGTCTGGAAGAGCTCAATCAGCAACTGGCTTCTTTAGATAAAGAAATACAGGATGTTGAAGTGAAATGGCAGCAAGAACTGGATTTGGTCAAACAGATCCAGCAACTGAGCAAGCAAGATGAGAAAGAACAACATAGCACTCAGGTCGCTGCTTTAAGAGATCAACTGACTCAGTTACAAGGTCAGACCCCATTGGTCTTCGAGCGTGTCAATGCACGCATCATCAATGAGATCATTTCCGACTGGACCCGTATTCCGGTTGGCAATATGGTCAATGATGAAATCAAACAGATTCTAAGCCTTGAAGATAAGCTCGGTGAGCGCGTCATGGGACAGGATTATGCATTGAATCAATTGGTCAAAGGCATCAAGACGTCTAAAGCCAAGCTGGAAGATCCAAATAAACCGCAAGGTGTATTTATGTTGATCGGTCCAAGTGGTGTAGGTAAAACGGAAACTGCCCTTGCCTTGGCCAATGAGTTATATGGTGGCGAACAGCATCTCATTACCATTAATATGTCTGAATATCAGGAAGCGCATACGGTTTCATCCTTAAAAGGCGCGCCTCCGGGTTATGTCGGTTATGGCCAAGGCGGTGTATTAACTGAGGCGGTACGTCGTAACCCTTATAGTGTTGTGCTTCTGGACGAAATTGAAAAAGCGCATAGCGACGTTCAGGAACTGTTTTATCAGGTCTTCGACAAAGGTACCCTGGAAGATGGTGAAGGCCGTGTCATCGATTTCAAAAACACCACCATTATCCTGACCTCGAATACGGGTTCTAGCGCCATCATGCAAGCCTGCTTAAATCAGCCTGTTGAAGAGTGGCCGGATGCGGATGACTTGATCGAGCATTTAAAGCCAAGCTTGTATAAACAGTTCAAGCCCGCATTTATTGGCCGTATGCGCATTGTGCCTTACTTCCCTTTACATGATGATTTACTGGTTCGAATCATCAAACATAAGCTCGGAAAGATTGTTGCACGTATTGAAAAACAATATGCAACTCAGGTGCAATATTCAGACGATTTGATTGAACTGATTTTAAGTCGTTGTACCGAAGTGGATAGCGGCGCGCGCAATGTAGATAACATTTTAAACTCGACCGTTTTACCAGCCCTTGCGACAGAAATTCTGGTGGCTTTAGCTGAGCATAAATTGCCGAAACTGATCAATATTGATACCAAAGATGATGAAATCATCTATCAACTTGATCCTGTTGCCAAAACCACGAAAAAGCGTACCAGCAAAAAAGCGAAAGCTGAACTTTAAGATTGAGCCAACACTGTGATACATATGGATATTAACCCATTACTGAACCCGATTAATGAGCAGTCGCCTTGCGGTGAAGATTACTCTTTTTCAAATGAGTTCCATGCCATTAAAAAGGCCCGGACTCAAGATGATCTACTGCTTGATCAAGGCGATTGGGTCACAGAACCGAAACAGGCCGATTGGGACTTTGTTGCAGCCACCTCAATTGATTTACTGCAAAGCAAAAGTAAAGATATCCGTATCCTCACCTGGCTGTCTGAAGCCTGGGCCAATCTCTATGGCTTCGAAGGAATTGCCAAGAGCCTTGAACTCAGTCATCGCTTGCTTGAACAATACTGGCTGACACTGCATCCAGAAGTGGAAGATGATGATCTGGATCAACGGATTGGATTATTACAGGGCTTAATTAACCAGTTACCCCTACTGATTAAAAAAGTCCCACTGATCAATCACGCTCCTTTTTATCATTTACTCGACTATGATAATTTTCTTTACCATGAAAATATTCGTCGTAAACAGAGTGATGATTATGAAAGTACCAGCAGTACCAGTGAGCTAGAGCAGTTTGAACAAGCTTTACTGAATACAGACAAAGCTTTCCAACGTCAGAACTATCAACATTTCAGTGAGATTTTCCAACAGTGGTCGACCCTGAAAAATGTGCTGGATGGTTTACTTGGTCTGGATTCACCAAGCTTTGCCGCAATTGACTCTAGCCTCGATCATATTCATATTAGTCTGAAGAAAATTTATAAAACAGAACAGTTTGAGCAAGTAACTCAAACCGTGGCGACTGACAGTGAAACCGCTATGACCACGACACCACACAATCTGACCGCTCAGCCGACTGTAGCTCAAGCGCAACCGACCTTTCAGCCACAAGTTCAATCGCACGTTGAAAATCGTGAGCAAGCAATGCGCGTTTTACAGGAAATCGCGACTTATTTTCAGAAAAATGAACCGCATAGTCCCGTGAGCTATATGTTGCAAAAAACCATTAAGTGGAGCCAAATGCCACTACATGAATGGTTAACCCAAGTGATTAAAGATGAGCATCCGTTACAAATGCTGCAGGATACGCTCGGTGTGCAACCAAAGAATGAATACGAATAATTGTTGGTAAATCGATATGTTTAAAGCAGAGAAAATTCTTTGGGGTGAGGGCCTGTTTTTACGTCCTCAGCATTTCCAGATTCAGGACACCTACCACGAGCAACGCTTGAACCATACGGTTCGGGCGTTAATTCCGCATGCGTATGGCGTTCAAAAGCTCAAATTTGATGAAGTACAGCTTTCAACCCATATTCTGGCTTTAGAAGAGGCTGAAATCATCTGGCAGGATGGTGAAATCTACCATGCACCTGCACAGGATCTGTTACCAGAACCCTTGTTGCTGGACGATTTAAATCTGCAAGGTGAAATGATTGTTTACCTTGCCCTGCCTATTTTACAGGCGAATAAGAAAAATATTGCCGATGAAACCCGCTCGCTGTCGAGCCGTTATCATAACTATCTGTCAGAAACCCATGACCTGTTTACCGATGCCAGCCCTGCTGAGCTGAGTTTGTTGCGTCGTCGTGCTGAATTCAAACTGCTTGATCCGCATATTCAACCGACCCAGAACCTGGATGGCTTCCTGTATCTGGCGGTAGGACGATTAAAACGCCAAAGTTCGGGGACTTTCGAGCTGGATAGCAAATTCATTCCACCGATTTTACATGTGGCTGCGTCAGAATCTTTAATCAATAACTTAAAACGTACCTTGAATGTAATTAAGGCCAAGATTAAAACCATTCAAAGCAACAACCGTGAAAACGAACAGAAACTGATCGAGTTCCGTTCCGGCGATATTGTTTCATTCTGGTTGATCAATGCCTTGAATACCGCTTATGCGGGATTGAATCATTTACTGCATTATCCGCAAATTCATCCAGAACGTTTATTCTCTGAATTATTGCGTTTGACCGGTTCCCTGCTGACCTTCTCAACCGCTTATGATGTCGACCATTTACCGCATTACAAGCATCATCAGCTACAGGATAGTTTCCAGCAACTCGATGTTATTCTGAGAGATTTGCTGGATACCATTATTTCAAGCCGTTATTTCAGTATTGCCTTGAAAGAAACACGTCCATCCTACTGGGTCGGCAGCCTTGAGTCTGACAAGATTACCCGTGATACACGTCTTTATATTGCAGTTTCGAGCAGCATGATGCAAACCCATGAACTGATCCAGATCGTGCCGTTACGCTTTAAAGTGGGTAGTACCATTGACGTTGAGCAACGTGTGATTGCCGCCCTGCCTGCAGTTCCACTGCATCATTTGATGCAAGTCCCAACCGCAATTCCAGTGCGTTCCGGCGTGAGTTACTTTGAAATTGAACCGCATCATGAACTCTATCAACGTATGCTTGAGTCAGAATCCATCTGTGTCTATGTACCAGCCGGTTTCCAAGATATTAGTATTGAACTCATTGCTGTAATGAATAGTTAAGAGAATCACAATGACTCAACATCCAGCGGGTATTCCTTCTTTATTTGATGATGGCAAAATCGGTTCAGGCTTACCTAGTACTGACCAGCCACAAAATAAGGCCCAAGCAACGAATCTGATCGATCTGTTACACGATGGATTTTATTTGGTGTTCTTGCTTCGTAACCGTTATATCCCCTCAAATCCGGGTGATTTTCGTGAAAAAATTCTGGATTTACTCAACCGTTTTGAGCAACAGGCGAAGCGTTTGCAATTTTCTGCAGAGGATATTCATGACGCGAAATATGCATTTTGTGCCTTGATTGATGAAACCATTGCCACGCAGCAGGATGCAGCTTACTTTAACTTGCAAAATAGTTGGCTGATCAGCCCGTTACAATTGAGCTTATTTGGCTCGCAGTTGGCCGGTTATCGCTTTTTTGAAATTCTGGAACAGCTCCGTAGCCGCGGCAAAGAACGTCTGGCCTCGCTTGAAGTGTTTCATTACTGCTTACTGCTAGGCTTCCAAGGTAAATATCGTCTCGAATCGGTGGAAAGCCTCAATCATCTGGTGGCACGTGTCGGTGATGAAATTGATTATCTCAAAGGCAAGAAAGCCGCGTTCTCTCCGTTTGCCGCGATTCCTGACCAGATCAAGCATATTATTCATCATGAGCTGCCATTTTTCTGGATCCTGATTTTCTTATTGTTATTCGCAGCACTCGCCTTTGCAGGGTTAAAGTTTATGCTGAATAAACAAAATCATAATGCTTTAACACCTTATCAAAATGTGATTTCAGCGCCAGCGGAAGAAGCACATATTACTATCCATTTGCCTTAGTTGATTGAAGTATGAGTCAGGAAAGAACTACCTCTTTACGCATCTTACAGACAAATAAGAAAAAAACGTTATCTCCTGTGATCTATTTACTGATCGGATTTATTTCGGGGATTATTTTAACTACATTGTTTTTCTTTATGCTGTCCACCGGAACAGGATCATCCAGTGAATATGTCGAACCGACTCAGGTTGTAGAAGAAAATACCACGGTACTTCCTGGCGCCAAACAGACCACACAGGTAACTGAAGCCGCTGCTCCTGTTCAATATGAATCGACTGAGTCAGAAGAAGACAGTAACTTTACCCAGCCAGGCAGCAATGACCTGAACAAGTTCTTCCAGCGCACGCCACCACCAGCGGCTGCACCGGCCCAAGCAGCGCAACATGCCTCACCTTTTGCCAACGAACCGCATGTCAGAGCAGCTCAACCGGCAGCTCCAGCAAAAGCACCCGTTGCAAAAAGTGAAGCAGTACCAGCCAAAGTGGTTAAACCCGCTGCTCAACCCGCGAAAGCTGCACCAGTAAAAGAACCTGAAGCTGAAGCACCTGATGCGACCGTGCAGATTAAAGTCACCCAGAAGCCTTTTGCTGTCAATGAACTCAAATAACAGATGATCTGGTTTATTTTTCTCTGCTTTGTCGGGGTTACAATTGGGCTGACTTTACTGATGTCCTATGAGCTGCGGTACAAATGTACGCAGCTTTTACAATCGCTACTCCCAAGCGGGAAAAAGAAAATCGCCAATGCCATGCAATTTGCAGAGCATATGCATCAGGCAGCCTCTCCGGAAAAATTACAGTCGCATTGGCATTTGCAACAATGGTGGATCCTGATTGCAGGTTTCTTTTTATTTGCCAGTATTCTGATTTTTGCGTTTACCCGTCCGATCAGTTCTACACGTATTGAAGCTGAATATTTAAAGGAAACTGATCCCCAGGTCTATGCCCTCTTGAATGGCGAAATGCTGAGCCCTCCACCAGATGTGGACGAGACCCTGATTCAAGATGCGATTGTAGAGGCAACCCGTTTAGAACAGGCCTATCAGGCTCAACATACAGCTGATCCGAGTATCGACGCGTCACAAATTGAAGTGCCGCTGACTCATTCTCATGGCAGTCTGGATTCATCAATGGTGGATCGTAAATGGGATAAAATTAATCCACGTTATAAACAGCGTTTACTCATGGTCTTTAAAATCATGAAAGAACAGCATGGCTATGAACTGGTCTTACTCGAAGGTTATCGTAGTCCGAATCGACAAAACATGCTGGCAGGCAACCCGAATACCACGCGTGCAAAAGGCTATCAAAGTTACCACCAGTTTGGTCTGGCTGCGGATGTGGCCTTTAAGCGCAATGGTAAAGTAGTGATTAGTGAACGGGACCCGTGGGCAATGCGGGGTTATCAACTCTATGGCCAGGTTGCCGAATCGGTTGGCCTGACCTGGGGCGGTCGCTGGAAATCAATTCAGGATTATGGTCATACCGAATATCGTATGCCTGGTTTAAAGAAAACCAAGGAAATGGCAGATCAACTGATTGCTGAAGGTCAATTAACAGCGCGAACAGGTGATTCATAGTGATTAACATATCCAGACAGATTATCTACATGCCTATCTGTCTTTATTTCAAACCAAAATCACCATAAGTCTTTAATCATATGATTTAAATTATATTTTCACCAAATACCGGAATAGATACGATTCTGCTCAATTTTGCTTTGCATAGCTCATAAATATAATCTGTAACCGAAACGATTATAAAGGCGAAAATAAATGAAGCGGCGATATCAAAAGGAAAATGCACACCGACATATACTCTGGACCAGCCCACAATACCCCCCAGGAATAACCCGACAGTTGCAATTTTTTTAAAGCCAGACAACAGATAAGAAAAGGCAATCGCCGCCACGGTAAGTGTGTGCATACTCGGGAACGATGAGGTTGAACCATGCCCCACCAACGTATGTCCTAACCCCATCGCAAATGGGCGAGGATGATAATACAAAGCATGGATCACTTGGCTAAATAGCAAGGCGACCAATATGAACATTAAGGTCTTTATAAATTGCGTTCTGTATTTTTTATCCTTAAACACGACAGAAACAATCAGAAATCCGAATAAACCGCCAATCAGATTATGCGAAGCAAATATAGCGATTTTATCCAAAAATGAATTTTGAGTCGCAGCTGCATTAACCCACTGAAACAAAGCAATATTGACATCTTCAATTGACATTGCCAATCGATCCATGATGATTTGATATCGGCACAATAAAAAAAGTAGCTTAAAACAAAATTAATTTTTTCTATGAATGCACAAGTAAATCATAAATTTTATTTAAGTCTTTATTAATAAAAGACGCTTAAATTTTATCTAAATACAATTTGGAATACCTTATGAATAATCCAAAGATGATATCTGAAACGCTCAGTAAAGTACCTGAGCTGACCCTGCTCTTCTGGATTGTAAAAATTGCAGCGACGACGCTTGGAGAAACGGCTGGCGATGCTTTATCGATGTCGATGAATTTAGGTTATATCCTCAGCTCATGTATCTTTACTGTTATTTTTATTGCGCTTGTTTCATTGCAGATAAAAGCGAAACAGTATAAACCGTGGTTATATTGGGCAACCATTATTTCAACCACAACCCTAGGAACTACGATTGCCGATTTTGTCGATCGCTCCTTAGGTATCGGTTATCTTGGTGGAAGTCTCATCCTGTTCACCTTATTAATCAGCACGCTCGCTGTCTGGTACTGGCGTTGTGGAAATATTGCAGTAAACAGTGTTCAGTCCGCAAAGACCGAGGTCTTTTACTGGGTCACCATTATGTTCTCTCAAACGCTAGGGACAGCGCTTGGTGACTGGACAGCTGATACCCAAGGCCTCGGTTATACAGCGGCAGCGCTGATCTTCGGTTCATTACTGTTACTGTTGGTGGGTGGCTATTACTGGACTAAAATTTCCAAAACCTTTCTGTTCTGGTCAGCTTTTGTTTTAACCCGACCTCTCGGCGCTGTGCTGGGTGATTTTCTCGATAAGCCGCTGAACCACGGCGGTCTGGATTTAAGCCGATTCGGGGCCTCATTCGTGTTATTGACTTTTATTGTTGTTTGCCTGGTCTGTTTTAAATCAAAACCTGCCTCGACCGCGCATTAAACCATTACAGCGCCGTCTACACTAAAAAGCCATAGAAAAGGCACCAGCGCACATATTGTCTGATGCCTTTATTTATCAGATACAGAGATTTTAACACTGCCTCAGCGCTCAGATGGGATATTGTATAAAATAATACCCAGCCTCCTGTAAAATTATGGATGCGCTTGAGCAGCAAGCATCTTTCTTGGATCACTGCCCTCTGGATGTATTTTTCCGGGTAGTTTAAGAACACACCGCCCCTGCTACACTGACGAGCACTTTGCTGTCCAATGCAGCAATCGAAACAGCCATGGCATCAATCACACGACCCAGTGACGTACTTGCCGTGCTTACAATCGGTGCAATCTGGTTATTGCTGGCGCTGACAGGCTGGCTGAATGTCATGCGGCAAGCCAACTGCTGATTCTGGGTAGAGTTTTGATCGATGGTGATATTCGGATCGTTACGTTTAATAATCCATGCCACCGAAACTTCAACATTCTTGGTATTGGCAGAAGTAGTATTCACAATATCAAAATGGGAAAAGTCGGTTGCCACACGATAAGATACCTTTCCACCGATCATGCCGCTGTTATAGCGATCCACCGCACCAAGCTTTTGCTGTAAGCCTGCCGATAAATTATCTCTGAGCTCTGCCCCTAAGGTTGAGGTCCAGCGCTCATTATCCAGAATATTTGAACGGCCATTAATTTCCTGTATCACCAGCGGTGCGCGATTGATTCGATCCGGTAAGCCTACAGGCAAGACTTCAATCACCTTCACTCTGGAGCTCGGCAAAGGCGTAACTTTATTGGCCAAGGTATAATAATTCGGCGTAGGTGATCCAGAACATGCAGCAATCAATAAAGTCGCAGCAACGATGCCCGCACCACGTATCATCTTTTGAGCAGTGAATGCTTGTTTAGATAGTGTCATCATTATTTATTGCTCTCTGCTTTTTTTCCGCGAATCAGCGATTCAGGATGTTGTTCAATATAATCGGCCATTAACTGCAAAGATGCCGCTGCTCTGGTCATTTGCTGCAATGCCTTACGCACGTCCTGCTGCATTGGTGCATCACTGGATAGGATCGATTCACTGGATTGCATGGTTTTACGCACATCATTCAGGGTGGCCTGTAAACCAGGGGCCACTTTGCCATCCAGCTGTTTTACCAGTTTGTCAGTTGATTCGATGGTGGTATTCATATTGTTTAAGGTTTTACGCACATCCTGACCAATCTCTTCAAGCGGGAACTTACTCACCTTATCGGCAATCTGTGACACTTGTGCCTGTAATCCACTCAGCTCTGTCGCAGTGGTTGGCACCTCGGCCCGCCCATCTGGACGCATGATCAAAGCAGCAGGCTTGGCTTTTGGAAATTTATCAAATGCAATATAGTTTTGACCCGTTAACAGATTGCCGGTACGCATTTGAGCACGCCAGCCTTTTGCAATGAATTTCCTGAAAATTTCGCCATCCGGATCAAGTTCTTTACCATGCGCCAAACGTGATGGATAAATCACCGCATCCACGCGCATACGCAACTGGGTATAATTCTGGTCAAACTCTACATTGATGGCTTTGACATTGCCTATTTCAATCCCCATGAAATCAATCGGCGCATCAGCACTTAAGCCGCGTAGCGAGTGATCAAAATACATGATAATCGGGCGAGGTTTACCATCCGGTTCTTTCATCGCCTCTTTTCGGGAGTCAGACAAACTAAAATAGCTGTGATTCGGCGCAATCGCACCGGTAGAGTTCTCTGGATAGCCAAATGCAATACCGCCCGCCACAATGCTGGCAAGAGATTGCGTGTCTAAATTAAAGCCTGAAGCATTCAGGGTGACATCCACCCCACTGGCTTGCCAGAACCGTGCATCGGTGGTCACGAACTTATCGTAAGGTGATTGAATAAATGTTTGCAGTTCTACGCTTTTGCCATCATTCGCCAGCTTATATGCGGTAATTTGCCCGACATTAATTCTGCGGTAGTAAATCGGCACCCCAATATCCAGTGAACCTAAATCCTGTGCTTTTAAGAAAAAGACTTTTCCGGGAATATCTGAGGACACTACTGGAGGCACCTCAAGTCCGATAAAATTTTCCTGCTTTTCTTCTGCCTTGCCGCCATCCACACCAATATAGGCACCCGAAAGCAAGGTATCAATGCCGGAAATTCCACCTGTGCCAATACGCGGTCGTACCACCCAGAAACGTGAATCTTTGGCCGCAAAATTACTGGCATCTTTGCGCAGCTCAATTTTGGCAATGACATGGGAACGATCATCAGACAAATCAATCTGGCGCACCAGACCAATATCCACCTGTTTATAGCGCACCGTGGTTTTTCCAGCGACTAAACCTTCAGCTGTACGAAATGACACCTGAATGGTTGGGCCAGTATCCAGCACCGCTTTGGCAGCAAGTGAAAGCGCGATTAACAGGGCGATAAAAGGAACCAGCCAGATCAGCGCAGGTCTCCAGCGGCCTTTCTTTTTTTCAGGTTCCGCGAGAACCGGATCCTGCTGAGTTAACTCGGTCAGGTTCTCTTCAGAATCTTGGCTATTGTGTGTATTTTCTGACATAGTGATCGTTCTTTTATGGGTCAAAAACAGGGTTTTACAGTTTTAACTTTTCAGTTGATGAAGCGTGCTTGTTTTTAAATGCTCAGCCTGTGGATCATGCACCGCATTTGCCTTGAAATAATTATCCCAGATAATCCGCGGATCGAAACTCATGGAAGCAAACATGGTGAGTACCACCACCGCCCCAAAAGCCACAGCACCCGGCCCAGCCAGAATGGTGGCAAGCGACTGAATCTGGATCAAGGCAGTCAATAATGCCACCACAAATACATCAATCATGGACCAGCGTCCAATAAACTCAACAATCCGGTACAGCAATGCGCAATGTTCAGGTGAAAAATGCAGTTTTGCCGAAGACTGCATAGAGACGGCAACCAGTAAAAAAACCAGAATCAGTAATTTTAAAATCGGGATAAAGATACTGGCCATAAAAATGACCACAGACACCAGATAATCGCCATTTTGCCAAAAGTAAATGACCCCACTGATAATGGTGTCTTGCTGGCGACCCAATAATGAATCTGTGACGGTCATCGGCATTACATTGGCTGGAATATATAAAATAGCAGCTGCGATCACCAAAGCGAAGGTACGATTTAAACTTTGTGGCTTACGTACATGCAAGCGACTATTACATCTGCAACAATGTAGATGATCTTGTGCCACCTGTTTATTCGCAGCAGCGTTGAGTAATCCACAGCAATGGCACTGGATCAAGCCAACATCTTTTGCCCTGAGATAGTTTTTAACTTTTAAATCAGCGGCAGCAAGATGAGGCGCCATCATTCCAATTTCATCTTCGTTGTTGTTCATCCAAGACTCCGATCCACTTCGTCCCAGAGATCCTTGATCTTAACCGAAGCAATATAGACCAACAGTACACTTAATAAGGTAAATGCCCACAGCGCTACCCCCGGAATCACGGTCACCATCCCCACCAGTTTGACCAAAGTGACCAGCACCCCAATGAGAAACACCTCAACCATGCCCCAAGTCCGGAATAAAAACAGCATTCGGAGTGCTGGGGTTAAATATTTTGGTCGACGCTGAAAGAGACTAATGCAAGACAGCACATAACTCAGCAATAATAGCTCGACCAAAGGCACAATAAAGGTGGTGATCAGGATCAATATCCCGACCAGTGCCCGATCGATATGGAACATGGTCCATGCCGCACCGATCAAGGTCGTTTGTGAGATATTGCCTTGCAACTCCACAATCACGATGGGAAAACTATTGGCAATCACAAACACGATTAATGCCGTAATCACTAAAGCCAGCAGCGCGGAAAAGGACTGACCTCTACGATACAATTCTGCACCGCAACAGGTACAGTAAGCCCGTTCGCCAGATGAAAGCTCAACCCTGCGGTAAATCGCATCACATTCTTCACAACCTGCCAGTTCAGACAGTCTGACCTGCTGACCGATTGCTAAGGGCTGATTATTTTTATTCGCCATAATGCCCTGCCCATTGTAAAAATTCTTTCGTGTTTAAACGTATACCAGTTATACCTTTTCTTTTAACAATCACAACCACAGGCGATCATTGTTACACAATATATAAACATATCAGCAATTAAATTGTTTATTAAATCCAATCAGCAGATCGAAGCGTGACTGACTGCATTTTAAAACGTTGATCCATAAAAAACGGAGAGGCACTAGAAAATATCTAGCAGCTCTCCGTCGATAATATAATTTTTAGATGAAACTTATAACTTAATTGATTTTGTTTTTATAAAAAATATTGTAGCTGGCATAACAGGCAATAATGAACAGGATACAGCAGACAAAACCGACCTGCATCGAAGGATCCGTCACCATGCTGATACAGGTGATCACACAGAATAAACCGCCTAAAATTGGAGTTAACGGAAACAAAGGTGCAGCAAACTTCAGGTCTTTAACGGTTTTACCTGATTTGATCCATTGTCTGCGGAAGTTAAATTGACACACACAAATCGAAATCCACACCACCACCATGGTAAAAGCAGCAACACCGAGTAAGTTCTTGAAAATCGTTTCAGGGGCAAAGTGTTCTGACAATAAACCCGGAATTGCGCCAAACATGGTGACAATAATCGCAATAATCGGTGTGCCTGAACGGGTCAGTTTTGAAAATACTTTTGGCAACTGATTCTTGGCAGACAATGACCACATCATGCGTGAAGCTGCAAATAACCCCGAGTTTGCAGCCGATAAAAGTGCAGTAATGATCACAAAGCGGATAATGTCTTCTGCATATGGAATGCCGATGTAGTTAAAGACCGTAACAAATGGGCTATTGCTGACGCTGTTGGCATTTAAACCTGCCATTTCATAAGGCAATAATGCACAGATCACCACAATGGTCCCGACAAAGAAAATCAATAAACGCCAGATGGCCGCATTGATGGCTTTTGGTACGGTTTTGGCTGGCTCTTCTGCCTCCCCTGCCGCAACGCCGATCAGTTCCGTGCCTGAGAAGGCAAAATTTACAATCAGCATAGTCGCAAAAATTGGGAAAATACCATTCGGGAACCAGCCATGTTCAGTCAATTTACTAAATAAAGGTGCTGACTCATGCCCATGATAGGAAATCAGGCCAAAAATTGCTGCCAAGCCCAAGCCAATAAAACAGATAATGGTCAAGACCTTGACCAAAGATAACCAGAATTCGGATTCCGCAAATAGCCGCGTAGAGCTGACATTCAGGGTAAATACCAGCCCTGCAAATAATAAGGTCCACGTCCACATGGAAATAGAAGGAAACCACTCCTGCATCAGTAAGGCCGCAGCGGTAAATTCGGTGCCTAGCGTTGCTGTCCAGGTCAGCCAGTACAACCAGGTAATCATATAGCCCGTTCCTGGGCCAATATAGGTTCTGGCATACTCACCAAACGAACCTGAAACCGGCATCTGTACTGCCAACTCGCCCAAACACAGCATCACCATGTAAGCAATCACGCCCCCCAGCAGATAAGAAAAAATCGCGCCCACGGGACCCGCCTGAGAAATCACATCGCCCGAGCCTAAAAATAATCCGGTTCCGATTGCACCACCCAATGAAATCATCACCAGATGACGCTTGGTCATGGCACGTTTCAATGGTTTGCCGACTTCAATCTCTGCGCTAGAAGACCCCGCTAAACTGGCGACATCCTGCTGTGGTACATATTGTCCACTCAGGGCCTGGCCTGATGGAAATGTCTTTTCGTTATTGTTACTCATACACGGTCACTCCAACTGTATTCTTATGACAACCTGTCCTTGCTTTTGATTCATAAAAACGAATATCTAGATGATATTGCTTGAGGCGTTTTGTTCTACTGAACATCCATATTCAAACTCCATGTATTACTATTCCATAACGGCATCTAGCCACTGCACTAGCGAGGGCTTATTTGATTTCTTTTAATATCAACCCAGCCCGAAGCCCTGTTTTCACATTCGGGTTCGGGAATAAAATCCAGACTTGCTGATCATGCGCAATATAGGCCCCGGCTTGTTGTGTTGCAATCTCTTCACCTTGCTGGAAGGTAGAAAAATTCGGTGCATCCGCGCTCAGATTCAGCTGAAAATCGTCACTTTGCTTTAAAATGGAATCCACCACCTTAAACTGGCGAATGGCAGATTTTTGTCTGATCGGTAAAGGCTGCTCTGCAAGTACAGCACGCAGCATCAGGTCAGTGCTGGCAAATTCAGCCAAATCATTTTCACCAAACGGCTTGGCCTTGCCTAATTCCAAAGTACTGCTGGCGGCCTGAAAACGTTCAGTGCTGAAATGGGTGAAGGTTTTTCCAGCCGCATTGTGATAGACCAACGCATCCAGATTGGCAGCATTTAAGCTTTGAATCAGGAAGTCATCATAAGGCCGTGTCTGATACGGAAATAAGGCGAATACGGGCAATAACGAAGCGCGAATAGCGGTATGCAAATCATAGTGATAACGTTGCGTCGCAAGCTGATCCTGTTCAAAGAACGCTGCTACCGCCTGCTCCAATTGTGCAGCCCGAGCAGTTTCCTGATCCTGAATTAAATTCTGATATCCACCGCAGAACATGCGATTCATATCATTTTCAAGATAACGAACCCCTTGTCGGATTGCAGCGGGATTGCCCAATACGAAAAGCACACGAACCGCCAAAGCCAGCTGACCGGCAAACACATCCTGAATGATCTGTGCCAGCAGTTCGATCGGTGCCGTTTCATTGCCATGAATACCGGCAGAAAGTACGATGGTTTTTCGATAAGCCGTTTTTGGCGTACATTGCAATAGCCCTTCACCAAGCCATTGCCATGTAAATCCAGCTGTTTCACCTTGCGTTTGCTCAGGTGGCTGTTGCGCCAAAGTCAATGCGAGTAGATCAACCATGTACTTTCATCCTTAAAAGCCGTTATTAAATGTTTATCTCTGGAAGTGATAAACCGAACCTAAACCCAGAATCTTGGTGAGTTCATCCAGTGCAGTACGACTCTCGATCAATAAATTTGGATCGGCCAGATCGTCCTGGGTTAACTCGTCACGATAATGCTGATCGACCCACTGATTTAGGGTTTTGAACAATGCATCATTCATAAACAGGTTTGGATTCACCGCAGCAAGTTCCGCGTCATTCACCGCCACACGCAAGCGTAAACATGCAGGACCACCGCCATTACGCATACTTTCACGCAAATCAAATACCTTGATGTCATCAATAGGCGTACCCATTTGAATCATGTCACTCAAATAGTCCCACACGGCTTTGTTCTGGCGTGATTCTTCGGGTACCACAATGCTCATGCCACCATCTACACGGGTCAGAATCTGGCTATTGAACAAGTAAGTCGAAACTGCATCATCGACACTCACCCGATTTTCCGGCACTTCAATCGAGATAAAGTCTTGCCCGATCCCCGCCATTTTTTCACGGATTTCATGCAAGGCATCGGCCTGATTTAAAAAAGCCTGCTGATGATGGAACAACACCTGTTGATTACTCACCGCAATCACATCGTTATGAAATACACCTTGATCAATCACATCTGGATTCTGCTGAATGAACACCGTGCGTTTGGCATCTAGACGATGTAAACGCGCAATCGCTTCACTTGCCTCACGGGTTTGACGGGCAGGGAATTTCTGCGGTGCCACAGTTCCACCGAGCTGTTGCTGACCATAAACAAAGACCTGTACACCAGCCTGATCATAAGCACCACCGAGGCGGTTATGATTGGCTGCACCTTCATCACCGAACAGTGCTGCTTCAGGCAATGCTTCATGGTGCGCGAAATATACATCATTGTTGAACATTGCTTGCAGGATACGTGTGGTCGTATGATGCTCAATTGATCGATGGAACTTATTATTCAGGTTTGCCGCAGTAAAATGCATGCGACCATCCGCGCTATCCGCTGAAGGCGACACCGTACAGGAGTTCGCCGTCCACATCGATGATGCTGAACTGAGCGATGATAACAATGCTGGTGCAGTGCGCATGGCTTGGGTAATCACGTCAATATCACTGCCGGTAAAACCCAAACGGCGCAGCGTTGGCACATGCGGACGCTCTTGTGGGGCAAACACGCCTTGCTTGAGTCCCAAATCCGCAAGCGCTTTCATTTTCTTCAAGCCCTGCTTTGCGGCCAATTTCGGATTGGATGCGTTATTCCGGTTTTTAGTCGATGCGACATTACCATACGATAAACCCGCATAATGATGGGTCGGTCCCACTAAACCATCAAAATTAATTTCATAACCTGACATTTTTTTCTCCCTGTGTCCCGATACAAGCCGACTTACAGCACAATGCCCGGTGATAATTTTGAAGGTAAAGTAACGCTGTCACTTTCCAGTGATGCCATTGGCCATGCACTATAGTCTGCTGCATAGAAAGCACTGGCACGGTGATTACCTGATGCACCCACTCCACCAAATGGTGCCGCACTTGATGCACCTGTTAATGGCTTGTTCCAGTTCACAATCCCTGCCCGCGCTTCAATCAATACACGATCAAATAAATCACGGTCAGGTGACACCAGACCCACGGCCAAACCAAAGCGGGTGTTATTGGCAAGGTTCAAGGCTTCATCGAAGCTGTGATAACGATAAATCGTGGTCAATGGACCAAAGTATTCATCATCAGGGATATCGGTCACTTGGGTAAGGTCAAAAATCCCCGCCGTAAGCAATGAACTGTCTGCTTGTGGACGCGTCATTTGCAGCAATGGTTTTGCACCCAAAGCAATCAGTTTGCTTTGTGCTGCCAACATCTGTTCTGCGGCATGTGCAGAAATCACCCCGCCCATAAACGGTTGTGGTTCTGCATTCCATTCCCCAACCACCAGGTTTTTAGCGACTTCAACAAAACGTTGTATGAAGGCATCCCCATTGGCACCGTGTTTAACGATAATACGGCGTGCACAGGTACAACGTTGTCCCGCAGAAACGAAAGCAGACTGGATAGCTAAATTCACCACCGCATCAATATCGGTTGCTTCATCAATGATCAGGGCATTATTGCCGCCCATTTCCAAGGCGAGAATTTTTTCAGGAGCACCTGCCATTTGTTTATGCAAGTGATAACCCGTATTGGCACTGCCCGTGAACAGCAAACCGTCAATCTGTTCAGCCGCAGCAAGTGCTTCACCGGTGCTGCGTCCACCTTGTACGATATTCAGCACACCTTTTGGCAGACCTGCTTGCTGCCATAATTTTGCAGTTTCTTCCGCTGTCCAAGGGGTGAGTTCACTTGGCTTAAACACCACGGTATTGCCGGCAATCAGCGCAGGAACAATATGGCCATTCGGTAAGTGACCCGGGAAGTTATAGGGACCAAATACAGCCAGAACACCATGAGGACGATGACGTAATGACGCCACGCCATCTGGCATTTCAGTTTCGCTGAATCCTGTACGTTGATGATAAGCGCGGATTGAGATCGCCACTTTACCAATCATCGACTGTACTTCAGTCAAGGTTTCCCAAAGCGGTTTGCTGGTTTCCTGACTAATCACTTCAGCCAACTGGGTTTTATTTTGTTCCAATAAGCCCGCAAAGCGCTCAATAATTGCAATACGTTCTTCTAGTGCTAAGCGTGCCCAAGCTGGAAATGCCTGACGTGCGGCATGGCATGCCTGTTCGACATTGGCCTGACTGGCTTCATGTCCCGCCCAAATTTGCTGATTGCTGACCGGATTGGTTTTTTGAAATGCGGTTCCTTGTCCTTGTACCCAAGCACCATCAATTAATAATGCACCTTGTGACATTAGTTGTTCTCCATTTTTTCTAATGCTAAAACCCGTACTTCATCGTGTTCAGCAATATTCAGTGCCTGTGCTTGTGCTGCGGTTAAATGCAAAGTCTCGCTATCATCGACTTTGTTATTGATCAGCAGCACGGCGTAATCTTTATATTGGTCATTGGCAACCAGAAAATGCGTCTCGGTACTTTCGACCTGCTCAGTGAGTCTGACTTTAAGCAACCGACTTTCTTTCACCGCCCGTAACTCGGCCGTATTAGCTTCCAGTGTTGGTCCCGCATCAAAAATATCGACATGACCCTGATATTTAAGACCTTCAGACATCAACACTTTGGCTGCTGGCAGTGTATGGGGATGCACTTCTGCAATCACCTCACGTGCCTCTGAAGACAGCAAGTCCACATAGACTGGAAATCTCGGCATTAACTCCGCGATAAAGGCTTTTTGCCCGACACCGCTGAGATAATCCGCTGCGGCAAAATCCATATTGAAAAACAGATAACCGAGTGAATCCCAAAAGGGTGACCGCCCATTCTGGTCTGAAAACCCCCGCATTTCTGCAATCAGTCGCTCTTCAAAAAAAGAACGGAAGGCTGCAATAAACAGAAAACGGACCTTGGATAAAAATTTACCGTTCTGGTTTTTACGATATTCAGGATCAAGGAATAAGGTGCAGAGCTCACTGCAACCGGTGTGGTCATTGCTTAAAAACAAGGTATCCAGAGTCTTATACACATTTAAGGCTTTAGACGCATGCACCTGTTTTGCCACACGAAAGTTGTAAAAGGGTTCATTGAGCCCGACTGCAACTTCAATTGCACTCACACCCACAATTTTGCGAATGCTGGTGTCTTCCAGTACAAACAGATAACTTGCCTCACACTTTTCGGTCAGTCCCGCTAAAGTACGCGTGGTGCGTGTAATACGTTCAGCCAGAATGTCTCTATTTTGTGGTAAGGAGGTCAGGCCAATGCCTGACTCCCCCGCTCGTTGCGCTAAACGATAAATATCATCTAAGTCCCGATGCGCTGCATGTCTAACAATCATCATGGTTAGATGCTCACAGCAGACTTAGAGGCGTGCTAATGCACGAACAAAACGGTTTAGACCTTCATCAATATCCTGTTGAGGAATGATCAATGATGGTGTGAAACGAACCACATCAGCCCCTGCAACCAAAGCCAATAAACCTTCTTCACCCGCTAAGGTCACAATATTTTTGGCTTTACCAGCATGTTCATCTTTCAGCACACAGCCAATTAATAAACCTTGACCGCGAATCTCTTTGAACAGGCCATATTGCGCATTGATTTTATTTAAGGCTTCAATGAAATATTGATGACGCTGTTTTACGCCGTCTAACACTTCTGGTGTATTGATAAATTCAAATACCGCACCTGCCACGGCACAGGCCAATGGGTTGCCGCCATAGGTGGTACCGTGATCACCCACGGCATACATGTTGGCATAATGATCTGTGGTGATCATGGCACCAATCGGGAAACCACCGCCCAATGCTTTTGCTGTGGTCAAAATGTCAGGCGTTATACCCGTATTCATATAAGCATAAAGCGAACCGGTACGGCCAACCCCTGTTTGGACTTCATCAAAAATCAGTACCGCACCTTTTTCATCACACAGCGCGCGTAAGCCTTTCAGGAATTCGATATCTGCTGGCAGCACACCACCTTCACCCTGGATCGGTTCAACAATCACGGCACAGGTATTTTCAGTGATCGCGGCTTTGGCTGCTTCAAGGTCATTAAATGCCGTATGTTCAATGCCACCTGGTAATGGTGAAAAGTCTTGAAAATATTTTGGCTGCCCCCCCGCCGTTACGGTAAATAAAGTACGACCGTGGAAGGCATTTTTAAACGCAACAATCTGGTTCTTGTTAGCATTGCCGCTGAGCAAACCAACTTTACGTGCCAGTTTCAACGCCGCTTCATTGGCTTCTGCACCGGAGTTACAGAAAAAGACTTTGTCGGCAAAGGTACTGTCAACCAGTTGCTTTGCAAGGCGTAACACTGGCTCGTTGGTATAACCATTACCAATATGCCATAACTTTTGCGCTTGTTCGGTTAAGGCATTGACTGCCACAGGATGTGCATGACCCAAAGCGTTTACCGCGATCCCGCCTGCGAAATCAATATATTCTTTATCGTTTTGATCCCAAAGACGAGAACCTTCACCACGTACTAAAATGAAATTTGCCGGGGCAAAAACTGGCACCATCCAATCATTAAAATTGCTACGTGTAATTGCGACTTCGCTCATTTTATTTACTCACTTCCTGTTTTTAATCTTCAGGCCTGTTGAATACTCAACAAGCCCTTTACGCTTATTGTTTGAGGGACTGATTAGCCCGGGAAAATCCCGCGTTCTTTACGTGCTTTCAGAATACGTTCACACGCCAGAATATAAGCTGCGGTACGCAAGCTGCATTCTTTCTGTGCGGCGGTATTCCAGACATCCGCAATCGCCTGAATCATCAATTTGTCCAGACGTTCATTGATCTCGTCTTCGCTCCAGAAGTAGCTCGCCATATCCTGAACCCATTCAAAATAACTGACGGTTACACCACCGGCGTTGCAGATTACATCTGGAACAACGGTAATATTACGGCTCACGAAAACATCATCAGCTTCTGGGTAAGTTGGACCATTGGCACCTTCAAGCACGATTTTGGCTTTGAGTTTTTGTGCACGTTCAACCGTGATTTGGCCTTCCAGTGCTGCTGGAATCAGAATATCCATATCAACTGTCCAGAATTCTTCATCCGAAATCACAGTTGAATCGGCAAAGCCCTTTACGCCACCCGTTTCCACCACATGTTTTTGCAGGGCTTTCACATCCAAGCCTTCTGCATTGAAGATGGTGCCGGTATGGTCTTGTACGGTCACAATTTTTGCGCCTGCATGGCTGAACAGATAGGCTGCTTCATTGCCTACGTTACCAAAGCCCTGTACAGCCACTTTACTGCCTTCGACTGGTAATTTGATGCGTTCTGCAACCTGCATACCGGTTACGAATACACCGCGACCTGTGGCACGAACACGGCCCAGCGAACCGCCTAAATGAACGGGCTTTCCTGTGACCACACCTGTAACCGTATGGCCTTTGATACTTGAATAAGTGTCCATCATCCAGCCCATAATGTTGGCATTGGTACCGACATCTGGCGCAGGAATATCAATTTGTGGACCGATAATTGGGCTGATTTCACTGGTAAAACGGCGCGTTAAACGCTCGAGTTCACGTGTCGACAATTCTTTTGGATTCACACGAATACCGCCTTTCGCGCCACCGAATGGCAGATTCAATACAGCCGTTTTAATGGTCATCCATGCAGACAATGCCATGACTTCATTTAATTCAACATCTTGGTGATAACGAATACCGCCTTTACCCGGCCCACGTGACAAATTGTGCTGGACACGATAGCCTTCAAAATGACGGATTGAACCATCGTCCATCACGATTGGAACATCAACAATCAAGGTACGTTTTGGGGTTTTCAGTGTGTTGATAAAGTTGCTGAGGTCGGCATCCAGATAAGGGGCTACCCGATCAACTTGAGTGAGAAAGGTTTGCCAAGCACTACCGTTTTGAGCCGCATATGATAAAGACATCATCTATTCCTTAATTAATCAATTGTCCCTGTTATTCACAGATTCCCTTTTTTTCAGGGCGTCCTACCCCATCCTCCCTAATCGGCATTGTGCTTCTTTTCACTGAATCAAAAATGCTTGGGGTTTTGTATAAGATTATTATTAAGAATCAAATTGATTCACAAAATTCGTTATAATGATTAAAATGAATTATTTTTTATCAATTTGCTAATAGTAAATATCAAAATGAACAATATCGATCATATTATATTAGGATTACTCAAAGACAATGCACGGATGTCCATTACCGATCTGGCGGCCAAAACACGGGTGTCACGCGCAACCGTACAGAAACGAATTGAATATATGGAATCGACTGGCGTTATTACCGGTTACACGGTGCGCTTCCGCCCCAGTGCAGAGAAGAATATCATTCGGGCATGGATGAATATTATGGTGGAAGGGACCAAAGCCCAAGCCGTGATCCGCGAATTGCGACTCGAATCTGCGGTAGAGCGTCTGCATACCACCAATGGAAAATGGGATATTCTTGTCGAGTTACAATCCGACAGTCTGGAAAATTTTGATAAGGCTTTGGAGCGAATCCGAAATATTTCAGGTATTTACAATAGCGAAACCAGTATTTTACTGTCGACCTATAAAACCTGATCAAGTCAAAGATTGCCGACATCAATAAGGGCGCACAATCGAAATGATCATGCGCCCTTTAAAAAATCACTTATCGCTTAAGCAGTGACACGACGGTAACTGCGATATTCTGGTGTCCAGAAATTATCATCAATCACTGTTTTCAACACATCATTACTCATCGGAACGGCCAAGCCATCGGCCATTGCCGCTTTTGCCACTTTAAAGGCAATAAACTTGGACACTTGCTGAATATCATTAATATTCGGCAATAAATCCGCTACCGGGTTCTTCAGGCGCGGCGAACAATCTGCCAAAGCCGTGCTAGCAGCCATCAGCATAGAGTCACTGATATGCGTTGCGCCACATGCAATGACACCCAGACCAATCCCCGGGAAGATATAGGAGTTATTACATTGTGCAATGCTATAGGCCTTGCCCTGATAATAAACAGGCGCAAATGGACTACCTGTAGCAACAATCGCCGCGCCATCTGTCCATTCGATAATATCTTTAGGTTGTGCTTCCACTTGTGAGGTCGGGTTCGATAGTGGCAGAACGATCGGATGTTTATAGTATTTCGCTAAGGTTTTAATCACTTCTTCACTGAACAAGCCCGCCTGACCAGAAACACCAATCAGGATACTCGGTTTGGCATTTTTCACTACATCCAGTAAACCAACATATTCACCCGTATATTCCCAGTCACTGATGGCACTGGTTGGTGTCGCCAGCTTTTGCTGGAAATCGAGTAAATTTGGCTGTTGGTCGGTCATCAGACCAAAACGATCCACCATAAAGATACGTGAACGTGCTTCATGATCACTTAGCCCTTCATCCATCATTTGACGAACGATCTGCTCTGCGATACCGCAACCTGCCGAACCCGCACCAACAAAAGTAATGGTTTGGTCTTTAAGCTGCTTGCCTTGTGAACGAGAAGCCGCAATCAGGGTTGCTGCTGTTACAGCAGCCGTGCCTTGAATATCGTCATTAAAACAGCATATCTTGTCTCGATACTGGGTTAATAACGGCATCGCATTCATTTGCGCAAAGTCTTCAAACTGGATCAGTACATCTGGCCAGCGCTGACGCACTGCAGTAATAATTTGCTCAACGAATTCATAGTATTGCTCACCACGAATACGCGGTTGTTTCCAGCCCATATAGATTGGATCATTCAGCAATTCTTCGTTGTTAGTTCCGACATCAATAGTAATCGGCAAGGTATAGGCAGGACTGATACCACCACAGGCAGTATACAGAGATAATTTGCCGATCGGGATACCCATACCGCCAATGCCCTGATCACCTAGACCTAAGATACGTTCGCCATCTGTAATCACGATGACTTTGACATTTTTCTTATTCACATTGTGAATAATTTGATCAATGTATTTTCGTTCTGGATAAGAAATAAAGATACCACGGTGACGACGATAAATATCAGAGAAACGCTGGCAAGCTTCGCCCACCGTTGGGGTATAGATAATCGGTAGCATTTCATCCAAATGCTGACTCAATAGGCTATAGAACAGGGTTTCATTGGTGTCTTGGATATTTCGTAAATAAATATGCTTATTTAGGTCACTGTCAAATGAAAGGTACTGTTGATAAGAGCGTTGAGTTTGCTCTTCAATGTTTTCAATATTGTATGGAACCAGACCATGTAAATTAAAATTTTCTCTTTCTTCTTCAGAGAAAGCAGAGCCTTTATTTAACAGCGGAAGTTCTAAAAGAGCATTCCCCGCAT
Organism: Acinetobacter sp. 1000160; assembly: GCF_000588715.1. NCBI lineage: Bacteria > Pseudomonadati > Pseudomonadota > Gammaproteobacteria > Moraxellales > Moraxellaceae > Acinetobacter > Acinetobacter sp. 1000160. The sequence continues at coordinate 195,097 of NZ_JFWP02000003.1, read as the reverse complement.
AGGGAATATATAAAGGTTTTTTGATTTTACTCGGGTTCGCAGGCATACCTTACTCTTGAGATTATCCGTCAAATATATAAAATTTCGTTGCTTAAATTCTTATAAAAAAAGAATTTTGGCGAAGTGAATAATTTACACCAATCAGCGCTTAAAACCGAATAATCTGACCGTATGTAAAGTGGCTAAACATTTATTAAATAAATAGTAGTACCTATTTTGGATCGTTTTCTGAACAACCACGTAACATTTTGAATTATTTTTCTTCTAAGTCGACCATAGAATTGTTGTGAAATCGTTTTAACTATGATGATGTGCAACTTTCTTCTGACTTAAATCACTGAAAGCACAGCTCATCTGTAAATCTGTTGTTTTAATTATTGAGTCTTAGTTACTGCAAGCTATGTACTGTTATGCAAATAGCATGAGCATCCTTCATAACCCACAAAGTATTTAAAAGCATACTATATGGGACAATATTTCCCTATCTCTTGCAAATAAAGTTCAGTTTTATATGATCTTAAGCGAAAGCATTGCTCACTATATATCCTCCTTGTTTACAATGGGCAATGCCTTCATCCATAAAATTAGACATATTAAAGTTGAGTTAGCCTGTACTGGTTTTAGCGAAGAAGATTATTCATATATAAACACCGATTAGGGCGTTGTTGGTCAGAATAAACTCAGCTTCCGATTAACTCCATACCTATAGAAATTCGCAATAATTTAATCTGCACTTCATCATTATTTGGATTTGAAGTGCAGACAAAATCCCTATAACCCCGAGTTATTTTCTTGTTCAAATTCCTGAATTGCTTCTTTGGCAATCCGGAAACTGTCTACTGCAGCAGGCACGCCACAATAGATTGCAACCTGTAGTAGTACTTCACGGATCTTTTCTTTCGGCACCCCATTACGTAATGCGCCTTTGACATGAAGTTTAAGTTCATGCGGACGGTTGAGCGCAGAGATCATAGCCAGATTGATCATGCTACGTTCTGGCTTACTTAGCTCCTCACGCCCCCAAACGGCACCCCAACAATACTCGGTTACCAATTCCTGCAAAGGTAGATTAAAGTCATCTGCATTGTTGATTGAATTATTGACATAACTTTCTCCAAGCACCTGTTTACGGATTGCTAAACCTTTTTCAAATTTTTCATTGCTCATGGATTCAATCCTCCAAATAAGGTGTATTTGATTTCAAGATAATCTTCGATGCCGTATTTTGAGCCTTCTCGGCCTAAACCTGAATGTTTAATCCCGCCAAAAGGAGCAACTTCATTGGAAATCAGGCCTTTATTAATTCCCACCATACCATATTCAAGTTGCTCACTCATGCGCCATGCTCGTCCTAAATCCTTGGTATAACAATAAGCAGCTAGACCAAACTCAGTCGCATTCGCCATGTCTATCGCCTGCTGTTCCGTTTTAAATTTAAAAACTGCGGCTAAAGGCCCAAAGGTTTCCTGAGTTGCAACATCCATTTCCGTTGTCGCGTCGGCAATAATGGTCGGTTCATAAAACAGCTCGCCCGCCTGATGACGCTTGCCTCCTGTAATTAAACGTCCGGCTTTGGCTAAAGCATCTGCAACATGTGCTTCCACTTTTTTCACGGCATTGCTATTAATTAAAGGGCCAATTTCATTTCCAGCTTCGAGTCCATTACCAATGGCGAAAGCATTCACTTTGGCAGTTAATGCGGTAATGAAGCGTTCATAAATACCGTCCTGAACCAGAAAACGATTTACACAAACACAGGTTTGCCCAGCATTGCGATATTTAGCAATCAATGCCCCTTCAATCGCGGCATCCAGATCTGCATCATCAAACACAATAAACGGCGCATTGCCACCCAACTCGAGAGAGACTTTCTTCAGGGTCTGAGCTGAACGCTGGTAAAGTAATTTCCCCACAGGCGTGGAGCCAGTGAAGGTGAACTTGCGTACATCATCACTTTCAAAAATCGCATCAGCAATGGTTACGGCATCCCCCGTAATGACACTAAAAATTTCTGCGGGGATACCGGCCTGAATAGCAAGATCAACCAAAGCTAACGCCGTAAAAGGTGTTTCTGGTGCAGGTTTTACAATACAAGGACATCCTGCTGCCAAAGCGGGTGCAACTTTACGGGTAATCATGGCTGCCGGAAAATTCCACGGCGTAATTGCGGCAATGACACCTATCGGCTGCTTGCTCACAATAATACGCGCATCAGGATATGGGCTTGGAATGGTATCCCCATAGACCCGTTTGGCTTCTTCTGCAAACCATTCTACAAAGCTGGCGGCGTAGAGGATTTCTCCTCTGGCCTCTGCTAAAGGTTTGCCCTGTTCACTGGTTAAAATAAATGCCAGCTCATCGGCATGTGCGACCATGAGATCAAACCATTTCTTTAAAATAATGGAACGATCTTTGGCGGTCTTATTTTTCCATGTTGCCCAATGCTCCACAGCTGCCTGAATGGCACGGTCCGCTTCAGCTTTCCCCATATTCGGCACAGTACCAATCATTTCTTGTGTCGCAGGATTATAAATCTCTGAAGTTTGCTGGTTGTCAGCATCACACCACTGTCCAGCAATAAGCGCTTGTTGGTGGAATAATTGCATTTGTTGAAGTTGCATACACGTTATCCTGTATCGGCGTTGGAATAGTTCAACAGATGATGAAAAATCTGGAAACCATTCCATCTTGTATTATGGCATACCAAATAAATCTTGAAAAAAATTTTCGGTCGTCCGAATTTGATGACTCATCCTAAAAAGAATAGAACAATGTCAGGTTTAATAATTTGTTCCATTTCCCATCATCGCCCAGCGCCAGCGAGTCTTGAGTTCCTCCAATAAAGGGATCATTTTTACTCATGATATATTCAGCAACCAAAGAAAGCTGTTTATGGTCGATTGCCACACCCAGAATATTACGGGTCGAATCTTGTGCGCCAGCCTGATCTTTGTTGTAACGGCTATGCATGAAATAAGGCGTAATATTGCCAATCTGTTTGACATTTTTAAAGGCATAGCCAATATCAGCGGTATAGTACGTTGCTTTGTTGGCAACATAATATTCGCTGTCGTATGAACCCATGAGTGAAGCTACAGAGTCAAATGAGTCTTTATTCGTGACATCATTTTTCCCGCCCGTTAATGTGAGTCCCAGATTGCCATAATTAAATGTGCTAAATAATGCCCAGGCGTTACGTCTTCCTGTTTTGGACATGGTTTTATTTTCAATTTCCGAAGTCCAGTAAGAGCCGCCAACTTGGGTGCTTAAGCCAGTTAGCCCTAAAGAGATATCTTGCGTTATACGCCCCACCCACATATTTTTTTCCTGTAGATCGCTTTTACTACTGTCATTTGAGCTCACATAATTGGCCGTATAGCGTCCAGAGTCTCGCGTACTTCCTTCGTAATGACCTGCATCTGTAGCAAAATAACCGACATCAAATTGAGTCGCGCTCGGTAATTCAAAGTGGTAATTTAAACCCAGATTATGCACATCTTCTAAACCTGCTGTGGTATTGATACTGCCATATAAACTATTGCCCCAGAACCGTGCAGGCCCAAAAGCAATCGGTTGCATACCCACCACCACTTGATCAGTCTGATTCAGATGATAGCCAACATAAGCATCAATCAAACTCGAAAAATCACATAAGGTATCGTACTGATAGCAACGATATTCAGCATGTCCAAATAACTGCCCACGTTCATAGTCCAGTTTGAGCTGTGCTGCATCAAAACGTATTTTATGTTCAGATGCTGCTTCACCAAAATCCTTGTCTTGATAATTGGCACGGACATAACCCGATATCGTCAACTTGCCCGCATCGGCTGTCGCATCTCCAAAACTGATCCCCGCATAACTTGACGAGATCATGCCCAGCAAAACCGTGGTTAGGGCGAACTGCAAATCAATTTTTTTCATATTCCAGATTCCTTTCTCATCCAGTTGCGCTTATGCATTTGCATTAAATGCAGGACGATTACACTTAATCTTTCCGAGATTAAAGGCGTAATACACCACGAAGCTCACCACCAAACCAATCACCCATGAAATATCGACATCAGGAACAATATTGGCAAATGGCCCGGTAAAGAAAGCATTGGTGAGGAAAGGAATCTGAATCACGATACCTAAGAAATAGGCGATTAAGGCTTTGACATTGAATTTACCGTAGATGCCACCGTCCTGAGCGAAAATAGAGGCAATATCATAAGATTTCTTGTTGATGACATAGAAATCCAGCAAGTTAATCGATACCCAAGGCACCAGAATAAATAACAAGGCAAAAATGACATTAAGGAAGAAGCTAATAAAGTTGCTCGAAGCCCAAAGTGCGGTAAAGGTCGCCAGAATTAAAACAAGAATGGACAAACTGATACGCACATTTTTACTTGGCATCCACTGCCCCGCAAAAGTTTGAATCGAGGTGATACAAGACAGCACTGCACCATATAAGTTCATGGCATTGTGTCCGATAATATTGCATAGGAATAAAATCATCAGCACATAGCCAAATAGCCCTGTTCCAGATTTAACGGCTTCCATGGCATCGGTGCTTGAGCCAATACTGACTGCAACCGTTCCAAAGCTCATCGCAAAGATGGTGCCAAGCGCCGCGCCTAAATAGGTATAGATAAAGGGTTTATAAATCCCGATACTTTTAGGCAAATATCTCGAATAATCTGAGGTATAAGGTGAGAAACTGATTTGCCAGACCGCACATAAGCCAAACATGGCAAACCAGCCTTTCAGGTTAAACGATCCTTTGGCCAAGACCTCTGCATTAATATGCGGAATCATGATCATCAGACCGATTAACAATGAACCGCCCATAAACCAGGTACCAATCTTGTTGAACTTATGAATCAGGTGATAGCCAACAATACCGATCGTGGTTGCAGCAATCGCACCCATCACCGTCGCAGTTGCCACAGGGATCGCTGGCACAACGGTATGCAGTGTCTTGCCGGAAAGAATAATATTAGAAATAAAAAAACCGAGATAAATTAACGTGGTAAATAATACAACCAGTAACGCACCATAACGTCCAAACTGTGCACGGCTCTGGATCATTTGTGGAATACCCACCTGTGGTCCCTGCGCTGAAGTCAGTGCCAGAATAGCTGCACCAAAAAAATGACCACAACAAATCGCGGCCAATGCACTAACTAGGCTTAAGTTAAAGGTTAACATGGACATTGCACCAGTAATCACAGCCAAAGGTGCAATATTGGTACAAAACCACAAAGTGAATAGATCCCGAACTTTTCCGTGACGTTCCGAAGGACCCACATAATCAATTGAATGACTTTCTATCGCGAAAGCATTTTTCTCATTTTGGCTCATATCCTTAATCTCTCTTTGAGGAACTCATTTCCTCAATAGCAATTCGTGAGAGTAAACGTAGGTTTCACAACCTGCCTTGCCAGTGCCATATCCGGATGACCTGACATTTATTTCTATTGTTTTCAGCTCATTGTTGAGCGATAGGTATGGAAGCACGGGAAAAAAGATAAAAGAGGTCTAGTCGAGACATGAAACATGCTCAACAAAATCTAGTTTTTCTCACCCGGCATGAGATTATGGAATTTCAGCGTTCTGTATTTTCATATTTTCATCCTTGAAATTTAGCAATCCTGAACTCGACCTTTTGTAGCGCTATCGCATTATAAAAGGATCATCAATCGGTTGATCCGAGGTCCGTAACCAGACCGTTTTTGTGGTGGTGTAATCCAGCACGGCATCTGCTCCACCTTCACGACCATGACCCGATAAACCATGACCGCCAAAAGGTGCCAGTGGAGAAACGGCGCGATAAGTATTCAACCAGACAATGCCTGAACGAATGGCTTTGATCATACGATGTGCGCGGCTCAAGTTGTTGGTAAACACACCTGCTGCCAGTCCATAAGGGGTATTGTTGGCTTTTTGAACCGCCTCTGCTTCGCTACTAAAACTCACCACAGACAAGACTGGCCCAAATAACTCAGTCATGACGCAATCTGCTTGTGGGACATCACTACAATCCAGAATGGTTGGCGGATAGTAATATCCCGCTCTTGGCGAGGATTTTCCGCCTGTTAATAATTTTGCGCCTTGCTGAATTGAGCTAGCCACGACCTGCTCAATTTTTTCACGTTGACGTAATGTGCATAAGGGCCCGTATTCCGTTGCCATATCTTCAGGCAAACCTATCTTGATGGTTTGTACCCGCTCAACCAGACGCTGCACAAACTCATCCTTAATACTTGCCTCAACCAGTAATCGTGAACCTGCAACACAACTCTGCCCTGTTGCCGCAAAAATTGCAGCAACTTGAGCATTGACCGCACTTTGCAGATCCGCATCAGCAAATACAATAAACGGAGATTTGCCACCTAACTCAAGCGATACTTTTGCCAGATTCTCAGCAGAATTACGCACAATATGCCGTGCTGTTTCAGGGCCTCCGGTAAATGCCACATGTGCAACATCTGGATGACTGCTTAACACTGCACCGCATTCGGGGCCAAAACCGGTAATGACATTAACCACACCTGCTGGAAAACCGGCTTCATGTACCAAACGCGCGAAAGCAAGTAACGGTGCTGGACCCTCTTCTGACGCTTTCAGCACCACGCTACATCCAGCAGCCAAAGCTGGCCCCAGCTTTACCGCAGAAAGAAAAAGCTGACTATTCCACGGCACAATCGCGGCAATCACGCCGACAGGTTCACGGATTGTCCAGGCCTGCATATCCTGCTTATCAATCGGTAAATAACTGCCTTCAAGCTTGTCAGCAATGCCTGCGTAATAGCGATAATACTCGGCGACATAGGCAATCTGACTTGAAGTTTCGCGAATGATTTTGCCTGTATCGCTGGTTTCATATTGAGCCAGTTGTGGCGCCGCTTGTTCAATCAGCTCTGCCAGTTTATAAAGCAGTTTACCTCGTTGAGAAGCCGTTAATCCCGCCCAGGCATTATCCTGTAAAGCCTGAGTGGCAGCTGCCACAGCACGGTTCACTTCATCACGGCGTGCTTCCGGCATTTTGGCCCAGACTTGTCCTGTTGCCGGATTGATACTGTCAAACTGGGCAGCACCATCTTCAAATTGACCATTAATATATAACTGGAATTGAGAAGTCATGCTCTTCTCTCCTATGCAAATGCAGGCATCACGTCATTGATCATACGGAGTAACGAGGCTTTTTTACGTTCAAAGCTCATTCCGGTATCAATCCAGAATGAATACTCGTTATATCCCATCGCCTCATAGGCTTTTAAACGTTCAATCACTTCCTGCGCTTCACCAATCACGTTATTTTGACGCATGGCTTCTGGCGTATAGAAAGGATGTTGAGCCATTTCTTCTTTACTGATTGGTGCGATGAGACCTTGATTAATTTCACGCTCATTTTTAAACCATGCACCAAAATAATTGTAGAAGGCATTAATTTCTTCTGCTGCAACTTGTGCATCTGCCTCACTCTCTGCTACATAAGTATGGCGGAGTAACATAATTTCCGGACGTGGAATATCAGCAAACTTTTCACAAGCGGCATTGAAATGCCCCATCAGTTTCTCAACTTCATCATCGCCAAAATGCAACGGTGTGACCTGTACATTACAACCATTCTGTACTGCAAATTCATGGCTATTTGGATCACGTGCCGCCACCCAGATTGGAGGAAATGGCTGTTGTAAAGGTTGTGGTGCAGAGGTGGTTTTTGGGAACTGCCAAAACTCGCCTTTATGTTCGTAGTCGCCTTTCCAGAGATTTTTGATGGCAGGAATCATTTCACGCAGACGTTGCCCTGCACTCCATGCGTCCATCCCCGGGACCATCCGCTCATATTCAAATGAGTAAGCGCCTCGTGCAATCCCGATATCTAAACGACCGTTGGTAATAATATCGGTCATGGCCGCTTCGCCTGCCAACTTAATCGGATGCCAGAAAGGAGCAACCACTGTGCCTGTACCCAAGCGCACATTTTTGGTCTTATTGGCCAGATCAGCCAAATTAATAAACGGATTCGGTGCAATGGTAAAATTCATGGCGTGATGCTCACCCGTCCAGATCGCATGCATACCTCCCTGATCCGCAATCTGGCACAGTTCAATCATCTCATCATAAAGCTGTTTCTGCGTTTGCTGATCAGAAACACGTTCCATGTGTACAAATAATGAAAAACGCATAGTTAAACTTCCTCTTTAACAATTTGACGAACCGTACCACTGGTTTGATTACCGTAATAAACACCATAAGTTTTAAGATAATTTTCTTTGCGATAACGCATCAACATGCTTTGCAAAGCGCCATCTACAAAAGTGAGCTGCTCAAGATCATTCAAATCGATGAATTGACCTTTGTATGCAGTTGCAACCGGGGTATTACACAAGAACGCAATATATTGCTGCTGTGTCGTCACATCGTCATACACTGAATAAATAAAACTTGCTGATGCATCAGGTTGATAAGCTGCAAAGATTTTTTCCAAGGCTTTTTCCGCGCCATCTTTATCGACCACCAGATGTGGCAAAGTCCATTTATGGTCCGCAGTTTGTTCCAGTAGAATCTGGTTCTCATGACCAATCAAGGCCATCATCATCACTTTCATGCTTGAAATGACATCGGTAGATGATTTCGCTGGCGTAAAATAGGCACCACGATAATAACCAAGACCTGCAAAACCTGCCGAAGCAAAATTTTCAACTTTACCAATCAGAATGGCATGGTCACCTGCATCAACGATTTGATAGGTGGTACAGTCAAACCATGCGCTGACATGATCAATAACCGGGTTTTGGTATTCACTTTTTGTCCATGCAAGATTTGCAAAACGGTCATCACTTGGACGGGCAAAGGTATTCGACACATCCTTTTGTTCTTCTGCCAAAATATTGATGGCAAAGTGTTTTGTATTTGCAAAGTATTGATAATTGCTTGATGTCTTGGCAATGCTGACGAGTAGCAAAGCTGGGTCCAAAGACACCGAAGCAAAAGAGTTTGCGGTAAAGCCTAATGGCATTCCATCATCTTTACAGGTCGTCACTACGGTAACGCCCGTCATAAAAGAGCCAAAAGCATCACGTAGTTCACGTATCTTGTTTATTGTATCCATTTCACTCATTGCCATATTCCTTCATTGAGCAACTTAGACGCTGGTTTCCAACCACGCTTGCATTGCACTATTGACTTGATCCGGAGCCGTCAGGTTGACCATATGACGCTCATTCTCAATCACGATCGCCTTACCCTTTTGCGCCTGACTGGCCATTTGTATTGCCATTTCCGCAGTAGAGTTGGGATCGCCCGTACCTGTTAAAATCAAGGCAGGACATCCTATTTTTGGCCATTGATCTGCATACACTGCATCACCTTGTGCAAAGGCAGCATACGCAGTGGCATAACCCGACATATCCACTTGCTGTAACCAAGATTTCACCTTTGAGGCAGCCTGACGTTCAACCTCACTCTGACCAAACCAGCGTTGTAATGGGGTCTCGATATCGATATGACCTGTTTTTAACGCTTCGGCGCGTTGAATCACGGCATCTTTAGCTTCTGCTGAACGCTTATAGACCCCATTGAGCACAGCCATACGCTTGACTAAATCAGGACGGGTTGCGCTGACGCCTGTGGTAATTAGAGATCCCATGGAGTGCCCTGCCAAATTCACAGCGCCAACATCCAAAGCGATAATCAATTCGATGCTCCAGTCTACAAAATCCTGTAGCTGGGCATCATCTGCTAATTTGGTACTTTGTCCATGGCCTGGCATATCCACTGAAATCACCCGATAGTGTTTCGAGAAGAATTCGATCTGGGGATACCATGCTGCTGCTTGCATCCCAACACCATGAATCAGAACCAGCGGTTCTCCCTCGCCCTGCTCAAAATAATGAGCAATACGGTTATTTGACAGCTGCAGGGTTTTTGAGATCATGACCTAACTCTTCCAAATCTTGATAACGATCTCCAATACGATGATGTGGTCGACCACCTGTCGCAGCACCAATCACCACCACCAGCTCATCAGCAGCAGGTGCATCTGGAATTGCAAATTGTAAAGTCAAATAATGGGAACGACGTCCTTCATCATTTTTGTCCATCATTGGAATCAAGATCGGCGCATTGGCTGGGCCACGGGTATTATTAAATGCCAGATAGGATTTTGCTCCCACTGCACTGCGATAAGTATTGCCAAAATGCAGGGTATGAATCAGTGCAGAGGCATGTTCAAGTTCACCCTCCAGCCCGACTACAGCACTTTTACCAAAGGCTTGTACTGCTTCGCCAGAACCAACTTCGTCAAGAATCAGTTGGGTCAAATGTTCACTCAGGATAGGTGCAATACGGCGGATTTCAGGTGCAAGGTTTTCAACATAGCCCTGACCTGCCCAAGGATTTTTGATCACAGCTGCTGCTGCTACCATTTTTAAAGGTGTGGGTGCTGCTTTGCCACCATCAATATAGGTGGTTTCCACATGGAGCACTGTTTTACGGATTAGATTCATTGTTCTTCCTTGCGTGTGAATTTATCTTGTCATTCGTATTATGGTATACCATAATACATAATGAAAAAAAAGCAAGAGTTTGCTATGCTCTTTTTAAGCAAAGAACATGTAACAAAATTCTGCCTTACTGAAATATGGAAAGATGAATTTCTATGAATCTTAAAATTAAAACCCGCCTGTGACTTTACGCGAGCTCTGTCTGGATAAAGTGCGTAATGCCATTATTACAGGTTATTTTCCTTCTGGAAAAAGACTGGTTGAACGGACACTCTGTGAAGAACTGGGTGTAAGCCGCTCTGTGGTGCGGGAAGTGATTCGCTATCTGGAAGCAGAAGGTCTGGTTGAAATTTTGCCCAATAAAGGTCCGATTGTTTCATTACTGGACTGGGAAATTGCCTCACAAATCTATGAGATTCGTCTTTTACTCGAGCAAAGTGCGGTTGCAGATTGCACCCAAAATCTGACCGATCATACCACCCAGCAATTGCAGCACTTATTGGCAGAGCTTGAACAGGCATTTGCCGCAGATGATATCAATTTGATTATTGCCACTTCTGCAAAGCTTTATGAAACCATTTTTACCACCGCAAAACATTATATTGCCTGGGAAGTAGTGCAACGCTTGAATGGCCGCATTAGCCGTCTTCGCGCCATGACCATGAAATCCAGCAAACGTGAAATTTCAGGTTACCAACGTATCAAAAATATGTGTGAAGCCATCTACTTACATAAAGATGCCGATAAAGCCAAGCAAGCTGTTGCGGAACATATTGCAGAAGCCGCATCTGTGGCAAAAAATATTTTGAATAGTTAATCACGAAAACGGAACCCTAAGGCCGATGAAGCCTTAACTTACATAAGGATATAAGCATGTCTGCGTACTGGATTGCTCACGTTACCATCCATGATCTGGAGCAATATCAACAATATATGGCCTTGGCACCGCATGCTTTTGAAAAATATGGAGCAAAGTTTCTTGCCAGAGGCGGTAATTCGACTTGCCTGGAAGGTTCAGAATATCAGCGTCATGTCATTATTGAATTTGCTGACTTAGCAACAGCGCAGGCTTGTTACCATTCAGAAGAATATTTGAAAGCACGCCTGGCCCGTAAAGATTGTGCTGATGTGATGATCAATATTGTAGAGAGTCTGAATTAAGCTGAAACGGCATAAAAGAGCGTTCTTTACATCTTCTTTTATGCCGTTTCCAACACCAAAGTCACCTGACTCCAATTGGATATCAGTTTCACTTTAATCCCTATCACCCCGACTTTTAAGCCCGTTTTTTCTTGGACTTCTTGCTAAAGAAACTCAATGCATGTGAGTAATGGCTCGGGGTAATCCGCTGGATCAGGTCAATGATTTTGGCATCATTTCCAATCAGTACCCGTGCTTTATCTGCTTTCACAGCTTCAAGAATAATTTTGGCAGCTTGTTCAGGTGGTGTTTTCAACACTTTGTTAAAGGCTTGACTGGCTTTAGCTGGATTCATGCCCAAAGCCCGAATGCTGTCACTCATACGTGCACTATTGGCAATGTTGGTTCGAATCCCGCCAGGATGCACACAGGTCGAGCTGATGCCATTGTGTTGCAGCTTGAGCTCTTGGCGCAATGACTCGGTAAAACCACGAACCGCAAATTTCGTTGCATTATAGGCACTTTGGGTCGGTTGAGCCGTCAAACCAAATAGGCTGGAAATATTCACAATGTGCCCTTCGCCACTTTGCTTTAAATAAGGCAGAAATTCTTTGGTACCATAAACCACACCCCAAAAGTTAATTTTTAAGATCCATTTCAGTTCCTCATAATCCATCCCTTCAACGGTACTCGCCAGTGCTACACCGGCATTATTAAAAATCAGGTTAATCTTGCCATGTGCTTTAAAACTCTGTTCTGCCCATTCACTTACCGCTTTTTGATCTGAAACATCGAGTTGGGTCAGGGTGACATTGACAGGATATTGCTGTAACAAGGCCTTGGTCTCTTGCAGGCCCTGTTCATTGACATCACTCAAAGCCAAATGGGCGCCTTGCTGTGCCAGTAAAACAGCAAGTTGTCGACCAATCCCTGAACCTGCACCGGTAATGGCTGCGACTTTCTGATTAAAATTTTTCATGGCTAGACTCTAGATGAAGTTGATAAAAATGGGCTGCGTTTTGTCTAAACATGGCATACATTGCCTGTTCACCATAAGGACGAAGTATCTGGACATAAGCCTGAACCAGATCACTGAGTGTTGCATTGACTTTGTCCATCGGGAAATTAGACGCGTACATAATGCGGTTGATACCAAAGACCTGAACGGCATGTTGAATCATGGGTGACAGTAAATTGAAGATTTCAGCAGTTGTCGCAGTACGTTTATGTTGATAGAAGCGATGTCCCAATACCGGCATCATTAAGCCTGAAATTTTGGCATAGACATTTTTCTGTTCAGCCAGCATGGCTATGTCTTGCTGCCACTGTTTAAAAATGGCCTCACGCTGCGATGCTGTAATTCCCGTTTTCTTACCCACGGCCCCAAACAGGCCAGCAGGTGTCGCCAGATGATCGACCACAATCCGGGTGTCAGGAAATTGTTTCGCCAGACTGGTAATTTCTGCTAACTGTGTGGAATACCCCCATGCATCAAAAGATAGATCCATGTTTGCCAGCTGTTCAAAACCTTTTAAGAATTTCTTGTCACGATAAAGATGCGGCCGATCATACCATCGATAAATACCACTATCCTCATGCCAGGCCGCCATTTTACGAATGCCCCGAAATAGTGGGCTGGCCTGCTGATGAGCTTTAAGAATGTCTTTGAACTTTCGGTCTCTGGGATCAGCCGCGGCAACGATAGCACTCAGCTTTAAACCGTGACGATTAAACTCTAATTGCTTGATCCAGTGAGTTTCTTCCACTACTCCAAAGCCTGTGTGATGGTGCCAGTTCGCTTCAACATGCACCACGCTCTCTACAGGAAATAAAGCACTATCCTGTTGATATTGCATGGGTAAATAGGGATTCAATGCGTATCGGGTTATCCCTAAAGTTTCTAATAAAGGCTTAGGTTTGACCAAACGCACTACGCGATCCATAACAGCAGGATATTTGCCTAAAGCTTTTACCAATAAAGCAGCGGAATGCGGTGTGTGATAAGGATCCCATTGATGAATATGCGGATCAATGATCGAAAAGCCTAATTCTTCCATGCGTTCACTCGATATCATTATTTTTAAAAATGGCGATGCTTTATCTAACTTATCCTATTTGATCACTGTAGCCTACCGAACAAGTCAGTATGAATAAAATGATTTATTTCAATATAACAGTATGAATACGATTCATTTATTTTTTACCGCATCCTTTCTAAATATATAAATTTATGATGAATTTCAATAAATTAAATCATTTTATTATCTAGTTCTATTGTCGATACACGACCGAATAAAAATCTAAAAATAACTCATGCATTATCAATCTGTTAATTTTCCAAGGGCATATCTTTCCAACAAGTTCTTGTAAATGATTCCTATTTAAATATACTGAGCACGCTTTTATCGCTGTATTGGCCAACATTGTCATTCAATTGAAAGTCGTTTCTTTTCAGTCTCTACCCGCTTTTCGTTATCGCTCAGGTATTCTTATGTCTGCATTTTCTCCGCGTAAAAATCTCATCACGATTGAAATTTTAAAGTATAGCGGTTCATTGCTTGTGTCTTGTCTTCCTGTGCTGAGCTGGGCAGACATAACAACGCCAGAAATCACGCAGCTAGACACCATCAAAGTACAAGCGGAATCCAGCTCAAGCTATATCGGAACACAAACCGCATCGACCTTAAGAGGTAAGCACAACAATCTAGAGGCGCCTCAAACGGTCAATGTGGTTTCCAAACAATATGTCAAAGATTATCTGCCTGCGAATCTGGATAATGCACTGACCCAAGTCAGCGGTATTACCCAAGGCAACACCTTGGGCGGCACCCAAGATACGGTGATGAAACGTGGTTTTGGTGACAATCGTGATGGTTCAATTACCGTGAATGGCATGCCGATTGTACAAGGTCGTACCATGAATGCGGCGGTTGAACAGGTTGAAGTGTTAAAAGGCCCAGCCTCCCTACTTTACGGTATTATGGACCCCGGCGGTGTGGTCAATGTAGTGACTAAAAAACCTGAAATAACCCAGAAAACCGAAATGGCCATTTATGGTTCAGGCTTTGCGGCCGGTAAAAATGGTGTGGGTGCAAGTCTGGATACAACAGGCGCAATTAATGATAGTAACTTTGCTTATCGTTTTATTGTCGATCATTCTGATGCAGACTATTGGCGTAATTTTGGTAATCTCAAACAGACTTTAATTGCGCCGTCGGTGGCATGGGACAATGGTCAGACCAAAGTCAATCTCAGCTATCAATATCGTCATTTTGATGTTCCTTTTGATCGCTCCACCATTTTTGATCCCAACACTAAAAAAGCGTTGCCGATCTCAAAATACCAGCGTCTGGATGAAGCCTTTAACCAGATGAAAGGTGAAGATCATCTGGCACAATTGCTGGTTGATCATCAAATTAATGATACTTGGTCAGCTCATTTCGGCTATACCTACAATTATGAAACCTATGATGCCAACCAGTTACGTGTTACCTCGTTAGATACCAAGAATCATACGGTGAAGCGTCGTACCGATGCGACCTTAAATGCAGAGAGTGTAGATAGTAATGCCCAAGCCTATCTCAATGGCTCAGCCAATCTGCTCGGTTTAAAACATGATATTCAAATCGGTTCAGACATTGAGTACCGCAAATATTTCCGTCCTGATATGGTCCGTGGAGCTAACTCAACTTTAGATTATTTAAATCCGGATTTTGGCGCTGTGGAAGCATCACGTAATATCATTGCATCCGATAGTGATCAAACCGATAAATTGCATACCTATGGTTTTTATCTGCAGGATGCGATTCATTTAAATGAAAAATGGATTGCCGTACTCGGTGGACGTTATCTGAATTATCAACAAAATGCTGGCCGCGGCAGACCGTTTAAGGAAAATACCAACACCAATGATGATGCCTGGCTACCGCATGCAGGTTTAGTTTATAAATGGAATGACCAGCTTTCATTGTATGGCAGCTATACCGAGTCACTCAAACCGAACTCCTCGATTGCGCCTTTAGGGGGTAATGCTGTGATTGACTCGGATGTCCAACCGGAACAGGCAAAATCCTATGAAGTTGGTGCAAAATACGAATTCAATGATCGTATTAAGGCCAATTTTGCGCTGTACGATATTAAAAAGCGTAATGTGCTTGCCAAAATCACCAACCCATCCAGCAAAGAGGTAGAACTACACACCACAGGTGCAGTCCGTTCCAAAGGCGTTGAACTCGACCTCACAGGACGTATAACCGATCAACTCGACGCCACCCTGACCTATGCCTATACCGATGCCAAAGTCACTGAAGATGAAACTGGTCTGCAAGGTAACCGCTTAAATAATGTAGCACGAGATACAGCGTCTCTGGCATTGGCTTATAACTATGGCGAACTCTACAATGGTCATTTACGTTTGGGCTTGAGCGGTAATTATGTCGGTAAACGTGCCGGTAACTCAGAGAATACCTTTGACCTACCTGAATATGCACTGGCTAATGCCTTTATCAGCTATGACACCACCATTGCCAAACAGGCGGTGAACTTCCAGTTTAATTTAAATAATATCTTCGATAAAACCTACTATACAGCCAGCGTCAATAATCTGGCAGTATCACAAGGTGACGCTCGCCAAGCACTATTGCGTGCCACTTTTAAATTCTAATTATGGAGTCAAGGCAGTGATGGGTTCACTGCCCTTGTTTGAGATCAAGATGAAAACGTTTCTTTCCATCCTTGTGTTGCTTGGCCTGCTATTGAGCTCTACTGTGTATGCCCAAACCCGAATTGTGCTGATCTCACAACTGAACAGTGCGTCAGCGAGTACCGATATCGCCATTCAGAAATACTTGCAAAGCAAAGGCTACCATGTCGAGATGTTGGATCAATCAGTTTCGCCGAGCAAGTTAAACCAGCCTGATCTGGTAATCCTTTCTTCAACGGTTGCATCCAAAAATTTAAAAACAGGCTGGCGCCAACTCCCCATTCCACTAATGACTTGGGAAAATGATTATCTCGATGATCTGGCCATGACCGGTAAAAGAATTGATACCGATTTTGGCGAAGTCGAAAAAGAACGTTACCTGTGGCTGGTCAATGCACCGCATTCCCTCTCTGCGCATCTTCCTGCGGGAACTCGCAACGTTTATCAAGCACAGGCACCCATGAGCTGGGGCAAGCCGGGTTTAGGCGCGACCATTATTGCGACAATTTATGGTCAGCCCGAAAAAGTGGCCATCTGGGGCTATGAAAAAGGTGCAACCATGGACTATGAATCGCTGGCACCAGCAAAACGGCTGATGTTCTTTCTCAATAATGAGACATTTACCAATCTTTCAGAGGATGGTCTCAAACTGTTCGATGCCGCCATTCAATGGTTACTCGATCAACCGCCCCTTCAGTGGAAAAATACCAAAACAGTTAATCCTTAACAGCCTGTGCGAGTGGCCCCAGCGGATGCAATTGCATATGCTGTTTTAAAATCCGTCTTAACTCAAGAATCGCTTCGGGCTGTTCCTGAATCGAATGCCCGCCCTGAATGACTTTTTCCGAGATGGCGCCTGGCAGATGCGAACTGCTATACGGCACGATGCCATCAGTCATTTTATCTGGCTCCTGATGCCGGGTGGTATTGCCAATGATGGAGTGATAAGCCAGCCCTTGTACCGGCTGGATGGCCTGAGTCATGTTCATGAATTTGGACTGATAACTTAAATCACTGGGACCGTTTTCGATAATCCCCGCTGCCAGATTTTTCTTCATTTGATGAATATTGATGTTGTGGTCTGCCCCCGCCAGCTCAGCCGCCGTTAAGAACTTGGCCGGTAAATGAATTATCTTGCGCAAAGCCAAGGTAAACCAGCGATCTGCGTAGGCTGTTCCTTGATGCGGGGTGGCAATAAAAATCACCCGGTTAATATTTTCAATCGGACGGAACATAAAACGCTTGCTCACCGCAGCAGAAAAAATAAAGTCATGCGCCTGATCATTCTGGATTGCCTCGACGGCCTGCTGGCGAATATCCCCCCGCCCCATCAGTAACCGGCTGATAATGCCCCCCATACTGTGTCCGATCAGTACCGCATCCTGCATGGCAGCATCATGCGGATCATGCATGGCAAAAGCCTGTGTTAACAAAGCATAAATCTGGGCACGACTCTCAAGAATCGGCATGTTGGTGGAATAAAAAACCTGCCAGACCTGATAGTGCTGACGTAAGCTGTCATCTCCCAGGATATCATTGGTCAAGGCGATCCAGGCTTCTGGACTACTGGCCAGCCCATGAATAAAAATAATGATTTTTTTATCCGGATTATAGGGTTCCAGCATGAACAGATGTGGCATGCTGAATTGCTCTTTGCGATCGATCAGGGTTTTATAGCCGGTTCCGCCCAGATTGTTTTCAGCCAGCCACAGACCATAAGGTGCTGAATAATTGGCAGTAAGTAAATAGTCCTGCTGTGCCACCTGAAGCTGGTCATAACGGAACGGATCGATCAGCTGGATCTGCAAGGGAGCCGCATCAAGTAACTGCTCGACCGAAGTATTGGGCGCAGGCTGAGCCACGGCGGTGACCGACAGATATCTGGCCACATGAATATAAGGATTTTCTTTACCGGCATAATAGCTTTCAGGATCATAAATATAATCAGGGCTTGAAGACTGCTGATTTTTGGCCACCAGAACAAATTCCGAGCCCAGACCATCGCGTCGGTTAACGCTGTAAAATCCGGAGAACCGCATATTGTAGCTAGACTGCAATAACTGGATATCGGTGTTCGCCAGTTCCGGATAATGATCAAAATTGAACTGATAATGTCGCTGGTTAATCTGTAACTGCTGAGGAAAGCGGGTAAATCGATGCCGTAAATAGGCCGTAGTGATCAAACGTGACAGAGCAACATTGTAAAAAAGCCGAACCTGGGTCTGGCGTTGATCAAAAATACGTTTCTGTGGTGTAGAGGGCGTTGCAAATAAATAGGCAAAGCTAAAGCGAACACTTTGATCAAGCAAACTTAAGACTTCATCGAGACAGCGGTTTTGCTGTGCTGAATGCGACGTTTGAGCCAATGCAATCTGGCAATTTTTCTCCTGACCGAGTTGCAGGGCCCGTGCCAGATAAATCTCACTGGCTGCGGCATAACGCTGTTCAGGACTGTCGGCCAGTTTCTGTTGTAATCTCTGTACGCATTGCTCAGGCTGACTTAGACAAGCTTCGACCGGAACTCCGGACAGCAGCAAGCTATTTTGTGTGGCATCACTCAACTGGGATCGGGTCAGTATGGTCTGGGTTTTATCGGTTAAGGAGGCACCTAAACTTCGTTGCTGCAATTTCACCAACTGACAGGCCGATAAGCTGAAAAGAATAAAGCCAAGCAGCACCAATTTGGCCAATAGTTGCTTATATCGCCCCATTTTCTCAAGCTCCAGACTGATTAAGCCGCATCGCGCACCCAACCTGTTTTCCTGTTCTTGCGCATCTGCTTCTAATATGCCAAAGATTCAGCAACAACACAGCCATCGTGTTAAAACATTTCGTTTTTATTTTAGAACAACCCATTAAAGATATAAAAAAACCATCGAAGGTCTGGTTCGATGGTTTAGCTGGATCACAAGAATAGAAATATGCCATCTCAAGCTGGGAACTGAATCAGCCAGCTCTGCATGTAAAAACCGGACAGCGCTCAAGCCTATGAGCTTATAACAGATATTCCCAGATTACATAGCCAATACCAAAGCCCAAAAAGGCATATAGTGTAATAATGAAAAATACAAAACTGGCATTATTCTTTTTTTTCAAAAAACTCATATCGGCACCTTTGGCTTTGCTCAACTCATACTGTTATAGTGCAGGAAGTAACAGAACAAAAAAAGACACAGAGTTTTCTAAAAAAAATATAACAGATGAGCTTAAAAACTCGAGACTGTTATGAAAACAGCCCTGAACATAAGCAAAAGAGGCGTAGATGACGCTTCATCTCAGATACATTCAGGACTGCTTCAAGCTGTGCTTACACGATTCAATCATAAGTTGCGAAGATGAGGATTTTCCAACGGCAGGTCATCGACTAAATGCTCATCAAAAATATCCGTCAACATACTGTCATAACGTTTGGCATTGTAGTCTAAAAGTGACTCCGCCTCAGCAGTGCTGATAAAACCTGTCTCGATTGCATTGGCAATATGCGCTTCAAAGGTGAGACCGCTAAACTGATCTTTGGATTCGGCTTTTTTAAACTTGTTCCACAACGGCTGTAGCTGTAACAGGCTTTGGAATGTAGACTCCATCCGTCCCATCACATCGTTGGCATCCGTATTGTAATAGACATGTTGCTTCAACTGCTCCCGGAATGCATGTTCCTGCATCATCAATTGCGCGACCTCTTGCTTCAATTGATCTGACGGCGCTGCAATAGGACGGCCAAATGGGAAACAGATCAGTTTTACCATAGCAGCGGCAAGCGGCATCGGAAAATTATCATAGAAGCCAAAGAAGGCTTCTTGCACCTGATACAGGGCTTTATTCAAGGCCAATTCGGCATGTTTCTGTTCTGCCTCGGTACGTTGGCCCTGTTCATAATATTTCAGGATTGCCGTCGCAATAAATAAATGCGCATGAATATCAGCCAGACGTCCAGACAGCATTTCCTTACGCTTTAAATCGCCCGCCAGAATTCCCAGCGCCATATCGGCGGTTAAGGCAAAATCGGCACTGAAACGGTTGATTTTACTATAATAGGCTTTCGAAAAATCATCGGCATGTTTTGAGCCCTCATCTGAGCCACCCGTAATCGAAAATGCCAGTGCTTTGGCTGCACGATTGAAGGTATAGGCCAGATGTTTAAACAATAATGGCGAAAATTCCTTAAAAGCGGCCGCTTTATCTTCAGCTTGTAACAGTTGCAATTCTTCAAACAGATAAGGATGGCAACGCATTGAGCCCTGACCGAAAATCATCAGAGAACGGGTCAGAATATTGGCGCCTTCCACAGTAATGGCAACGGGAATGGATTGATAAGTCAGGGCAAGGAAGTTACGTGGGCCTAACTGAATCGCCCGGCCACCCACCACGTCCATGCCATGATTGACCACTTTACGCATGGTTTCGGTGGCATAGTATTTGGCCATGGCGGTCATTACCGCAGGGGTTCCGCCCTGGTTCAAACCACAGGTCACCAGATAACGGAATGACTCCAGCATATAAGCATCACTGGCGATATCACTGGTCGCCTCTTGTACCCCTTCAAAATGCCCAACCGAAATTTTAAACTGTTGACGGACACTGGCAAATGCACCCACCAACAGATAACTCATTTCCCCTGCTGCGGTTGCCAAGGCAGGCAATGAAATACCACGTCCTACTCCTAAACATTCCATCAGCATCCGCCAGCCTTTACCTGCATTTTGCTGACCGCCGATAATCCAGTCCAAAGGAATAAATACGTCACGACCTTCAACCGTACCATTCATAAAAGGCGCACCCGGATTATGGCGGGGCCCAATCTGAATGCCTTCATGGTCAGCCGGAATCAAGGCACAGGTAATGCCATATTCCACCTTGTTTTTATCGCCCAGCAAACCTTCCGGATCATATAACTTAAAGGCCAGACCAATCACGGTTGCAATCGGAGCCAGGGTAATCCAGCGCTTGGAGAAATTCATTTTCAGGCCTAATACTTGTTGGCCTTGATATTGCCCATGACACACCACACCGGTATCCGGGATCGCCCCAGCATCCGAACCCGCCTCAGGGCTGGTCAAACCAAAACAAGGCACTTCGGTACCATTAGCAAGCCCGGGTAAATAACGTTGTTTTTGCTCCTCTGTACCATAGTGCAGCAGCAACTCCCCTGGCCCAAGCGAATTGGGTACCATACAGCTCACCGCAGCAGTCAGTGAACGCGAAGCAATTTTGCTCATGATGCGACTTTGCGCAAAGGGCGTAAATTGTTTGCCACCAAATGATTTTGGAATGATCAGCCCCAAGAAGCCATTGTCCTTGATAAATTGCCACACCTCTGGCGGTAGGTCCTTGTCCTGATGATGAATCTGCCACTCATCCAACATTGAGCACAGCTGTTGTACTTCGTTATCTAAAAAAGCCTGTTCTTCTGCCGATAACACGGGATAAGGATATTGATCAAACTTTTCCCAATCCGGCGCCCCCATAAACAGTTCTTTTTCCCACCAGCTGGTACCGGCATCCAGAGCCTCTCGTTCAGTGGTACTCATACTCGGCATGGCATTGGACAGCACTTTAAAAGCAGGTCGGCTAATCAAAGCATCACGCAATGGCGTAATCAGCAGAATAATACTGGCGATGATAATAGGTACACCCAGTAACAGACTCCATGGGGTAATCAGCACACTACACAAAATGGCAGTGACAATTGCCAGCACACTACCGACAGTTCGACTGGCTTCAAAATAAAAGAGAGCCCAAATCACAAAGAGTTGTATCAGTAGACCAAGCAATATTAATAGTACAATCATGTTTGCTCCTTTATCTCAGATTGGGATGAAGAGGAAAAATAAAGATCTGAGTTGTTTTATGTTTAAGTTAATTCTTGGATAAAATGGCTGTTTTTTATTCTACAGATCAGATCGCTATTTGCTTGATTAACTACTAAATTTTACATAAACGCATTGAGATGACACTGAAACTGGAATTGCGGCCTGCTCAAGAATAATACACAAAGAAATCGTAATGATTGTGGCAATAAATCCAAAAATAAAATCATCAATAACCGTAATGCTGCATGCGGACAGTTAAACAAATTTCTGCCCAGCCTCCTGTTTGTCTCATCAATAACCAAGCTATCTTGCTGCCATGGATCAGGCAAGCACACCGAGGTCGCTATCTTTTAACCGGAAAATGGCCAAATCATGTAAAGTGATCCTTTAGTCCAGACATAAAAAGAGCAAACATCTGTTTGCTCTTTTGGTTGAACGCTATGCGATCCAGCTTTACCTCAATATCACAATCAGTAGCAGCGCAAATAGAACCGTCACGATCAGATTAGTCTGCAAAAGCTTTTTAGGCTGGTAGGTCAATACAAGTCCCACTGCCAAAGCCGCAAAGCTGATACATCCCAACCATTCGGATAAACCGATTGAAGCACCTTTCAAATAAATCATGGTCAACGCAGAAATAAGTAGAATTCCCCAGCCTGCAATTTCAAAAGCCCGACTCATTTGTGCTGAAACCGGAGAGCTAAAGATATCGCGCTGATGTTTATTCATTCCACACGCCAGACTCGATAGCGCCACCACGGCAACACACCACAACATCCATGCTGCCATCATGCCTGCTCCTGTGCCGACTGAACCTTAGGCTGTTTTTTCTGCTTAACGGGTAGACCTTGATAACGCTTTAATTTGTAATAAGAGTAGATAAAAATCAGACCTAAAATAATGCAGACCAGATCAAAACTGGCAATCATCCATTGTCCATGATAAATACTCATCCATAAGGCCTGTCCACCAGTAAAAACGTTTAAGACCGGTATAAACAGGAACATGGCAGCTGCCAACGCAAGTTGCTCTAGCCACGCTGGACGGTGTGCACGAATAGTTGCATGTATCAAACATAATAACCAGACACTAAAGAACACATTAATTTCCAGCGGAGAACGCTCTGCGAGTTCGGCAGGGATAACACGGTTGGCAAAAAAGTACGCTGCGCAGGCAATCGGTAGCCCTGTAATCGCCGTAATATTCAGGACCTCAACCACACGATGGCCAAAGGGTTTATAACCTAGTTTTTGTACCTCTGGAATACGTTTTACCACCCACAAAATCAATCCGGAAGCGATCATCATCGTGCCTAAGACGCCTGATAGAAATAATAACCAGCGTAAGACCGAATCGACACTCCGAGCCATATGCAGCCAGGTCACCAAGGTATAAATAGCTTTGGATGCCGAATTTACAGGCTGGGCTTCATCGATCAGTTGTCCTGTTAGCGCATTGAACTTGAGTGAAGGCACACTTTCCCGATCCAGCAAGGTCGTGGTATGGGTTGCATTAAATTGTACATCCGCTTTCACCGTATTCGGTTGATTCACCCGAACCGAGGCAATCGGATTATCCCCCCAACCGTGTTGAACCTGCTGGCTTAATGCCACTAAGTTGACCATGGGTGCTGCTGCAAGCTTGGGCACCACTTGTTCAGCTTCGCCACCACGGCCAGCACCTCGATTGCCACGTCCTTCTTCTGCGGCTTGTTTCTGTTTTTGCTCTGCCAGTAAACGTGCCTGTTCGGGTGTTTGCGCTACAGGTTCATTTAAAATCTGGTAGAAGTTCCGGACATTGCCATAGTGCGTGTTCATTGCCCATGGCATAAACAGATGCATCAATAACAACAGCCCGCTAAAGGTAATCATCAGATGAAAAGGCAAGGCAAACACGGCGGTTGCATTGTGCGCATCCAGCCATGAACGCTGGCCTTTGGCTGGACGGAAAGTAAAGAAATCCTTGAAGATTTTTTTATGAGTGATAATGCCACTGATAATCGCAACAAACATGAACAAGGTTGCAATACCAACAATCCAGCGCCCCCAAATGCGCGGCATACCATACAGTTCAAAATGGAAGCGATAAAGGAAACCACCACCCCGGGTTTCTCTGGCTTTAATTTCCTGCCCCGATTGCGCATCCAGATAGATTTCGCCGCCACGGCGGCGTCCCTCACCCGGCTTACGGACATTCAGCATGATCGCGGGCTGTCTTTCATTGGCAAACCGGATATTCCAGCTCTCGGCAGCTTGGCCTTTCTGATTTAAATATTGCAAGGCATAAGTTAATTGTTGTTGCTGCGAAGTGCTATTCACCGATTGATGCAGTTCCGGTTTCATCCATACCGTGATTTCATTTTGAAAGAAACTGAGTGTCCCCGTTAGAAAAACAGCGTACAGCAACCAACCCATCAACAGACTGGTCCAGGTATGTAACCATGACATCGATTGGCGTGGGCCTTCATTTTTACCATCAACACGCATGCCCTTACCCTTTTAACAAGCCATACATGACGGTCATGATCAGGCTAGGAATAATGACGCCCAACCAGACTTTCAGGGTCGAGTTGACCATGAATATCCAGATAAACAGGATGCAATGCACCACGAAAGCCAGCATGGTTGCACTAAAAACTGCATTCGCTCTGGATGGCTCAGATGAAAACAAGCAACCGATCAGCATTGCCGCAATCGCAGCAAAATAATAGCCCCCAAAAATTGCGAGTACAAAACGTGAAAAAATCATCAATCGATATCGAATCAATGAGGACGGTGCAACCTTCTTTTTTACCACCCTTGTGCTGCTCACCAAGGGTACAGACGCTTCAATAGACATATACAACACCGGACAAAATGACATCAACGGAAATGATGTTCACCTTTATATAGAGCCATGAAAATACGGATGATTTAGCCGATAACCTATGTAAAACCCCATCTCATGTGCATGGTATTTGATCCGGTAATGCCAAGGGCAAACCTGACCAAGCTTAAATCAGCCTTAAAAAAATCAAGGCATCATAATCAAAATCAACAAAAATAACAATAATAATGAGAATTAATCTCATTTTAATCTTGATGTTAAGGCATTTTGCTAATCGAAATAGAAAATTTGGTAATTGAGGAAAAAAATATATGAGGTTTAGGTCGATTCGGGATTTAAGGACTGACCTGCAGGATCGTCAACTGCTGGCTTTGATAAGCGCCTGTATCAATAAAGAAGCAATTATGTTTTTGCAGCACCTCGGCAACAATGGTATGTCCCAGATAAATCTCATCAATATTGCGGACCGTGCCATATTTTTGCTCATCCCTGATTCTTGACCTTCCCCATAACACAGGGGCATAACTGGCCTGATCGGCATGATCGCTTAACTCAAGGGTTTGCTTAAGCAGGTTCCAATCATCTACGCCAATATCACCATGTGCGATGCCCACTGTTTTATGAGCTAGATTCAACTGGATCAACACAGGCAACTGTTTGAGACGTGCGATAATCTGGGCCTGCTGTTGTGGCTTCAACTGGTAGAACCATTCTCCACCATATTTTTGATGCAGCTTTTTAAAATAAGGATGCTGACTCCCCTGAATACATAATTGCTCGTGATTGCCGCGTACCATCCTGAACCAGTGTTGTTGCAATAAATGCAGGCATTGCCAGCTTTCCGGGCCTTTATCGATCAAATCTCCCACGCCAATCAGCAGATCTTTTTCAAAATCAAACTGCAGTTGCTTGAGTTGATGCATCAATAGCGTATAGCAACCGTGAATATCACCCACCACATAGACTTTTTGATGATCTGGGGCGATATATTGCACCAGTGGCCATGCTTCAGAAGCTTCTCCACATACAGCGATTTTAGGGCTCATCATTTGCCCCGAGCTGCACAATTTCACTGTGAATTAACAGATGTCGTGAAGGAAAATAAAATTGATAGGCCAAGGCATAGCTGTTAAAACGTGCCAGTTGAGTTTGCTCCAAGGACCAGAAATAGGCGGTCATGCCACCTTGTTGCCGCTGATTTAAAAAATACGATTTGCCAAAATGCCGGGATACAATAATAAAATCTTGCATAACTGTTTCGATCGACTCAGCGGACTGAATAATCACTGGTCTGTAGTGACAGCAATAAAGGATCAAGCATGGCTTTGGCAATTTCAGCCGCCTGCGACTCGGACTGTGCCTGTATGGCATCGACCAGTTGAGCATGAATAGTTTGATCCGGATCGGGTAACTGGCTATTGGTCACCAGTTCAAAGGTGTATTGATAGCTGGAGTTGAGAAAATATTCATAGGTGGCATACAGCGCCTGATTATGGGTGGCCTGTGCAATAGCCAAATGCAGCTTTTTATCGTTCAGCATAAACTCAGCCACATCACTGGCATCCGTTCCAGCCCGTGTGTTTAGGCATGCCAGAATATTCAGCAGGTCAGTTGCATCGCGGTTTCTGGCTGCAAGTTTTGCAATTTCAATTTCCAGAACACATCTGACTTCGAGATGCTCATACAACGCTGACTGTTGAATGGAGTGAATCATACTGGAGAAATCGTGTTTGCTGCGAACAAAGGTTCCATGACCCTGTTTAACTTCCAGAATGCCGAGATATTCCAATATTTTAATGGCTTCTCGAATGGTATTGCGTCCCACCCCCAGCCCTTGAACCAGTTCAGGTTCTGTCGGAATTTTATCATTGACCTTCCACAGTTCGGTCTGGATATTCTGACGGACAACCGCAATCACTTCGTCAACAAGCGATCTTTTTTGGATTTGTTCGATCATTAAAATTTCTACTGGCACTCAAAAACATCCAATGATACTATCATCCTATGTTTAAATTTTCAAATGCACACCGTGTCATCTCTCAGGGTAAAACTTATGGAATTAAATCAGACGATTTTCAGTCTTATCGGTGAAATTCAAAAACTGACCCAGGCGATTGAGAAAATTGCCAACCATCAGGAAATCTCACTGGAAGTACTGGATCAGGCCATCGCATTCCGATGGGAAAGAGAAAACAATAAAGGTCACCTGATTCCAATCCGTAAACCCCAACTGCTCTCGTTTGAGAATCTTTGTAATATTGACAACCAATTGGCCAAAGTAAAGCTGAACACAGAGGCCTTTGCCAAAGGATTATTGGCCAATAATGTGCTGTTGACCGGTTCACGAGGAACAGGAAAATCATCAATCGTGAAAGCCTGTTTAAATGAATATCACCAGTACGGCTTACGTGTGATTGAGCTGGAAAAAAAATATCTTGAAGATCTTCCCAAGATTATCAATCTGCTCAATGAACGCGATGAACGCTATATTATTTTCTGTGATGATCTGGCCTTTGAAGCAGGCGATAGCAGTTATGCAACCTTGAAAACCGTATTGGATGGCTCGCTGGCCACCAGTTCAAACAATACCCTGATTTATGCCACCTCGAACCGTAAACATATGGTCGCGGAATATAACAAGGACAATACCGAGATCAATCAGAGCGAAAATGGTGAGTTGCGTCCGGGTGATAGTCTGGAACAAAAGATTTCTCTGGCTGACCGTTTTGGTCTGCAAATCAATTTCTATGCCTTCAGTCAGCCCGAATACCTGAAAACCGTGCAGTTCTGGTTAAATGAATACCACTGGCAACAACAGGAAAACTGGGACAGCTTACAGTTAAAGGCCATTCAATATGCCACCCAACAAGGCAATCGTTCTGGTCGAATTGCCAATCAATTTGCCAAAATGATTGTCGGCCAGGAAATGTTGCAATCGCAAAATCTGTCTTAAATCCTGTAGCACTGCAGCATCCCCACCTGAACAGCAATGCTCTTGCTCAGGTGGGCAACAGATCATTAAAACTTATGCGTGTAGGTGGTCATGATGCGGTTTTCAACAAAATCTGTTCCAGGATTGTTGCCTGCACCATATTTGATATCGGCACGAATATGTCGCCATTCAAAGCCGAGACCTTTGAGTTTACCTTCAGGGATGCTGTAATTGAGAATGACATTTTTCTCGGTTTCTTTATTGTCCTTGAAACCTTCCCGATAGATTTCACTACCATTTAAATAGCGCAAAGTCAGTTTTAATCCGGGGATACCCTGCTCTTTAAAGTCATAACTATATAAAATATGCCAGGTCAATTCTTTGGCTTTGTAAAAGGCAAGCGCAGACCAGCTTTGTAAATAGGCTTGTGGCACATAACCGTTTAACAAAGGAATATTGTCCTCTCCCATATGCTTTTGCAGACCGGTCAGAATGGTATGCGGACCATTCTGCACACTGGCTTGCACACCAATTGATTGCGCATCAATATCGCCGAAATAGGCGTCACCATCTTCTTTATAGTTAAAATAGCGGGCATCTACTTTTAACTTGCTGTGTTTAATCTGCTCTGTATAGGCCGCATTGATATATTGTTGTTGATAAATATCTTGCAGTTGTCCAAACCAGTAAGCCCCGGATAAATTTGGCGTGAAATTATAGTCCAGACCTAGAAAATTGAGTCCATCACTTCTTTTTGCCGGATCAGTCGAGTTGCCTAATGTGAATTTTCGATACTCGTCATCATCACGGGCATTGACATGGGTAAAACGGCCCGCAGATACTTTTAAATTCTTGATCTCTTTGCTTTCCAGCATTGCACCAGCATAGGTGGTAACCAGTTGCCGTGAGTCATCAATAAACAGTACCGGTGTTTTAGGAAAAAGTTCCCCCACTTTCAGTTCGGTATTGTGATATTTCAATTTTAAGGTCGCACCCAATTTTAAGTAATCACGTTCCTGACGTCGTTCATGCTGATCATATTTAAACACAGTATCCAGCCGTTTATCATTATGGTCATTCAAACGCAATGCATATTGAAACCCTAAATCCAGACCGACTTGAAGCGGTGTATCGGTATAGCCTGACTCAAACCGCCCTGATAAGCCTTGTGACCAACTGCCCAGATCTTGATTGGTGCCTTCAAAATCACGTTCGACATAGAAATTTCGTAAATAAATACTCTTTTCACTGTCCTTTAGAAAGTCGGCATAAGCCGCATTGACATTCAGACAGCCAAAAAGCGTATATAACGCCACGCGCTGGGCTTTATACAGCCTATTCGGTATTAACATGGGAAATCCTTTCCTGAGTTTTTAAAATTCTTGTTGCTGCAAATAAAGTTTCACAACTTGCCTAGTCCTGCAGACCTGAGTTCCATTTCTTTTAAATATCCGAAAATTCAAGAAAATATCTTTAGAGAAAGATTCAGGCTGGATTTATTATTTGAATAATTAATGTAATTTTCCATAGATAACGAAGTATATAGTTATACCTTTTAAGTCTGGTTTTAGCTGTAGACCATCGTATCGCATTAATAAAGCGGTCTTTAGGACCGCTTAAACATAATTAATTTTCGGATCTGCCTTAATCACCATCCAGTTGTATCGGTATTCCCTCTTCTTCAAATACCTGTTTAATACATTCCAGTATCTGCGGCAGATACGGACTCTGATCCATATTGCGCACCGCCAGTGAAATCGGGGTATAGGCTTCCAAATCCAGAATCGGAATATAGACCAGATTTTTCATGCCAATATCGCTGGCACTCTCAGGAATAAGACAAATACCCTCGCCAGAAGACACCAGCCCTAAGGCCATATGAATTTCACGTACTTCGACCATATCTTTGGGTACCAAGCCCAAGTCAGTAAAAATTGACTGGATCAACGTAGAGAAATTCGGTTTTTGTGTGGCGGGATAAGAAAAAATAGGCTCATCAATAATCTGCGACAGGTAAATCCCCTGATCGATAAACCGGGTTAAATGATGATTTTTATGGATGGCTAATTTGAGCTTTTCTTTACGCAATAAAATCCGTTTTATCGCAGGATCACTAATTCTGAGGCGTCCAAAACCCAAGTCAATTTTACCCAGTTTTAACGCTTCAATCTGGTCTTTGGTGCCATGTTCAATCAGTTCGACCTGAATCTCGGGATGATTCTGGCGAAATAAATAAATCACCTGCGGTAATAGCGCATACAGTAAGGAGCTGACATAACCAATACGCACGATCTTATTGACTGTGCTAATGCGTTTTGCCATGGAAGCCGCTTGGGCGGTATGGGTCAAAATCTGCACCGCATGCTGATAAAAGAACTGTCCCGCTTCGGTGGTTTTTACTGGACGTGAGCCCCGTTCAAATAACAAAATGCCCAGTTCCTCTTCCAGCTTTTGAATCTGACGACTCAAAGGGGGCTGCGCAATGCATAACTTTTCCGCCGCTTTGGTAATGCTCTGTTCCTCGACCACCGTCACGAAATAACGAAGATGTCTTAATTCCATTTAATATACCTTTTAAGTATCTAAAAATACCAAATTCAGCCTAGTTCTAAATATTACATTAATTTAGGGTATGTAAACAGGCAAAGATTGAAGAAATACCAAAGATGTATAAATCCATAGAAACCTTACTTGTCGAGATTCCAACCATCCGTCCGCATAAGATGGCGGTTGCAACCATGCAGACCCAAACCTTGGTACTGATTAAAATCACCACAGCAGATGGTTTTACCGGTTGGGGCGAAGCAACGACCATTGGAGGGTTAGGTTATGGGGAAGAAAGTCCTGAAAGTGTCAAAACCAATACTGAGCAATACTTTTCGCCATTGTTAAAAACACTGGACGGTTTTAATGTGGCTCAAACCCTAAAAACCATCCAGCAAAATATTAATGGTAACCGTTTTGCCAAATGTGCCATCCAGACAGCCCTATTAGATATTCAGGCACAACGTCTGGGTTTGCCGCTCAGTGAAGTCCTGGGTGGACGCTTACGTGATAGCGTATCTGTGCTGTGGGTACTGGCTTCGGGCAATACCGAAAAAGATATTGCTGAAGCAGAAAAAATGGTGGCACTCAAACGCCATAATATTTTCAAGTTAAAAATCGGTTCACGTCCGGTGGAGCAAGATATTGAACATGTGCTGGCCATTAAAAAGGCATTAGGTAAGGATGTTTCAATCCGTGTCGATGTCAATCGTGCCTGGTCTGAACTCAATGCCATTAAAGGGATTCAAATGCTTCAGGATGGCGGTGTTGATCTGATCGAGCAACCGTGTGCGATTCACAATATTGATGCCATGCAACGTCTGACCCGTAAGTTCGATATTGCCATTATGGCGGATGAATCTTTAACCGGTCCGCAAAGCGCTTATCAACTGGCAAAGACTAATGCAGCCTCAGTGTTTGCAGTCAAAATTGCCCAATCTGGCGGTCTGATTGAAGCCTGTGATGTTGCCAAAGTTGCCAATCTGGCAGGGATCGACCTGTATGGCGGCACCATGCTGGAAGGACCTGTAGGGACGATCGCTTCTGCACATGCATTTTCTACTTTTAGTAATCTTGCAGCAGGAACTGAACTGTTTGGCCCATTATTACTCACGGAAGAAATTTTAAAAACACCGCTTCAATATGGCAATTTTGAGCTCAAGCTTCCAACGGGTCCCGGCCTCGGCATTGAGCTGGATCAAGACAAAATCGACAACCTGCGTCGTCAATAATTCAAGGAGTTGACATGCTTTTCCACGTACGAATGGATGTAAACATCCCGCTGGATATGCCAGTTGAACAAGCCAATCAAATTAAAGCCGTAGAAAAGGCTTATTCTCAAGATTTACAACGTCAGGGCAAATGGCGTCATATCTGGCGCATCACGGGACAATACTCAAACATCAGTATTTTTGATGTGGAAAGTAATGAGGAATTACACAATATTTTGCAGGGATTGCCTTTATATCCTTACATGAATATCGAAGTGATGGCCTTGAACCGTCATCCCTCTGCCATTCGTGAAGATGACAGCTAAACACGTCTAGCCGGTAAAGTGAAAAACAGGATTTGAACAAGGAATGTGGCAAGCCAAGCAAGCAGTAAAAACAGCAAGTCCGCGAGCCACCAAAAATTATCATACTTCAGGAGAATATGTATGAACCGTCAAGAAATCGATGCACTGGTTAAAAAAATGAATGTGGATACCGCGACAGGTGAAGTCAATCCACGTGTCCAACAAATTGTGGTTCGTCTGCTCGGTGATCTTTTTCAGGCGATTGAAGATCTGGACATCTCACAAAGTGAACTGTGGAAAGGTCTGGAATACTTTACCGATGCAGGTCAGGCCAATGAACTGGGTTTATTGGCGGCAGGTCTGGGTCTTGAACATTATCTGGATTTACGTGCCGATGAAGCCGATGCCAAAGCAGGCATTACCGGTGGCACACCACGCACCATTGAAGGTCCACTCTATGTTGCAGGCGCGCCTGAATCAGTCGGTTTTGCCCGTATGGATGACGGTTCTGAATCGGATAAAGTCGATACCTTATTTATTGAAGGAACGGTCACTGATCCTGAAGGCAATATTATCGAAGGCGCTAAAGTTGAAGTGTGGCATGCCAATAGCTTAGGCAATTATTCATTCTTTGATAAGTCACAATCAGACTTTAACTTGCGCCGTACCATTTTGTCTGATGCCAACGGTCACTATGTCGCGCAAACCACGATGCCTGTCGGTTATGGCTGCCCACCAGAAGGCACCACTCAGGCATTATTAAATCAGTTAGGTCGTCATGGTAACCGCCCTTCTCATGTGCATTATTTTGTGTCTGCGCCGGGTTATCGCAAATTAACCACACAGTTCAATATCGAAGGCGATCAATACCTATGGGATGACTTCGCATTTGCAACACGTGAAGGCCTCATCGCAACTGCGGTAGACGTAACCGATGAAGCTGAAATTGCCCGTCGTGGTGTGAATAAACCATTCAAACACATTACCTTCAATGTAGAACTGGTGAAGGAACATGCCGGTGCACCAAGTTCAGAGGTAGAACGTCGTCGCGTTGGTGCTTAATTCTCTAAAAAATGACTGTGAGCTATTCATTAGCTCACGGTTTTTAAATTTCTATGCATATCCGTTTATAGCGAAACCGGTATGTATAGAAATTTGAAAACATGAATAAAAGGTTGGCCTTATGATTGATAAAAGTACGCTCACATTGACTGAGGCACTGTCACAGATCAAGGATGGCGCAACCATCATGATCGGTGGCTTTGGCACTGCAGGACAACCCGCTGAACTGATTGATGGATTGATCGAACTCGGCATCAAGGATCTGGTGATTGTCAATAACAATGCAGGCAATGGCGATTACGGTCTGGCCAAACTGCTTAAAACAGGTGCGGTTCGTAAAATCATCTGTTCCTTCCCGCGCCAGTCAGATTCATGGGTGTTCGATGAACTGTATCGTGCCGGCAAGATTGAACTGGAACTGGTGCCGCAAGGCAATCTGGCCTGTCGTATTCAAGCTGCGGGGATGGGGCTCGGTGCCGTATTTACCCCAACTGGCTTTGGTACTTTATTGGCAGAAGGCAAAGAAGTCCGCCATATCGATGGTAAAGACTATGTACTGGAATATCCGATCAAAGCAGACTTTGCCCTGATCAAGGCCCACAAAGGTGATCGCTGGGGCAATCTGGTCTATAACAAATCTGCCCGTAACTTCGGCCCGATCATGGCGATGGCCGCAGATGTCACCATTGCACAGGTCTCTGAACTGGCTGAACTCGGTCAACTTGATCCTGAACACATTATTACCCCCGGGATTTTTGTCCAGCATGTGGTCGCTGTCGATGCAGCCAATGGCACAGGAGCATAAACATGAGCTATCAAAAACTAAGCCGTGACCAGATCGCTGAACGTGTCGCACAAGATATTCCAGATGGTGCTTATGTCAATCTCGGCATCGGCCTGCCCACCAAGATTTCAAACTATCTTCCAGCCGATAAAGATGTATTCCTGCATTCGGAAAATGGCCTACTTGCATTTGGTCCACCTCCTGTCAAAGGTGAGGAAGATCCTGAGTTGATCAATGCAGGTAAAGAATATGTGACCATGCTGACGGGTGGTAGCTTTTTCCATCATGGTGACTCCTTCGCCATGATGCGTGGTGGTCATCTGGATATTGCGGTACTCGGTGCTTTCCAAGTAGCAGCCAATGGTGATCTGGCCAACTGGCATACTGGAGCCGCGGATGCCATTCCTGCGGTAGGCGGTGCCATGGATCTCGCGGTCGGCGCCAAGAAAGTGTTTATCACCACCGATCACAATACCAAGCAAGGTGAGCCGAAGATTGTTGAAGCGCTTTCCTATCCAGCAACGGGATTGAAATGTGTCGATCGTATTTATACCGACCTGTGTGTGATTGATGTGACCACAGACGGTTTAAAAGTGATTGAAAAAGTGGATGGTCTGAGCTTTGAGGCGTTACAGGCGTTGACGGGTGCGAAACTGATTGATGCGACGCAAGGATAATGTTTACACAGCCAATAATTACGGGTTAAAGCAAAGGCTTTTTGTATAGGCATTGCCTTACTTTTTAAGGATAAAAAGTAACAAAAATCCTTTGTTAGACTGATGGTATATCCATATACCACAGTCTAACGGGCGGCATCCATGCCGCCATCGCGAAATGCTTATGGGAAAGCCTCAGATCGAGATTTTCACATAGTCGAATATAAATTGAGAGTTGCTATCGTGATTGGCGACAAGGATGTCGCCCCGTTACTCAGCACAACAAGGAAGTTGTGTCTGAGTAACAAAGGTTTTTGGTCACTTTTTTAAAAAAGTGACGAGAACTAGCGATGTGTATTGGATTAAGCACCTTAAGACTCCGTCGTGACTAACTCTTATGAATGAAAGCGAGTAATACCATCACTGCCGATAAATGAAAGTGATTTTCGAAAACCGTTTGTATAGGCAATACCTTACTTTTGAAAGGTCAAAAGTAACAAAAACCTTTGTAGGACTGATGGTATATCCATATACCACAGTCCAACGGGCGGCATCCATGCCGCCACCGCGAGATACCTACGGAGAATGGCTGGAAGGCCTGAAGTAAAGGACAAGATTTAAAATGAAAAACGCTTATATCATTGATGCCATCCGTACCCCATTTGGTCGTTATGCAGGCGGTCTTGCTCCTGTACGTGCCGACGATCTGGGAGCAGTTCCAATTCAGGCGCTCATGCAACGTAACCCAACTGTGGATTGGCAACAGGTGGATGATGTCATCTATGGCTGTGCCAACCAAGCGGGTGAAGATAACCGTAATGTGGGACGTATGTCAGCCTTATTGGCAGGGGTACCTTATCAGGTGCCTGCCACCACGGTTAACCGTTTGTGTGGTTCATCACTGGATGCCATTGCCATGGCTGCCCGTGCGATTAAAGCCAATGAAGCCGACCTGATTATTGCAGGTGGCGTAGAAAGCATGAGCCGTGCGCCTTATGTGATGGGTAAATCGGATAGTGCCTTTGGCCGTAGTCAAAAGATTGAAGACACCACCATGGGCTGGCGTTTCATCAATCCAAAGCTCAAAGACATGTATGGCGTCGACAGCATGCCACAAACCGCAGAAAACGTGGCGGAACAGTTCAATATCAACCGTGCCGACCAAGACCATTTTGCGCTCAACAGCCAACAACGTACTGCAACGGCGCAAGCCAAAGGCTTCTTCAGCAATGAAATCATCCCGGTGACCATTCCTCAGCGTAAGGGCGATGCTCTTGTGATGGATCGTGATGAGCATCCACGTGCGTCAACCACTTTGGAAGTCTTAACCAAACTCAAAGGTGTGGTGAAAGCCGAAGGTACCGTGACCGCAGGTAATGCTTCTGGAATTAATGATGGTGCTGCTGCCTTATTGATTGCTTCGGATCACGCTATAGAAAAATACCAACTCAAACCACGTGCCAAAATCATTGCAGCTACCACAGTTGGGGTTGAACCACGGATTATGGGCTTTGCGCCTGCACCTGCGATCAAGAAACTGCTGAAACAGGCCAATCTCACGTTAGAACAAATGGATGTGATTGAATTGAATGAAGCTTTTGCGGCACAGGCTTTGGCGGTAACCCGTGATTTAGGCTTGGCAGATGATGATGCACGGATTAATCCGAATGGCGGTGCAATTGCCTTGGGTCATCCTTTAGGTGCCTCTGGTGCGCGTCTGGTGACCACGGCCTTAAACCAGCTTGAACAGATCAAGGGGCAGTATGCCTTGTGTTCGATGTGTATTGGTGTCGGTCAAGGGATTGCCTTGATTATTCAACGTATTGATTAAAATAAAGGAATAGTACATGTCAGTTTTTCAGTCTGCCGATGCGCAAATTCACTATCAAACCTTTGGCGATCCCAACGCGCCGGCACTGGTTTTTTCCAATTCTTTGGGGACCAACTACGGGATGTGGCAACAGCAATTCAATTATTTTAAACAACGCTTTTATGTGATCTGTTATGACACCCGTGGTCATGGGTCTTCTTCTACCCCATCAGGTCCATATAGCCTGCAACAACTGGGTGAAGATGTCATCCACCTGCTCGACCATTTAAAAATAGAAAAAGCCAGTTTTTGTGGGATTTCCATGGGTGGGATAACTGGTCAATGGCTGGCAATTCATTATCCAGAACGATTTAGCCACGTAGTGATTGCCAATACTGCAGCAAAAATTGGACAGGAACAGGCCTGGCTGGATCGTGTCCAGCTGGTTCGAAAGCAAGGTTTAGGTCCTATCGCCACCACAGCAGCTTCTCGCTGGTTTACAGATCCCTTTATCCAAAGTCATCCTGCCATTGTCAATAATCTGTGTAACGACTTAAGTGCTGGCAGCGCAGACGGTTATGCCAATTGTTGTGAGGCTTTGGCTAAAGTGGATGTCCGAAAGCAACTCAAAGACATCCATCTCCCTGTTTTGATCATTGCCGGAACCCAAGACCCCGTTACTACCGTCGCAGATGGACAGTTTATGCAACAGCAGATTGCGGATGCCCAACTGGTAGAAATCAGTGCCTCACATATTTCCAATATTGAACAGGCCGATGCATTTAACCAGGCAGTATTCAGCTTTATAACCACTACCGAATTGAAATCAAGCGCTGCTTCATAAGCGGCGCTTGATCGCAGAACTAAAAACACGCACCGCCTGAATAAGCGTTGTCAAAGAAATATATTTATTTAAATCAATGGTAAGCCATTATTTTTGACCAATATGTCTTGGGTCTCTGCATAAGGATCATGCAATGCATAATAACAATTCACAAAATAAAACGGTTTCAGCATCCTTATTATTTTCTGCAAATAGGCAACGGGCTTGGCTCATTACCGCCCTGCTGGTGCTGTTTCAGATGATTAATTTCGCAGATAAAGCTGTTTTAGCGCTTGTTGCCGAACCCGTCATGGCTGAGTTGGGACTCACGGCAACTCAATTTGGTTTTATCGGCAGTGCCTTTTTCTTTTTATTTGCAATCTCAGGAATTGCGGTGGGCTTTCTCGCAGAAAAAGTTCAAACTCGCTGGCTACTTTTGATCATGGGCGCAAGTTGGGCACTATTACAGTTCCCTATGTTATTGGGTGGTGGTTTAACCACCTTATTGATTACTCGGATTGTACTCGGTGCAGCAGAAGGCCCTGCTTCTTCCATATCTTTGACGCATGTCCAAGGTTGGTTTGAACCCAGTGCCCGTGGTTTCCCAAGCAGTCTGGTCGCTTCAGGAACCATGCTTGGCCCCATTATTGCGGCGCCTATTTTAGCTTATATCATTGCACATCCGGATTGGGGCTGGCGTTGGGCCTTTGGCTTTCTCGGTATTGTCGGCATCATTTGGAGTATTTTATGGCGTTGTATCTGTAAAGAAGGCCCTTATAGTCATTTTCATCAAGCCCAAACTTCAGCAGCTTCCTCTATTCCTGAAAGCAAAGAAGCTGAGACCAGTCGCCAAAGCATCATAGATTTTGTAGATCAATTAAAACCTGTCCCGATTTTTAACGTATTTTTTTCTCAAATGTTTATTGCTGCCTTGCTTGCCGGTTTAGGATGTTTTTGGTCTTTAGGTTTTTTAACCACTTGGGCAGTTAAATATATTGCATCGACTCATCAATTCGCACCTGAAATGATTGCTTTTATTTCCAGCTTTCCGTGGATTTTAGGCGCCATCACCTTGGCACTTGCTGGCTATATTTCAAAGGTACTTCTACAAAAAGGCCAAAGTGTTCATGTCGCTTTTGGGATTATTTTTGGCTTACTGCTGTTATGTTCAGGTGGTGCCTTTTATATGCTCCCTTTCTCAACGGGAAATCTTAATCTGATCCTGATTACGGTAGCAGCCGGATTTTCGATGTGTTTTCCGCTGGCGACCATGACCGTCAGTTATAGTGTATGCCCGCAGCAACGTGCCGAAGTTATGGCAACACTGGTGGCAATCGCATCTATAGGCGGAATCATTTCCCCAACCATGATTGGATATTTGATGGATCATGCAGGTTATATCAACCCGGGTAAAGGCGTTCCGCTTAGTCCACAGATGATAGAAAATTTAACGATAGGCATGAATCAGGGATTTAGCGCTATAGGCGTTTATCTGATTGTGGTGGGAATCCTCAATATGGCCTTTCTCAACCCGGATCGGCTGGCTAAAAAATTACTGCGTTAATCATTGTTTTATCCGTAAATCATCTGAGTCAGCTCAACAGACCTAAATGTTTTTTGTTTTGATTTTTTCATATCGATCTTTCAATCAACCGATAAAAGCCTTGTCTTATAAAGTATAAAGATATACCCATAAGGTAATGGAAAATTACATAGATAAATCATCATAATTTTATTTAATGAACAAGGCATGTTCATGGGTATAGGTCGTCAGCTTCCAGCAGAAGATTGACTCGACATTACATTTAAACAATAGCAACAATAAGGATCGTTAAAATTGATCACACATTCCCCCTTTTATAAACCGACTGTGCTGAAAAATGGAATCATGGCACTAGGTTGCACCTTTCTCATCGGCTGTCATTCATCTTCGAATTCAGAAGTGACACCGCCCAAAAATTTAATCACCATCAAACGAGATAGCTTTGGTACACCTCATATTTATGCCAAAGATAGCTTTGGCCTGTTTTACGGCTATGGCTATGCAGTTGCAACCGATCGTTTATTCCAGATGGAGATGTCGAAGCGCACAGGTTTAGGCACGGTCGCTGAAGTATTGGGTCCTGACTATCTGCAATATGATATCGCCACGCATAGTCGCTTTAATCCAGAGAATATCAGACAACAAATTGCACAACTCTCCCCTGAAGACCGTGCAATTTTTGAGGGCTATGCAGCAGGTTTTAATCAACGGATCAAAGAAGTACTAGCCGATCCAGCACTCATGCCCAAAGAATTTGTTGATTATGGCTTTAAACCCTCCCTCTGGGCATCAGAAGATATCGCCATGGTTTGGGTTGGCCTCATCCTCAACCGCTTTTTTTCAGCAAGTTCTGAAGTTTCAAATCTGGATTTACTCACCCAACTGCAAAAAGAAAAAGGACAAGCTGAGGGTCTTAAAGTCTATCAACAATTACGTTGGCTAGATGATCCTCAAGCGCCAACCATTATTCAGTCCGAACAAGCCCCACAGTTTTCAGCACGACAGCAAGCCCTATCGAAAAAGGTGTTACCGATCTCCAGTCATGCGGCCGAAACATATTTAGCCCAAGCCCGTATTGCCATGGGTAAAAGCGTGATTGATGGTGTTCCAACGGCCAGCAATGCCTGGGTGGTGAAGGCAGATAAAACCATTGAAGGCCAGACTGTTTTATATAATGGCCCACAACAAGGTTGGTATACCCCTGCCATCACCTATGCAATTGGACTACACGGCGCTGGCTATGACTTAACCGGAATTACCCCGGTGGGTTTACCAGCAATCTTATTTGGCACCAATGGCAAAATTGCATGGGGCTCGACCGTCGGTTCACTGGATACTAATGATGTTTACCAACTCACTTTAAATCCAAGCAATTCAAAAGAATATTTATACAAAGGCGCTTATATTCCATTTGAGCACAAACAAGTAAAAATAAAAGTGAAAAATCAGGCCGACCATATTTTAGATGTTTATCAAAGTAAACAAGGCTTTGTCAGTACATGGGATGACAAGAATCATACCGCCTATGCACAAAAACGAAGTTGGGAAGGTGTAGAAATTGAAAGCTTATTAGGCTGGGCCAATGCAGCCAAAGCCAGCAACTGGAATGAGTTTCTTGCCCAAGCCAAACGTGTCGCAGCTTCAATCACCTGGTTTTATGCCGATACCCAAAATAATATCGGAGTCGCTGCGTTGGGTCGTTTACCGATTCGGTCTGAAAACCAGCATATTCAGCTTCCAGCGCTTGGCGATGGTTCAATGGAATGGCAGGGTTTCTACGATTTCTCATATAATCCTAAACAATATAATCCCAAAAAAGGTTATATCAGTAGCTGGAATAATAAAGCATATGCCGGTTTACGTTCTGACTCTTCGAATTTCTCTTATGTTGATCGTGTCAATGAACTGATTGAACCTTTGGAAAGCAAACCCAAGTTAAGCCAGCAAGAGATTTGGGACATCAATAAAACAGGTGCCTGGTCGGATCTGAATGCACGCTATTTTATTCCCTCTATGATCAGGGCTGCACAAAGCGAAAAAGCCTCGGCTCAAGCGAAAAAAGTCGCACCACTGTTGGCAGAATGGGATCTAAAATTACGTCCTGATCGTGAAGCAAAATATTATCAGGGTGCAGCACCAGCGATTATGCGTGCATGGCTGAATCAGATGATTGTACTGGTGTTAAAACCGAACTTGTCTGAAAGTATTTATCAGCGTTATACCGATACGCTTTATCCGGTCAATCATGATCCGCGTAGTGCCCAGCCAGCCAGTGCTTCAAAATTAATCTGGAATGCATTGCAGGGAAAACAGTCAAGCGTTCCTCAGAATGTTGATTTCTTAAAAGGACAAACAGCAGATGATGTGGTGTTAAAAGCTTTAGAAAACGCACTGACTGAACTTTCAAAACAGTATCATTCGACTGACCCGAATGACTGGAAAATTCCAGTGGCAACCATGGGCTTTTCCAGCAAAAATTCGGTCGGTATTCCATGGGCGGATGCTTCACATGAACAACAACTCAGTACCTATGGAAATACGGGAAGTGCGACCTTTAGAGTGGTGTTAAATCCAAATCAGGTCAGCATGTGTTCAATTTTGGCCCCGGGTCAAAGTGGCTTTATTCATCCAAATGGAAAACCGGATGCTCACTTTGCAGATCAACTGCCTTTATTTGAAAATTATAAATGTAAAGAGGATGCAGTGAGCCAAAAGCAAATCGATCAAGCAGCCCAGCAAACTATCACGTTAAATTATTAGTTTTTAGTTCAACTGATCTTAAAAAACGAGGTTTGTTATTTAATGACAAACCTCGTTTTCAGTTAATAGCGAATCATCACTGATTTTAGTTCGGTATAATCTTCAATAAATGCATCTGAAAATTCTCGACCAATTCCTGAAGCTTTTACCCCGCCAAATGGAACAGATGGATCTAAGAACGTATGCATATTGACCCATAGAGTCCCTGCTTCAATTTTAGGAATTAAACGTAAAGCTTTAGATAAGTCATTTGTCCAGATACTTGCGGTTAAACCAAAGCGCGACTGATTCATCAGTTGAACGAGTTCTTCATCAGTTTCGAATGGCATTACCCCGACCACTGGACCAAAAGTTTCCTCTGAAAATAAAGGATCATCCGTATTTTTAAAGGAAATTAAAGTGGGCTGTACAAAATACCCTGTCTGATCTAAAGCCTCACCTCCAGCAATAATCTGGTTGTTGGCTTTTGCCAGATCTAAATAATGTTTTACTTTATGAAAATGTGGCTGGTTAGCAAGTGGGCCAAACATACTCCCCTCATCCATCGCCGATCCAATTTTAAACTGAGAAAGTGCTTTAGATAGTTTCTCGACCAGTTCATCGTATTTTGTATGGTGAACAAAGAAACGCTCTGGAGATGCACAAACCTGACCTTGATGTACAAAAGTTGCTTGGATCAAAGTCGGTAAAATCTCATCAATATTTGCATCAGCCAAGATGGCTATGGCATTTTTACCCCCCAATTCCAGACTGACACGGGTTAAATCACTGCTCATCGCAAGTTTACCAATGGCAATACCTGTTGGGACTGAACCTGTAAATGAGACTTTCTTAACCAAGGGTGACTCAATTAAATATTGTCCCGTCTCCCCCTTACCTGTCACCACATTAATTACACCTGCAGGTATACCTGCTTCGATGGCAAGTTCAGCTAAACGTAATAAAGATAAGCTGGCAAACTCACTTGGTTTAAGCACAATGGTACAACCCGTGGTTAACGCTGAACCGATTTTCCAAACGCCAATCATCAGTGAAAAATTCCAGGGCACAATCCCTGCAACTACACCAATCGGTTGTCTTAAAGTAAAGGCCGTATATTGTTCACCTTGCATAGAAGGAATAGACGGTTGCATGGTTTGACCATTAATTTTGGTTGCCCAACCAGCAAAATATCTTAAGAAAATAACGGATTGTGCGACTTCCAAATGACGGGAAATATTAATGAGTTTTCCTGTAGACAATGTCTCGAGCTGAGCAAGTTCTTCACCATGTTGCTCAATTAAATCTGCGAGCTTATTCAGTTTAACGCCACGCTGATACGGCGTTGTTTCAGCCCAAGCATGTTGAAAAGCATGTTCAGCACTTTTCACAGCGCTTTCGACATCGTATTGGCTACCAATACTAACTTGAGCAACCACTTGTTCAGTTGATGGATTCACAATATCCACTTTCTCTAAAAGCTCGGCAGCAACTGATTTTCCATCAATAAAATGTCCATGTTGACGTGCCATAAATTGCTGTACGCTTGCTAAAACCTGAACTTCACTCATGTTCTTTTCCTCTTTTCATTTCTAACTATTGATATGACAGCAACTAGGCGACCTGATTCAAAATAAAGTCTGCACCGCGTTCACCAATCATGATGGCAATTGCGTTGGTATTGCCGCTTGGAACTTGTGGGCAAATCGAACAGTTCACCACACGTAAGTTATGAAAACCATGTACTTTTAGGGTCTGATCGGTGACCGAATCTTGCGGAGTATTGCCCATTTTGCAGCTACCCGCGGGGTGATAAACCGTTTTAATGTTCTGGCGCATCCATCGATCAATCGCTTCAATATCATCAGGATCGATATTTGCAGGCTCAATCACTTCTTTGACAATTGCTTTCAATGCTGGTTGTTGTAATAAGCGAAGTCCGGCCTGTACCGCACGGATATTGGCATCAATATCTTCTTGATGACCTAAATAATTAGGATCAATAACAGGTAAATCTTTTGGATCTTTACTGCTTAAACGTAAAGTCCCACGAGCTTTTGGCTGTACATGTCCGACTTTAATGGTCAGGCCATGTGCCTGAGCCGCTGCTTTTTCACCAGGGGTATTATCGAAATTATCCAGCACAGGTAAAAAGTGAAATTGGACATCAGGTCGACCATTGTTATTGGTGTCAATAAAACCACCACCTTCTAGAATGTTGGTGGTTAATAATCCTGAACGCGTAAAACACCATTGTAAAAAATGTCGTACTGCAGCTAAACCTTGGTCTTCACCGAGCAGACTATTATTGGTTGTTACTGTCGCATTAACCGACATATGCAAATGATCGTGAAAATTTTCACCTACAGGTAAGTCACGAATACATTCAATGCCGAGTTCATCTAAATGCTGTTTTGGACCAATTCCCGAAAGTAATAAAACCTTAGGACTGCCAATTGCACCAGCACTCAGAATGACTTCTTTTTGAGCCTTTACCGTAATTGATGATTTTCCGCCAACACTATAAGTCACTCCAGTCACCTGATCATCTTGAGTTTCAATTTTATGGACCAAGGCATCCGTAATAACCGTAAGTTCTGGGTGGTTTTCGACTGACTTTAAATAAGTTTTTGAGGTACTGGCCCGAGAACCGTTTTGAGTAGTCGTTTGATAGAACCCTACACCCGCCTGATCCCAACCATTGATATCATTGACGTAATTCATGCCCATTTGTTGACCTGCTTTAATACAAGCAAGCGTTAAAGGATGGCGATAGCGGTTTTCACTGACAGGTAAAATGCCATCTTGTCCGTGATATT
This sequence comes from Acinetobacter sp. 1000160, assembly GCF_000588715.1. Taxonomy (NCBI): domain Bacteria; kingdom Pseudomonadati; phylum Pseudomonadota; class Gammaproteobacteria; order Moraxellales; family Moraxellaceae; genus Acinetobacter; species Acinetobacter sp. 1000160. Next base: position 150,892 of record NZ_JFWP02000003.1, on the reverse strand, counting down.
CATCAGCAAGACTTTCATTTTTTTCTGCTTTCTTAAAAAAAGGCAGCACATCCTGATAAGACCATTGATTACATCCCCATTCTGAGGCCCATAAATCATAATCCTGACGTTGGCCTCGGCAATAGATCATGCCATTAACCGAGCTTCCACCTCCCAACACTTTTCCTTGTGCAAGGATCATTTCACGATGATTACAATATTTCTGCGGAACAGTCATGTATTGCCATGATTTTTGCTGGAATACCTTAACCACTGTCGCAGGGATGGTATGGAATAGACTGCTATCTCGGCTTCCTGCTTCTAATACAAGAACACGCCCTGCCTTGGCTTCTAATAGTCGTGCTGCAACCACACACCCTGCCGAGCCAGCACCAATGACGATATAGTCATATTGTTGATTCATCTGATTTCATCCTCATTTTATTTCTATCAATGCACCGCCAATAAACATGCTCTGCTTTGCCCTGATTTAATAGATGTATTGCAGAATCAACTGCGCATACACATTGATTTTGTCATCGTAGTTTTGAGTACCACCGCTATGGATATCCTGTTTCGGTTTATAGAGACCGATTAAAGGAATAACGTTGAATTTTTGATTGACCGACCAGACCGAAAACACATCCAGCTCATGCCCATCGACATGGCCTAAAGACCTATTGACTGTTTTGAACTTATAGGCCAAAGCACCCAGCATAAAATTTTCTTTTAGATTCATACTGTAAGAAACTTGGTGAATATCTGCATTTTTATTGAATGGACCAGCATAGTTTCCAGCAACTTCGCCCTGAAACCAGGTACCGAACCCAACTGTATTGCCATAAAACATCGGATCATATTGGTCGGAAAAATGGCTAAAACGATAACCTAGTGACGGCGTATATTTTAAGGATAAAAAGTTATAGTTCAGTGCCAAATAGCCAGCATTTTCATGACCCTCTTTTTTATCTTGCACCACAAACTCAGTTTTAACTTGTAGTTCCGGCAAAGGTTGATAATTCAAGCGTAAAGCATAATTCTTAAGATCTTCGCGCCCTGAAACTTGCTCAGCATCTTCAAGATCCAATACATTTAAATAGGTAAACCCAACGCCCTTATCTTTAAGCTGATACATCAGATCGGTCACAAACAGTTCAGGTGAAAATTGTGCTTTATTGTCTGACTTTAAATAAGCCAGCTTTAGGGTTGTATTTTCTTGCGGTTTATATTGAAGCAAACTTGTAAAATCAAAGCTTCGACGGGCTGCCAGATAATATGCTCCGCCCCGATCCAGTGCCCCATCCGCAGGTGCTTTACCGAGGTTTAACGCATCACCCGCAATGAAGAACCCGTCACCAATCATGATATTTTGTCGACCAATACTTAAATCATAAGTCGTCAACTCATCTTTATTGGTACCATCTTTAAAACCAATGATCCATTCATTCAGATCTGTTTTACGTTCTTTGCCATTACTGTTTTGGCCGGCATCACCATCACCAAATGTTGCCGAGCTGATCCCGCTCAAGCTTGCATAGAGCTGATTGTTGTTAAAGGTGTATTGTCCTTTCGCACCATATTTAAGATGACCTTCTTGCCAATTGATTCGTTCATCATCAAGGTTTTCACCGTTATAGCTTTTAGCGCTACTAAAAGCCCCGAAAGTTGCTTCAAAAGTCGGTTTAACTTCTAGCTCACCTGCATGTGCAGTTGAAAAAAATGAGACAAAGAGAGTCCCTCTCATAACTTGAGAAAGTAGCGTTTTCATACAAAATTCCTTTTTTGTCAGCGGACTGCTGGACGCTCAGCTCGGGGTAACCTCAGGTTACCCTTTCTGGCTCATCTGCACTTTTAGTGATGGTCGTGCTGCGTATTTTGCTCTTCTTCACCCAAATTCAACGTCGGGGTACTATCAAAGAAATTCCACGGTTTGATCAAAGTATAAACCCACTCTGTTGGCATGATCGGCCATTCTTCAGCACGTGCCACATGGGTGGTTCCTGTAGTCATCCATACTACAAGGTCTTTATTTTCAATATTGTCATTGTTGCTAATGAATTGACCTAAGCCTGTGTCATGAGTAGAACGGTTAGAATATTTACCTTCTGGATAACGTTCCTCAGGCTTATATTGCGTTACCCAAATCTGTTTATCCATAAAGTTAAGGCGTTTAAACAACCATTCATCTGGGGCAAAATTGGCACCCTTCGCCACTGGGTGAGTGCCACCCGCAAACGGAATCAATTGATAAGAAACAGGATTGCCTAATTTATTTTCCTTATTGAAATTGGTGAGTAAGCGAATGGTAGATGGATCAAATTTTTCAGCCGCGTTTTGCTCATTGCTAATCACTTTACTGTCAATTTGCATCGTACTTGTACGCACACCGCCTCGATCATTGGCCTTCACCACAGGGTCCATATGCATAAAGCTGTTGTTCTCACCATCTACATCCATATCTAAACGGAAGTTATAGATGTGTTGATGGGTAGTACCGACAATATTATGGTCAATCAGAGTCCCATATTTGGTATCTTCCTTAGCGGTACTGTCATGCATGGTACGAGCTTTAACCCCTTTCACCGCTTCAATACCCGTTGCACCCGCATTAATTCCAATTACACCATTTTGGGCAAAGACCCAGTCAAACATATAATCGTAATTACCCACCGTACTAATCCAGCGCACGACAAGTTCACGGCGGGCTTCACTGGCATCCTGATCACCAAAAATCTCTTGGTGTTTATATTCTGGCCCTGCATAGCGCTCAAAAATGGCGATGGCATTTGGAATCACTTGTGGCTGGCCTTTATAGTCAGCAATGACCGCATCCAGTAACACCGCATTTTCCGGTGCATCAGTCCCCAGTTGAATGGCTGATGTGAGTGTTCCCATGCCATACTCACCTGAGTCCAGATAAGACTTAAAGTACCAGCCCATATCTGGATCACCATAAGGAACCACCATCCCGCCCAGATTACCTTCATACATGACCTTGCGTTTTACACCTTTATCCTTATAGGTCACGGTTGAAAGTTGCAGGCCGACACGTGAGTCGAGCGCGACATGGAAACACCAGTTGCCCCAATGTACGGTTTGTCCGGTAATGGTAAAGTTCTTGCCTTCGGGTTCACTGATGTTCAATGGCTTAATCTTTGGCGGTCTGGTATTTTTAGTCGCATAAGGACGATCTACCATTGGCACAGGAATCATTGCCCCTTCTTCGATTTTAATAATTTTTTCTTTATCCAGATCCACCACAGCGACCAGATTTTCAATCGGATGCGCCCAATAGTTACCATCTCCTGTATCCAGATAAGACACTACTTTTAAAACATTCAGTTGCTTGTCCAAGCCATCTTTACCGCCAAAATAGCCAACAGTTAATGGATTGGTAATCACTTTCTTGACATCGGTGATGCCACGTTTACGCAAAGCGTCCTGATATTCTTGGCTGGCCTCAATCACACGCTGAACCGTCTCGAAGTTATCCAGTAACACCATACCGTGCGTATCTTTAAGGACATTCCATTTCGTGACTTGCTGTGTATTCAGGTTCACTTCACCTTCAATCGCCTGATTGCCTTTCAATAAAATGAATGATGCCACCCGATCATCTTTATATTCTTTATGATTGATAAAGAAATCCCAGACTTTGGCTTTTTCAGGTTCTTTCAGTTTTAACTCGGCAAAACGCATATTTTTATAGGCGTACTTTGAGCGATTAATCACATCAAAAGTCTTTTTGATTTCATCTGTATTGAGGCTATTCAGTGGATGAAAGGTATTTTCGATTTTAAAAGTTTGATCTAAACCCGACTGGAACACTTCATTGAAAAAGTCTTTCCCAATAACAGGTTTGCCATCTTTAATGAGTAACGGGACACTCAGTTTTAATGGTTTTCCATTCACCAAGACCTGATCTGAATTAGGTTTGGCTCTGACCTGCATGGAACCTTTGCTGATGGTATAGCTATTGGTAAAATCATCTTTAACGACTTTGGCCCCCTGCTCACTCATATTTTGATAAAGTGAGACCATTTCGGCCTTACCACCATGCGCAAACGCTTGAGTATTGAGTCCCCAAAAACTTGCAGCAATGGATAGGTTAAGTGCCAGTATTTTTTGTATATCTTTAAATAACTGTTGTTTAAGCATCATCTTCATCCTTTTCTGTCTGTCCCTGAACGATCTTTTATGGACCGTTAAAATGCACTTTCCAATGTGTGAAACAGGTAAGATCAACCTACGATTTTGGTTTTCTTTGATCGTTCTAACCTTCTCTTATTGATTTAATTTCAACACAGTTGCATCGGTCTAGCTTGTTCAGGAATGACCTCGAACTTGTCTAAAAATGACATCAAAAATGCTTAAGCCAACATCGTTTCCCTAAATTCTTTCGGAGAGATGCCATAGGTTTTTTTAAAGATTTTGGAGAAATGTGCGCCATCCCAAAAGCCCCATTTCAAGGCAAGTTGGGTGATTGAACTTTGTTTATTCCTTTTATCTAGCAGATCTGTTTTGACTCTTTCCAAACGTTTGAGCTGTATATATTTATTAATCGATAGGTTTTCCTGCACAAATAATCGATAAAGATGCCGTAGCGACACACCAATATGTGCGGCAATGAGCTTGGGAGAAAGATCAGGTTTGGCTAAGTTTTCTATAATATAGCGCTCGGCTTTTTCTAAAAGATTATCGGCATGACTCATATTTTTATAATTAATGGTCGGCTTGATTAGGGCAATCAACGCATCTTCAAAGGCATTGCCATCTTCACTCGCATACCAGAGCTTAATATTTTCAGGCGACATATTTTTCAGAATATTCTTGAGTAAAAACCCGCTCATATTTTGGGTAATCAGCTTGCCAAAATATTCCGAACTAATATGCTCATTTAGTAACTTTTCCCGCGACAGATGCACCGAAATTTGACTGACCAACCCCTGTGGAAACATGGAAATGGTTTCAACAGGATCAAGTAAAACGATATCACCCTCATTCAAAGTTAAGGTTTCATTTTTATACTCAAGCAGCATTTTGCCCGAATTCTGCAAAATCAAAAAACAGAAGCGATTATTGACCCGATCAACTTCATCCGCCTTTCGGACAATTTTATTGGCGTTATTTTTAATGAAGGCAATCTCGGTATCGCCCAATAAAAAACACTGCACCTCACCAATGAATAAATTACGGGTACCATCAAAATCTGTTTCAAAATTGCCGCATACATTTTTAATATGATGCGTCCAGCTTAACAGTGCATCACTTACATATTGGTTCATCCGCTCACGTCCTTGTTGCTACGGTATTCACACGTTAAATTTTTCTGTCAAATATACGTCCTTGCACATTCTTTTTATTGATTGCTTAGAGAGTTGATATCAGAAAGCTGATAAATCAGTTCAACTTATCAGCCTCATCCTGCTTATGCTACACCAGCAAAATCCCTGAGCATGGTAATAAAAACATCTTTTTGCTCATCAGAATATTTTTCAAACACCTCATTTTGATGGCTATCTGCAATATCAAACAGATAGTGGGCAGTTTTCTTGCCTTTTTCGGTCAGTTTAAAAAATCCCTCGCTTTCAATCAGCAAACCGTCCTTTTGTAATATCGATGCAGCCTGCTCCACTTCTCGCATCGGCATGGCAATATCACGTGGCAAATCTGCCTTATTCGAAGCAGTTCCACTACCGAGCACCAACAGTAAACGTGCTTCACTGGTACGGAATCCTGTCACCAACTGCTTGGGAATATAATCGGTCTGGTAAAACTTGAACGCACGACTCATCAGATAGCAGACATTGCTATATAAATGGCCCTGATGCATTTCACCGATATCTTCAGCTTCCACTGAGTCTTTTAACTGGAGTAACGGATGAGGAATTACACCAGAGTAAGCGCCTTGATGATAAACCAGCGGACTACGACCTTCATCACGGAAACGTACCACTTTGCCGATAATAATCCAGTGATCACCGCCTTCAATAATCTGATGGCGTTCACATTCAAACACCGCAGAACAGTGATCCAGAATCGGGGCCTGACCTGCCCCAGTCTGATAACTGGTACCTTCATATTTATCAATGTTACGGCGTGAAAATTTATTGGATAACTCGATCTGCGAGCCCGATAGAATATTCACGGCAAAATGTGAAGCCTGTTCAAATACCGGGAAGCTGGACGAGTTCTTATCAATACTCCACAAGATCAGCGCCGGATCTAAAGACACTGAGTTAAAACTATTGGCAGTTACGCCTACCTTTTCACCCTGATCATTTTGCGCAGTCATGATGGTGACACCTGTGGCAAAATTCCCCAAAGCACGTCTGAATCGCATTGGATCTATTGTGATTTCATCCATTGATTTTAGTGAATTCATTATTCTCTCCTGAATCTTTTATCCTGTTTCGGGCCGATATTTGCTACCAATTTATCCTGATTAAATCGCTTAAATATCCAGTACCAATCGTGCTGACTTAGAACGTGAACAGCACACCAATATCTGCTCATTACTGGCTTTTTCTTCATCGGTAAAATACACGTCACGATGATCAGGTTCACCTTCGATCACATCGCACATACAGGTACCGCAAACGCCCTGTTCACATGACATTTCAATCTCGATACCTTCACGCGCCAAAGCCTGCAAAATGGTTTCTTCTGCATTGACCAGAATGATCTTGCCACTTTGCTGTGCCACGACTTCAAATGCATCACCACCTGTTTCTACTTCAACCTGAAAATATTCCTTATGGATTTGCTGTTCAGGGAAATTCTGTGTCAGGGCTAAATTGATCACCCAATCCATAAATCCATTCGGGCCACAGGTATAGATATGACTGTCTTTATCAATGTCTTGAATAGCGGATTGGAAAAACTCACGGTGGCTGGCCCCTTCCGATTTAAAATGAAAGGTCGTGAAAGGCGCCAAGATGCCATGTTTAATTTCATCGACAAAAGCACAGCGTTCTGGGCTTGCACCACAGTAATGCAATTCAAAAGACATGCCTTCCTGTGCCAACTGATAGGCCATGGTAATCAGTGGAGTAATTCCGATACCGCCACCGATCAGTACCGCATGTCTGGATTTGACTAAAGGAAACAGGTTCTTCGGTTCACTGACCTGAATCTGCATGCCATCCTTTAAATCATCAAAGGCCGACACTGAACCGCCGCGTGATTCCGGATCGCGTAGAATTCCAAGCCGGAACTTACCGACATCATTCGGGTTCTGGCACAATGAGTACTGACGCACCATGCCATTCGGAAGGTGCACATCAATATGCGCCCCCGCTTCAATTTTGGGTAATAGGCTCGAATTTGCAGATTCAAATTCCATCACTGCAACATTCCCACCTTCGACATGACGGTTTTTTACCACCACGTTATACAGTTTCGTCATGATTTCTCTCCCTGATATGCATCTCGCCCAAGGCTTAACGCATAAATAATCCACCGTTAATATCCCAAGTCGCCCCAGTGACAAAGGCTGCACTTGGACTGGCCAATAAAGCACAGGTCTCGGCAATAAACGCCATGCTGCCGAGTGCTTTGACCGGGATATTCTGGATGAACTGTTCCATTTTCTCGTCAGAGACCACGCTATGCACAATCGGTGATTCCATTGGCCCAGGCGCAATCGCATTCACCGTCACGCCTTTGGCTGCAAACTCTTTGGCAAAGATTTTGGTCAGGGTGATAATGGCACCTTTGGTGGCTGCATAATGCGCACCAGTTGCGGTACCACCATTTTGACCGGCCAGAGACGCCATATTGACGATACGGCCATAACCTTGCGCTGCCATATATTTGCCAATGATCTGGCATGACTGGAACGTGCCACGCTGATTCACTTGCGTGATCATGTCAAAATCCGCCGCGCTAATGTCTAAAACAGGCGTTGCCTTGGTCATGGTGGCATTGTTGATTAACACATCCAGTTTTGAGAATGTCTGCTGAATCCACTGCACGGCGGCATGAAAATCGGCTTCAACCGAAATATCCAGTTTCAGCGGGAACAGATTCTCTGCATGCGGACTACGTGCTTTGGCTTGCTCTGCTTTCTCTAAAGTACTGGCAGACAGGATCACCTGATGCCCTTGCGCTGCAAAGTATTCGGCAATGACATTCCCTAAACCAGAAGCGGCACCTGTGACTAAAACAACCTGTTTCATTTTTTGCTCCTAGAGAATGTAGCTGATACCCGCTAAGCTATCGGTCGAGTTCACTAAATTGATAATTTTGCGGTTGATCTTAAAGCCTTGTTCTGCATCACGAACCAGATGGAAAGTCACATCAGCGGTATAATGTTTCAGATTTTCTTTGCGGAACTCACGCAGGTTTTGTGCGCAACGTAAGATAATTTCACCATCTTCATGTTTAAGAATACGAACACGTGACACACTACGTACCGTATTGGCTTTTGGCGAAGCTGAAATCGCCTCACCATTTTCCAGACGGGCAACGCGTAATTTACGCATGTGATGATCGTCATAGGCATAGTTCAGATTATTTTCATAATCGGTCAGTTTCGGATCAATCGGGATGATGTACACGCCTTTTTCATTCCACAGGTCCAGCCAACTATCATGTTCAGAATGGTCCAGCATATCGGCTTCGGCCCAGACAAATGCAGTCACTTCATTGAGTAAATTTAAATCGGTTTTCATGGCACTCTCCTTAAACCGTCATCAACTTTTTCCACTGCTGATAAGCAGCACGCATCCCTGTTTCAGCACTGACATCGCTTTTTAAGCCATCTTCAGTTTTGATTTCACCGGGCAGACCGCGATTCAGCATGATCCATAAATCATTCCCCGCATTGGCACCATGTTGTACACGCTCCCATGCTTCTGAATCATCGGGTGTACCGAAGCCAAACGGCCCCTGGAAATGTTCATGTAGACGTAAACGATACTGGTTGGCAATTTGTGGGCCGCCATCCATGGTAATCACAGAGTGATGAATTTCAGTTTCATTAACCGAAATCGGTTGCATCACCCGGAAAAACGCCATCGAACAGGCAATATTCGGGAAGATGTTCAAGTTAAATCCGGAACCACCCACCGCACGCACAATACGACGTACTTCCAGTTCTTCATGTCCTTCATCACGTAAGGCTTGAGCCAGGTCTTCAAAACGTTCCTGAATCGGACGTTCCATCAATTCTTCATCCAGATCAACCAGTTCAGGAATCATCACCATCACACTGTGACCATTGCCGAGGTCTTCGACATAGCCGGGCTGATTTTCAAAGTTAAACAATTCTTCGGTTTTTTCATCGACTGAACTGAGGAATGACTTGTGCACCAATGGGAAATGATAAGCATCGGTCGTATTTTCCAACTGAATTTTCCAGTTGCCCGGGAAACGGAAACGATGCTCACCCAAGACCTTGATCGGATAACCTGCACCTTGTTTCATAAACAGGTCGATCCATTTTTTCGCAGCGCCGAGGAAATCTTCCAAAGGTTCAATATCCTGTTTAAAGGTGGCGAAAATCATGCCGTTGTATTCTTCAACACGCAGGCTGATTAATGGAAATTCAGATTTATCCAGACATTCGCCATAACTTTCAGGAGAAGGCACGCCACGAAGTGAACCATCCAGTGCATAGCTCCAGCCATGGTATGGACAAACAAAACTGTTGGTTTTGCCTTTTTTATGCTCACACACGGTTGCGGCACGATGGCGGCAACGGTTTAGTAAGACATGCACTTTTTTCTTACGATCACGTACCACCACCACAGGTTGCTTGCCAATGTTGATGGTCTTATAACTGCCTGCATCAGGAATCTCGCTGGCATGCGCCACCCAGACCCAGGTGCTGTAATAAATCTTTTCCATCTCATCTTCAAAGATTTTTTCATCTTTATACAATGAGGTATGCGCACGATCACTTTGCACCAAGCTACTATAATCCATCTCAATATTCTGCATTGGAATAATATTGCTGTTCATATCCACGATCCTTTTCGGTCTATCCATTGGTTATTGCTGAGACGGTACTGGCAATGTGGCTGTACTGTCCCAGTGAGATACGGGGCGACTAAAAATGTTTTCAGTCTGAAAATGTTTGATCTTCCAGCGGCCATCGCGTTGCTGTTTAAATTGCACCGTGAGTTTGGCGGCATTTAAATGGCTACGCCCGTCACGGAAGGTTGAGGTTTGCAACATCAACCAGCTGGCATTGGCCTGATCTGCTTCGATATAGATTTGCTCTGAGCTGACAAAATGCGCATTCATGACAAAATGCGACTGCTGTTGGGTATAGCTTTTGAACATGTCATAAATGGCTTGCCATGAAGCGTAACGACCAAAAGACTGGGCATATTTTTCGCCTATGCCTTCCCAGATGCTGTCCTGATCAAATAAATCCATCAATTCGTTCAGGTCGGTATCGGCATTCAAGGCATCACAAATTTCCATATAACGATTGATGCAGTTACGAATCGCATTTTGGGCTTCAAGCTGTTGTAGGCGTTGTAACAAAACCGTTAAATCCACTTGCGTATTCATGTCATTCATCCTTGCCATCACACTGTTTAATTCAATCCGGCTTATAAATAACCGGGTGCTGGCTTCATACCGAAGCTGACCAGACCTGCATTTTGTAAAGTGGCATCGCCCATAAAGGCATGCTGCGTCACCACATTGGTGTCGTTGACAAAGCGGCTAAACGGGTTATGGGTATAAATCGCGGTCATGCCTGCCAGCATCTGGATTTTGCGCGTGACACGGGCACAGACACGGGCCACATGGGTGCAGGACAAACGCATATCACTGATCTGTTCTGCGCTTGGGGTACGTCCTGCGACGACTTCATTCCAGACGATTTGCATGGTGTCGTAGAACCAGACGCGTGCAGCCTTAAACTCAGCTTCGGCTTGGGCAAATTCATATTGGGTTACAGGTCGGCTGGCAATTTCAGCACCGCCAGTAATTGAAGATTTACCGGGTGCCAGTTTTTGAAATTCTTCCAGTGCTGCGGCTGCCACACCAATTCCCACCACAGTTAAGACCTGAGTGGCTAAAGATAAAGAGGGATATTTAAAAAATGGTTCAGGAAGTTTTGAAGGTTCACCACGGACAAAAGTCCACTCCTTCGCCACCAGCACATCTTTCACCACCAGATCATGGCTGCCTGTACCTTTCAAGCCGACAGTATCCCACGTCATATCGATTTGTGCTTTACTGGCTGGCATCACCGCCATACGCGGTAAACCTTGTGCTTCGTTGTCCTTTTGCGGAGAAATGCCGACCCCGACAATATCCGCTCCCATACAACCACTGGAAAATTTCCAGCGCCCACTCACCACCACGCCAGCATCAGTAATTTCAGCGGGTTGTGGTGGGAAAATGCCACCAGCAAACACAATATCAGGGCTATCTTTATACAACTGCTCAAGTGTTGCTTCTGGCAAACTGCCCAAGTAGGCAGGGCTCATGCCAAAACTTGCGACCCACCCGACTGAGCCATCGGCCTTGGACAATTGTTCAATCAATTCACAAAACTGTTTGGGTGACCATTCATTGCCGCCAAAACGTTTTGGAACCAAAGCACGATATACCCCAATCTGTTTGAGTTTCTCGATGATGTCCTGACTGACATAGGCCTGATTATCAAACTCTCCGCTACAGGCACGTTCACGAATTTCCTGACATAAGGCATCTAATTGCGTTGTATTGCTATCCATTACAAATTCCTTTGTCGCTAAATGATTCATTCCCTTATTCCTTGTGATTTATTGCGCAGCTTTCACGATATATTTCGCAACCGCACACAAATATTCATCGGCGTTGCGTTTTGCCACGATCTGCAACCCCACGGGCTGACCTTGTTCTGTTTGCAGCGGTATTGAAATCGCAGGATGTCCAGACAAGTTAAAAGGTCGAACCAAAGCGGTGAGATTTAAAAAAGCCACGGTATTTTCAGCATCAGCCAGCTTGGGCGGTAGCTGCGGTAAAGTCGGTAAAATCAAGGCATCGTATTGCGTCAGTAAGGCATCAAGCTCGGCGGTAAAATCTGCTCTCACCTGCTCCGCCTGTTTGACCTGGGTCAAAGTGGTGTCGGCGGATTTCAATAAACGCCCATTGACGTCTGCACCGAGCAAGCCTGTTTGGGTCAACTCACCGTAAGCCTGCCAATTTTCATAATTAATGATCTGCATGCCCGCATCAAAGGCCGCTGCAAAGCCTTCCAGAGTCACAGCTGATGCTGTCAGATTGGCTTTAGTCAGATATTGCTGGATCGTCTCAACCACGGCTGAATCAGCAGCGACATTAAGCCACGCCAGTTTCGGTGCCTGAGTTAATTCAGTGTGTTGATGAAAAGTGGGATCAATGATTTGCATGGCGCTTTCAAGCATTTCAACTGAGTTTGCAAAAGGGCCAACACAATCCAGTGAACTGCTTGCGGGATGTACGCCAGCACGGCTGACACGACCAAAGGTGGGTTTTAAACCGTACACACCGCAACACGCTGCTGGCATACGAATGGAGCCACCAGTGTCTGTACCTAAGGTGAAATCTGCCAGCCCAGCCGCAATCGCTGCCGCAGAGCCACTCGAAGAACCACCCGGAATCAGTTCAGGATATTTCGGGTTAATCGCCGTACCAAAGGTATGGTTAATCCCTGTGATGCCAAACGCCAGTTCGTGCAGATTGGTTTTCGCGGTAATTTGACAATCTGCAGCCAGAATACGATCCACCACTTCGGCATTGGCAGGTGCGGCTTGGCTTTGCATTAAAGCTTGACTGCCTGCCATGGTCTTCATGCCTTGAATATCGATGGAATCCTTGACCATCACCTTCAAAGCGCCTGTACCTTTTTGTACCTCTTGTACAATAATACTCATTCACTTTTCCATGTATTTTTATACTTAATACAAATATCGGAAAAAGTAATGTAATTGTCAAGTATTTTTCGATACGAAGAATCAAGAAAATGTTTCTAATTTTTGTATAATGCTGAATGTCCATTTTTATAAAAGTAATGACTTGGCTATGCTTACGCATTTAGAACAATTTCTACCCAACAATGAACCGAGCAGCTTACAAAGCTATCCTTTTTTCTGGATCTCGCAGGTGAATGGTAAATACACACAACTTATTGAAAAATCAATTAAAAAATTAGGAATCGACAATACCCGTCGTAAAATCATTTTAAGTACCAATGCACTTGAACAAGCCAGTATTACCGAGATTGCCAACCTCTCTACCCTCAAGCTGACCACGGCAACCAAAGCCGTTTACCGACTGGTAGAAGATGATATTGTGCAGGTGTTTTCATCTGAATCAGATGAACGGATTTCGATGGTGAAACTGACCGATAAAGGAAAAGAAATGGTTGAACAAATTAACCAGATCAGTCAGGTCACCCTCTCCGGGATTCTAAATGCATTTGACGATGCCGAACTACACCAGCTCAACGGTCAATTAAAAAAGCTGTTTGATCTGATGCCTTCAAGTTAAGGCAACAACAAAAGCCCATGTCGCTACAGAGATGGGCAAAAGTTCGAAGCAAACCGACTACGGATTTAGAATATTAAACGGTGGTTTCAGCTGATTTGCGGCAATGCGGTCTACAAAAGTATGTAAAACCTGTTGTTTATAGGCCGCAATATCGACCTGCTGGTAATCATAAAAGCCTTGCTGTTCACGTAGGCCATTGCGTTGCTGTCGCATGTTCTCGGCAATAATTTCTGGCGTGCGATAACGCTCACCAAGCTCTTTTTCCAGATATTGGGAAGCGTAATACAGAATATCGCCACCTCCCCAGTCAATAAACTCCAGCAAGCCCAATACAGAAAAACGCAAACCAAAACCCGTCCGAATCGCGATATCGATATCTTCTGCCGAAGCCACACCTTCTTCCACCATCCGCGCCGCTTCATTCATGGCTAAGGCCTGAATCCGCGGCACGATATAACCGGCTCTGGCATGACACACCACAGGCACTTTGCCGATCAGCTGTAGAAAGCTTTTCAGTTGTGTAACGACCCTGTCAGAAGTTTGCTCGGAACGGCTTAACTCAACCAGCGGAATCAGATAGGCTGGATTGAGCCAGTGTGCATTCACCACCCGCTCTGGATGAGAAATCATCTGTGCAATATCAGTGACCAGAAAGGTTGACGTGGTCGATGCGACAATACAAGTCGGTGTAATATATTGATCCAGCCAAGTAAAAATATCTTCTTTGGCTTGCCTGAGCTCGGGCACCCCTTCCATCACCAGATCACAGTGTGCCAAGACCGGGATAGCAGCAGCGCGACTTAAAATCTGAATCTGATCCAGAATAAAGAGGCTTTGTTCAGATTGAATAAACTGGATACGTTCCAGCAACTGCAATTCTTGTTTTAAGTCTGTTCGGATGTGAGCCTGATATTGCTCAAACTCAGCCTCGGTACGTTGTCGGGCATCGATTAAAGCCACATTTAATCCCGCATAGGCAAAGGCAATTACAATGGCTTTGCCCATCCGTCCTGCACCCAATACTGCAACCTGTTGAATCGATGTCATATCAGACTCCTTGCTGCAAAGTCGCTTGCAACTCAGCCTTGCTTTTATCGGCGAGTCCCAGATTCTCAAACGTCCGTCCGTCCTGATACAAATCCTTGCCTGTCACCGCAGACGCAATATTCAGTAGCCCTTCTGCTACAGGTGTCGCGACACCCGCCCAACGTCCCACTGAAACCAGAAAGGATAGCCCCAGACGCGTATCTTCCAGCATGTAACGGTGTGTCTGTAAGTCAATGTCCTCACGCCAGTCCCCACTATCCGTCAATTTTCCATGCGCGCCACGCCCATACATCCATTCATCACCCTCACCGTCTTTATTGTAGTGATCAGCCAATGGAAAATGCGGTGCAGAATAACCCAATGCTTCCCTTACACGCATACGCTCTGCATCCAACTGATTGGTAACACGGCGAATCGACGGTTGTGTCCCTTCATTATGAATATCCCAAGCCTCAAAATGTTCCAGTGGCCCCGCATTCATTAGAATCAATGGTGGATGAATAATCGGCCCGGCATTCATCAAGGCACCGCTGAGACTGTCTTCGATCGGCTCAACACTTGGATAGGCCTGTTTCAAAATTTGAAATGCATGCTCGGACAAGCTGCTTGGGAATACCCCCGTTGGTAAACGGGTTGCATAGCCACTCACCACGATCTGATTGACGCCATGCTTACGTACCAGATACGGTAAGGTGCCGGTTTCGGCAAAAGCCACTTGAGCCGTGTTACCTGCTTCTCGCATGGCTTTGGCAAAGATATAACTACCAAAGGTTGCGGGCGGTAAATACACCACCTGTCCTGCTTGAAAGAAAGGCGCTGCCTGCTGCGCCAAATCCAGATGTGTGGTTGCGGGTAAGGGAATAATAATCAGCTCGGCATGCTGGATGGCGTGTTGTAAATGATCCGATAGATTAATCTGGCTATTTTCAAAGCCAACACTCACTGCGCGCTCACCCTGAAAATCTTTGATTTTAAGCTCGCCCGTTGCGGCAAGCTGCTGCAACGCTTCTCGATCACGACGCCATAACACCACCTCGTGGCCTTTTTCTGCCATTTCCACCGCTGCTGCATAACATCCGTGTCCACCGCCGAGTACTGTAATTTTCATGTGCGTTCCTGCTGCTTGATTTGTCATTCAGCATAGAACGGTCAGCATAAACGGGCTTATCCAAATGCGTAGGGATTATTCCATTTACGACCGCATTTCACCCAGTTGTACAGGATTCATTTTTAAGGTATGTGAAGGCAGACAGCCGAAGCGCTTTTTATACAGTGTCGAGAAATGCCCAAAACTTTGGATGCCATGATCCAGTAAAATATCGGTGACGGTTTCATCTGTCTGTGCCTGCTGCAAAGCCAAATGTATCCGTTCCAATCGTTGCTCACGGATATATTCAACGGGTGTCTGCTGTAGATATTGGCTAAAACCCTTTTGTAGACTGCGGATCGACACCTCACAATATTGACTCAACGTTGCCAATGAAATCGCTTGATGCAGATTGTCCTGAATATACTGCTGCGCTTTTTTGATATAGCCTGGCACAAGCTGCTGACGCTGTGCATTCAACTGCTCACTATAATTATTGGGGATTTTAAGCAGAATCAGCTCGATCAGGTATTGGGTAAAACTGGCTGAGATAAAGCTCCAGTTCTGGATATTATGATAGGCATGACAGAGATAATTCAGCGTTTCAACAATGGCACTCATCCCTTCTGCAGTACAGGACAGACCACTATCGAAGCAGACAGGCGCCTGACTGGTATGGCCCAGCATTTTAAACAGCTGGGTTTCGATCTCCTGTTGGGGTAATTTTAAAATAATATTGCGGCAATGCTGATTGGTCACAATCTGCTGTCGGGTATGCGGATGAGTCACCGACATAATGCCTGCAGATTGTAGCAGTTGCTGATTTGTGCCCCCGACCTGACATTGCCCTTCCAGGGTGATCCTGAACAGATAAAAACTCGAACTGTCATCAATACAGATGACGACCGGTGCACTATATTTCAGATCATACAGCGCCGCATTGCCAAAGCTAAAACCATTCAGGCGCGTGTTCAGCGACTGTTGGGTCTCAACATCAAAACGATGCGGGCAGAGATAATGACTGATTTGATCTTTAATGGTCTGGTAATCACTGGACTGAAATAATAAAAACTCGTCCAGATAATGCAAATGATCCAGTTTAAATGTCCCGTGCATCACTTCACTCCCTTATTATGGGTTTCGCCAGCAAAGCACAAAGCCCATTACAAAAGAATGGGCTTTGTGCTTGCACTCAGTTCAGATCAAGAAGC
Source organism: Acinetobacter sp. 1000160 (assembly GCF_000588715.1). NCBI lineage: Bacteria > Pseudomonadati > Pseudomonadota > Gammaproteobacteria > Moraxellales > Moraxellaceae > Acinetobacter > Acinetobacter sp. 1000160. Next base: position 134,089 of record NZ_JFWP02000003.1, on the reverse strand, counting down.
ATGTTCCTGCTGCATACTGTCGCTAAATGCCTGACAGCCTTTTTTCAATAAAATAAAGGCCAATACACAAGAAATCGTCCCGACAATCGACAAAGACGTGCCGACCATCAATGGATTTTCAAACACTTTATCGGTAATCAATGCCACCAATGTGGTACCAATGCCGACCGCAACCAGATTACTGATCAACAAGAATACTGCCGAGATTTGTGCACGTAACTGGTTTGGCGCCAGCATTTGCATGGCTGTGGTAGAAATCGGCATCGGGAATGAAGCAAAGAACATTGCAGGTACCAGAAACACCACCGATAGCCATAACTCATTCACTTGCGTAAACACCATGATTGGAATCACTAAACCGACAATCCCAATCACACCAGTGATCATCGGTGCATCCTTACGCCCCTTCTGAATAAACCAGTCATTCAGCCAACCCGCACAAAATACGCCTAGAATATTGGCCACCAGTAACACACTGCCGAGCATATAACCCGCTTCAGTCGGGGTTAATCCAAACTTACGCATATAAAATGCGGGTGACCAGCTGATCAGGCAATACAGCGCCATCGCGTAGAAGGTAAAACCTAAATAATGGCATTTAAAGGTACGCCCATGCTTTTTGATAAACTTAAACGCATCTTTCATGCTGGTCTTTTCAACCTGCCCCTGCGCATTTAAACGCTGGCCTTTACGCTGCGGCTCTCTCACCGTCAACAACACCAGTAAACCGATAAATACCCCGGGCAGCCCAACGATAATAAATGCTGCTTGCCAAGCCTTGAGTGCACCAAATACCGGAACTATGATGCTGTCCATATTTTTCAGCAAGCCAATCACATAGCCACCGACCAGAAAAGCAATACCGCCACCGACAAAGGAACCGATCGAATACACCGCTACCGCACGGCCCAGCTTGTCCTTGCTAAACATATCACTAAACATCGAATAAGCTGCGGGTGACAAAGCAGCCTCGCCGACACCCACACCCATACGACTTAAAAAAAGCTGGATAAAATTCTTGCTCAGACCACAAAATGCGGTCGCAATACTCCAGAACACCACCCCGATGGCAATAATTTTTGGACGTGAAAACCGGTCCGCCAGATAGGCCAGCGGCAAGCCCATAAAGGCATAAAACAATGAAAAGGCCAAACCATGGAGTAGACTGAACTGGGTATCGGAAAGACCCAGATCGGCCTTGATCGGCTCGATCATCAGCGCCAGTATTTGCCGGTCGATAAATGAAAAGATATAGGCCAGCATGCACAGTAGTACCACATACCAGGCGTATAGATTTGAGTGAGCACGTGCTGGCTCGGTTGAGTGCGTATCCATTTTGCTTCCTTGTCCATGTCATTGTTCTCATGTGTCTGCTTATTGAAGGGTGTAATCACCAGAATTCATCTCCTTTTCTGGCTCAGCTTCAATAAGGTTAATTTCTCCCTCCTATAATTATTATTTTTACATGGAATTTTCCATAATATTTTAGGTATAAAGTTATACCTTTTTTACCCATTCAGCACGCAATATTGTTCATTTGAAGGTAAAATCAGGATTTAAAACCAGCTCAAATGCTGCTAAACGACTGAAAAAATAGCTGTTCTTTAAAGGAAAAGATTAAATGTAGAATTAGCACGAATAGAGGAAATCTAAATTTATTTTAAAATGATATTGAATTTTACATTTATTTTTGTTTTAAAATAACACGAGATAATTAATTTTCAATGGAAATGAACATGGCGCTTAACAAAGAACAGGCAATCGAAAGCATCCATAGCATGCACGTCTTGATCGAAAAAATCTTTAGCGGCAAACACTCGGAACAAGACCTTCCCCAACTGATTGACTATTTTGCTGATCATTTTGAAATGGTCGGTGCAGCCGGTAAACGTATTTCTTTCGAACAAGTGAAAGGCCTATTTGCCAACAATCAGGGCAAGATGCCTGATATCCAGATTGAAATCTATGATGAACAGATCCTGATGCAAAAACCTGATGCGATCGTACTCACCTACACCGAAAAGCATACTAAAGATTCAGGTATTCTGATCCGTCGTTCTTGTGCATTGATTGAAGAAATTGATGGCAAAATGTTGTGGAGTTATTTACAAGAAACCTTCTTGCCTTGAATTCAGACTGTGACGGGTTTAAACGCAATCATTGATGAGCAATCATCAAATATGGAGATTGAACCGAAATCATTCATTTAATTTTTGTTCCAGCCACTCCATCAGATCGCGAGTGTTACGATTGCTCACTTTTGCTTTATTCGGGATGTAATAACATAGTTCGGACTGGATGGGTTTGGTCTGGTATTGCTGGAGCTGGTTCAGTTTCAGCAATCGGCTCACTAAGGTGGTAGAGGCAAACACAAATCCATTGCCAGCCAGTGCTTCCTGAATACCAAACAGCTCCTGATCAAAAGTTTTCACGATAATATTTGAAGACGCTATGCCATTTAGCGCACACCACTCCTCCAAAGGGGGCGCAGCCAATGCCTTGTTTTTCCACGTTGTGGTAAAAATCAGCATCGGTTCATCGCCAGCAGTAAGCAGATCAAGCTGTGCTCGGCCGAACAGATTAAATGTTTCGTAGCGTATAATCTCGGAGGTAGGTACTGACGCAATATTGCCCAAACGTACAGGCAAATAATAAACTTGATTGTCCAAGCTCTCCCCTGTTGAAACTTCTACAGAAATCTCAGGGTGAATCAAAGAAAATTCATGCAGGGCTGGTATTAAAAGCAGAGCCGCTAAAGATGAGGTCGTGGTCACGTTCACCACATGACTTGCCAGACTGATCTGCTCTACTGCCTCCTCAATGCTTCTAAATCCCTCTGAAATCTGCTTCGCGAATTTTGCACCGACTTCGGTGAGTACAATTTTTCTGACTTCGCGATGGAATAAATCAACGCTTAACCGATGCTCAAGCTTGGCAACATGATGTGAAATCGCTGTCGGTGTCAGTGAAAGTTCCTCAGCGGCCAGCTTAAAACTACCTAAACGCGCGGCTGACTCAAATGCTTTTAATGCCTGTAGCGAAACCTGCATGAATCACTCCGATTGAAATACATAGATGAACCAAACTCATCTATAGCTGTGATTTATTCGTTTGTCTAGCGTTCTGTTTCATTCCAGAATGGTGTCATCATGAACGCAATAGAGTCCGATCACATGAGTACCATTTTACATATCGATGCCAGTATCCGTGCGGCCAGTAATCCCAACCCGAACCATAATTCCATTTCAAAGAATATTGCCCATCACTTTATCCAGACCTGGAAAACACGATATGCCATAGATGAATATATCTATCGTGATGTCGGTATCAATCCACCGCCTTTTATTACTCAGGAGTGGATGGGAGCTGCATTTACCCCAGAAAAAAATAGAACGGCGCAACAACATGACATACTCCAGCTTTCTGATCAGTTGATTGTTGAAATTGTCGCTGCTGATCTCATCATTATTTCATCACCGATGTATAACTATGGCATGCCAGCTCAACTCAAATCCTGGTTTGACCAAATTGCCCGAGTGAACAAGACCTTTGATTTTGATCTTGCACGGGGTGACTTTCCTTTGCAGCCCACCTTATCTGGTAAAACCTTGCTGATTATCACCTCAAGTGGTGAGTTTGGTTTTGAACAAGGTGGAATCAGAGCACAGATGAGCCATCTGGTGCCCCATCTGCATACCGTCAGCAAATATTTGGGGGTCGATAAAATTTATGAAATTGCCTCCGAATATCAAGAATTTGCGGATGATCGTCATCGTCAGTCTGTCGCAGATGCTTATGCCAAAGCCGAACAGCTTGCGCTCGAACTGGGTCAGGAATTAGAGCTAACGATCGAAGCCAACGCTGTAGTCCTGAACTAATCCGGCTTAGGTTGCATAGGGCTATTATTTTTACTGAAGAATAAGGACTCCTCTCTCACCTTATTCTTCCGCAGTTGTACTGTGAACTCAAAAGCCTCAAATCAGGGGTGTCAGGATAAGGGTAAAAGTATTTACATGAACTATAAATACTTATTGCAGCGATCAGCTAGAATTGAGCCTGACCCAGTGCTATCGGCAATTGCTCAATACACTGAATGTCGTTATCAATAGAGAAAACAGGATAGTTTTATGGACAAACCTATACTATGCCCAAAATGTGGTTCCACCGAAGTTGAAACACGTAATCATGACAAATTACTGAAAACTACAGGTGGTGTGTTACTGACAGCCGCAGGAACGACAGCAGGTACGGTCGGTGGTGCTGCAGGTGGTGCATCCATCGGTGCAGCAATTGGTACAGTGGCTGGTCCCTTAGGTGTGATTGTTGGCGGTACGGTCGGTACTTTTGTTGGCGCGATCAGTGCAGGGATCACAGGGGGCGTGATTGGCAATATGTTCGGGAAAAAGGCAGGTGTCATGGTCGACAAAAATATTTTTCAGGACTATCGCTGTCTGAAATGCAAATACCGTTTTAAGCAAAAAAAATAATATTTCATCCCAGTGAACTCATTTGGAGGATACGTGTTTAGACCAGTTCTCCAGATGCTTTCATTCAACTCGACAACAGTTGTTCATCCTTTTCCTTTATATCCCCCTCCTGATCCACACTGTGCTTTCTGATTCTGCCATAGATTAATTTGCACATAAAAAAAATCCCAAGCTCTTGGGGAAGAACATGGGATTACGATATAGACATTCATCAAAGAAGCTCATCGTTAATGCGCCATTTATATCACGCTTTATTTTATAAATACATAATACGTCACACAAACTATACATAACTGTCTATCTATTCGTGTTTTTATGGTTAGCGCTGATTCACAGCTCCTATTGTCATGTACGAGATGCAAAATTTTAAATAACGTAGTCGATGCAATCTGCAAGTTAAAAATCAGTTCTTAAATAACACAATAAAAAAAGGCCTCTTAGAAGCCTTTTGAAAAATTAGCAGAATAATCAGTGTCTGATTACTCTATGCTTTTTAAATTTAACTATTCTTAAATTCATCACTTTCAAAATAGGATTTGATCTGTTCAGCAGAACTGGTTTTCAACTGATCCAGAATAATGCTCAGGTCACGTTCAAATGTAAACTCTGCCGGTATTTCTTCATGGATAGGTGGCAGCCTCTTTACCCCACCTTCTGTGATACGTTCAATAAATCCTGCTAACCACAACACAAACTCATCTTTATTCTTATAGTTGGGGACTAAACTGACATCAATACAAATATGGTCTTTGGTCGGCCTGTCCTGAAAACCTTCCACGAAATCGATGTAGTTATACAATAATTTTAAGTCAGTATCTTTAAGTTCTTCACGTAACTGTTTAACAATGAAATTTAGGCAATCTTGCAGCGGAGCATGAAACTTTTTCTCCTCTTCAAAATGCCTGTAAATATTATCAGCGATACGCAAATACTGTGGCATGACGCTATCCTTGGTGTTGTTATGTCCCACTGAGTATGGAACGAAAAGTTTAGTAGATTTGTAATGTTTTACAATGAAGATGTATTTTATATAAACTTTATATGAATAACGACAGTTTGGATAGCACCAAGTAAAATTTAAATCACAAATCTAACTTAATGCCGATAGTTTTGCGTTGGGCTTTCATAAGTGGTTTGTGCAACAGGCGAGACGCGCCAGATCGTATTGCCGACATCATCAGCGACTAAAAGCGCACCAGAAAAATCAATCGCCACTCCCACAGGACGACCATAAGCTTCGCCTTTCTCACTTAAGAAACCGGTCAGCACATCTTGCGGTTGACCCGAAGGCTGTCCATTTCGGAAAGGCACAAAAACGACTTTGTATCCACTATGGGGTTTTCGGTTCCATGACCCATGCTGCCCAATGAATGCACCACCGCGATACTGTGGCATAAGTTCGGTCGCATAAAATGCCAAACCCAAAGATGCGGTATGGTTACCCAAGGCATAGTCAGGTTTAAGCGCCTGCTTGACTAGCTCAGGATTTTGTGGCTTGACCCGTTTATCGACATGTTGGCCATAATAGCTATATGGCCAGCCATAAAACGCTCCCTCTTTGACTGAGGTCATATAATCTGGAACCAAATCACTACCGAGTTCATCCCGTTCATTAACCACTGTCCAGAGTTGTCCGCCCTGTGGTTGCCAACCCATGCCATTCGGATTACGCAGTCCGGTTGCATAAGGCCTTACTTTGGCAGTAGCAATATCATATTCCAGAATCTGTGCCCGTCCCTGTTCTTGATCCAGACCATTCTCACCAGCATTACTATTCGAGCCGACCGTGATATAGAGTTTGCTTCCTTGTGGATTGGCAATCACATTTTTAGTCCAGTGATGATTGAGCTGACCGGCAGGTAAATCCAGCACCTTGGTGCCCTTTGCCGTGATTTGGGTGGTATCCTCCTGATAGGGATAACGCATCAGCGTATCGGTATTGGCCACATAAAGCATATTTCCTACCAAGGCCATACCAAAGGGTGAGTTCAAATTCTGTAGAAAAACCGTATTCTGATCTGCGATACCATCACCATTCGTATCCCGTAATAAGCGGATTCGGTTGGCACTGGGTAATGATGAGCCAGCACGTTTCATCACCATTTTCATGATTTTGCCACGAATGCCCTTGCTTTCTTCCGGTTTAGGCGGCGCATCGGTTTCTGCCACTAGCACGTCACCATTTGGCAATACATACAGCCATCTTGGATGATCCAGTCCACTGGCAAAAGCCTGAACTTTCAGCCCTTCAACCGTAGTAGGCATTTTGCCCTTCGGCCAGCCTTTGGCCGGAGCAATATTAACCGTCGGGATCAGGCTGGTTTGAGGTTTTGGTAAAATGGGCTGTGGGCCGAAACTATCGGCAATTGAATATCTTGAAGATGGCGTACAGCCTGAAAACATCAAAATCAGACTAGTTCCAGTCAGGGAGAAGATCAACCGTAAAGACATCAGAGATTTTCCTTGTTATTTTAATGACTACAGATAGCATAAGTTGATCTATAGGAGAGGTATAGCTGATTTGCTTAACAGATTGTCTCTAATGTAAATAAACTGTTTAAAGCATAGCTTAGCCGTTAAAATATAAATAAATAGTATGACAAGGAAAACACTATCAATATTATTCTAAGACCGCTTCAATATTCAGAAATTGACTTGATCTGGCAACAGATTAATCGGCGAGAACTGATCACCCAAAATTATGTCAAACAACACACATTACAACTGGTCGACTGCTTTTATGATGTACAACATTGGGATGCTTACCATCTACAAAATGATCCGCCAAAATTAAAACAGCTCTACCATGAGCATGCCGCATTCATCGGAGCTTTTAACCTGCAAGCAAGACTGGTCGGCATTTGCGTGGTCTCGAATCAACACATTCAAGATTACCCCGCAGCCAGACTTCTGCACTACTTTTATGTTGATGCCGATCAGCAAGGCCAAGGCATAGGTGCGCAACTCATGCAGGCAGCAAAAAACGCTGCAATAAAACTAGGTGGAAACGAGCTGTATATGTCGGCAACGCCTAGCAAACGAACCGTTGATTTTTATCTAAAACATGGCGCTGAAGTATTGGATAACCCCGATCAGCAGCTATGGCAACTCGAGCCTGAAGATATTCATTTGCTATGCAAGATTTAAAGGGATTCGAGCAATCATGTCCTGTATAAACGTAATGCTCATTTACGCTGTATATTTTATTCTAAAGGGGTAATTAAAAGTTTTTGTAGCATGTCCAAAGTAACATTTTACCTATCGGGGTCAAACAGAATCAAGTCAAATCCTGCATATAAACCCCTGTAATTACTATTTTTAATGTGTGATCTGGTCTTTTCCCTCCATTTTATACTGCTCCAAAATCGTGATGAATTGCCCTATTTTCCGCTATTTTTAATTTCATCATTTCGACTTATGCTGGAAACATAAATATGGATGAGACAAAGAGTCCCTCTACTTTTTTGAATTTTAGCATTCAGTAGATTGGAGCAGCACATTGAGTAATAAATCATCGTCAAATATGGATGGAATACAATTTCCGATTCAATCTGGCAAAAACAAGCCCAGCACAACAGCCACCGCAAAGAATATCTTATATGCCGCACTGAAAAGTGTCGATTCACCTTATGCCTCTGAATTAACAGCCGAAAAGAACTGGAGAAAGAAATATCCGGTTTATTTTGAAGAACTGGTGAAAACAGGTATCCGTTCTGTTCAACATCCTCTACGGATTGCTCAACACGGGCTGGATACTGCGAAAAAGTCCTTTAATTTTCATCGTGCTGGTCAGCAAACTTCTTTAGAACAGGCCATGGCCGTTTTTAAAGATCAGCCTTTTGAAAGCTATGTGCTCAAAGGAACAGGCGACCCTAGCATTGAACCCTGGTTTATCCCCTTTAAAGGGCAAAAACTGCAAGGCCAAGCCTTACTCAAGCAGATTGACTGCTGGGAACAGCAACACATTATCGAACCTAGTCATGCCAAAGCCCTACGCCTGTTACAGGCTCATCCCGAATGGTTTGACTTGTCCTCACGTACCATGGTGCTCTTCGGTGCAGCCTCAGAAGCCGGGCCTTTAAGCTGGTTAGCAAAATGGCGTGCCAATATTGTCGCGATTGATTTACCGAATCCAAAAATCTGGCAAAAAATTACCAGCACCATTCAACAAGGCAATGCCACGCTTATTGCACCACAAATGACCTTGGAAAATGGTGAAAAGCAGCTCGGTGCAAATCTCCTGACTCAGACACCAGAAATTGCGAACTGGTTAACTACATTTGAGCAGAGCCTGGATCTGGCTGGGATTGCATATCTGGATGGTGAGAAACATGTGCGTGTTTCAATCGCCATGATCAGCATCATGGAACAGGTGAGTCGTCAAAAAGCAGATAGCAGTATCATGTTTATGCTAACGCCCACCGATATTTATGCCATCCCAGCATCGGTTGTACAGTCGATCCAGCAAAAAATTAAGCAGCGTCCACTGCTTGAAAAGTTACTAACCAAATCGATTCACAATATTTCCTTAAGACATTTTTTTAAGTCGAATATTGAGCAGCTGATTGAATCGGATAATGGCCAAAAATATGGTATTTCCGATTGTATGGTGATTGAGCAAGGGCCCAACTATGCCCTCGCGAAACGCCTGCAACAGTGGTTTGCCATTTGTAGCCGCGCGCGTGGTCAAAAAACAGTGATCAATATTGCGCCCTCTACCACCACCCATTCGGTGGTGAAGAATCCGATCCTGAAAGCGGCTTTTTCAGGTGCAGATCTGTTTAAGGTCGAAACTTTTAGTCCTGAAACTACAAATGCGATTATGGCAGCGCTCTGGGTACATGATTTAAATAATCCAGAGAGTGCGACCAATCCTGAAACACAGCTCGAACATCCTTTAGCGCTGATTATGGAAAATGCCAATCATGGCGGTTTGTGGCATGTACCTTATTTAGCAAGAACTGCACTCCCCTTTGCTGCGGCTTATGGCTGGGGGAGAGAGAAGTTTTAGTTTATTTTAATAGAATAATCTAACTTCTTGGTTTTATTGCTTTAGTAAATAACCAAACTTAAAAAGAGAGCTGATAAAGGCTCTCTTCTTTATGAGTTTTATATTTATGATGAACTTCAAAAACCAAATGCAATAAAATTTCAATTTAAAGCTGATTTTCAATTAAATGAGATGAGCAATATTATCAAGTTCAGGATCTACTTTTGATGCATTCGAGCAGCCAGTGAAAGATAAAGCAATGATTACAACCAAAATTAAGCTTCTCATTTTAACCCCCTTATAGCTTAAATAGAGTTCATTGATAAAATCAACAACCCAACCCAACCTATCCACCTTAAAACTGAAATAAAATTAGCATAGTAAATTAATGAAAAATTGACACTAATCTCCACCATTCATCATTTCATGCCAGATTGTGGTTAAAACTTAAAGCTTCCCTATATAGTTATGTAAATTGTGATCTATTCACAACTTGATATCTTTAGCGCATAATTTTCTGACTAAAGCTTCTCAACCTGCACAAGATCCAACTGTCCCCAAACAAGCAGTGATGGGTTAGTCTCTGTAGCTCAAAATAAAGGGGCCAATATTCATTATATTATCAATGACAAATCGGATTATCCCAGCGTCTATTCAGCTAACATTGACAAGATTGTGAATGCCGTTAAAAAAGCTATGCCGACAATACCTTAGAACATATTTATTTAAACCATCAAAAACCCACTCTTAACGAGTGAGTTTTTTGACTACTTCTACCTCCAAATTCATCTTTTTATTATTTTTAGTCCTTTGCCTAAGTTATTCCAATGTAATTAAAACACAATGCATAGCCTATAAAGTTTAGATAATCCACATCAAGCCAGTGAACAGAAATCTTATTCAGCTATTTTGTGTTTGCTACCAGCTTTGGTGAACTGCTTTTCTTCAGCCCATCCCATACCTAAATAACCAAGTTATTGTTGATAGACTTTTTTCCCATTAAAAATGGTCCACACCACTTTTGTTTCAGCCAACTGTTCCGGTGAAACTTTAAAAATATCTCGATCAACTACAATCATATCGGCTTTTTTGCCTGGTTCGAGCGAGCCAATGCTTTTATCTAAATACAGCGCTTTAGCTGAATTAATCGTATAAGCCTTAAATACAGAATCTCGATCAATCGCTTCGGCCGGGTTTAAAACATCCCCTTCAATTCCTTTTCTTGTGATTGCAGTCGCCATAGCAACAAAAGGATTGGCTGTTGAAACGGGTGCATCGCTTGCACCTGCAATTGTTGCGCCGTTAACCAGTAAAGAATGTGCAGGATACATCCCCTTAAAAGAAACAGCATCAATATAAGGTTTTACCAATTCTTTATTAAAACTGTCTTCATAAGCCCATGCCAACTGCATAGAAGCAATGACATTATTTTGTTTAAAACGCTTATAGTCTTTCGGATCTACGAGCTGGAGATGAGTAATGCTATGAGGAACATTGCTCTGACGCTTTGACCGCGCATATTCAATTGCATTCAAGGATTCCTTTACTGCCCTATCTCCCACTGCATGGATATGAACCAGCATATTCCGCTTGTCAGCTTCATCTACAACTAACTTAAAAGTAGTTGGATCAAATAACAAAGTCCCTTGCTTATTAGTATTAGAATAACGTCCCAATAATGCAGCGGATTGAGCTGGGAACTCTAATACGCCGTCCGCAAATACTTTGACACCGATGAGATTAAAATTATCTATATTTTTATATTTGCGATTGATTGATTCAATGATGTTAAACACTTGTGGCGTACTTTTCGAGTTGATGACATGCAACCCGGAAACTCGCGCAGTTAATTCTCCTTTCTGAGATAATTCTTTATACATCGGAATCATCCCGAGTGTTTGTTCTGTATTTTTAATATTGGTAATTCCCTTATTGGGACTGGCATTTGCAGCAATATCCCTCCACGCGGTAATGCCTAAACGATTATAGTATTGGATCGCTTCTTTAGAACCTTTATAAAGCAGTTCATGGGACACAGAGGGAATTTTATCACTCACCATATCCCAGCCAGAATCGATCACAAATCCAGTAGGCTCAAATTTTTCATCATGGGCAATATTTTGCTGATCTTCGGGACTTAATTGCTGGATAAAATTCGCATCTATACCTGCTTTTTTGAGGAGCGCTTGATTCGCCCATGCCGTATGGTGATCGCTACCGACTAATGCAATTGGGCGATTTTTCCATTCATTATTATTAAATACATTGGAGAGTTGATCAGACAATTCCCAATATTCTGACGACAAGCCATTTAAAAAAAGCACATCTCCAGCAACACCCGTACCATCCAGACTCGATTGTCTAAGTTTTGCTTCTACTCTGGAAACATCGATGCTTGTATCGTCTCGATCCATGGTGGCTAATACGGCTTCCACGCCGGAAGCTAAAGCATGAATATGGCTATCAATTAAACCTGGCATCAAAACTTTATTTTCAAGATCAATAATTTTTGTATTGCTATCCGCAATTTTTTTAATTTCTTGATTATTACCTACTTTTATAATAGTCCCATCATGGGCAATTGCGATAGCTTGCTGAAAAGAATCCTTATCTTTAGCAGTATAAATTTTTCCATTCATATAAATAGTTTCCGCACCACTATTTTCAGCCCTATCATTGTCTTTGCATCCCAAATTTATAAAGAGCAAACCCAGGCTGAATACTAAAAATCCTTTTTTAAATCTCATACTTCACTCCAAAACATAATTTAAATTCTAATAATCGTTTTCCAATCTTCTTGTAGATGTAGTTAAATCAAATCTTTTAAGCACTTAGGTCCATTGATTAACTACGGTTTGCCTAATATCAATCGCTTTAGATGATTCAATACCATGCTGAGTACTATCCTTTACAAGCTCCATTTCAATATGGGGCATGCTCGTTGACTTTGAGTCAATCATTGCAATTTTTATTTTTAAGTTTTCCATAACTTAATCTCCATCTGGTAATGGATAAACTAATTTTTAAGTTTATTGAAAGCTATAAAGAGAATAGAAAAAAAACCGCTTTACGCGTTTTTTGTCCGAAAACCGGACAAAATAAATTTAATATTGAGTCATTATTAATATAATTCAGTTATTACGCTTCACATCAATGCTCATAGATCAGAAGAAGGGCGAGACCGCCTCCATTTTTTGATATTTCATCTCTATTCATTGCAACCGATCACCAAGAACGGTAAAGCGTATATTCCAATAATTATAGCCAGAGAAGGTAAAAACAAGATCAAATCATTTCAGATGCTATCGGACAAATAGACAAATAAAAAAGCCTTTAAGCTTTGAACTTAAAGGCTTTTTTATATCAGATCGAATAATCCAGAATAATATTTTGATGGAGATGCCATTAGTTAAATTCTACAAATAAAGCATTGTTTTATTTATAGAAAATCCCACATTTTTCCAATTTTTCCTTTATCGTTTTAACCTACTTTTATGTTTGCTTCACTTAAATAAGCTTTCTTTGAAGTCTTATTCCATAAACACAGCTCTTGACCAATTTTGTTTTTCATATGTGCTTGAGGATATTTCCCTTGAATCAACAGTGCAGAATATCCGACACGATCATCAAATAACATGACGTTGCTCACTGCCTTGGCATTTTTAAGTTGACTGGCTTTTATACACGCCGCTTTGATTTCCTGATCATGCTTATTCCATGCCTGCTCCGAGCTGGCGAAAGTCACACTTGTGACAACTGAACTTGCTACAAAACCGAAAACAGAAAGATATTTTAAAAATATACGATGCTTCATTGCCATGATCATTGTCCTATTAATTCGAAAGTCTATTTCTATACTGAAACAATGTCATGCGAGAAGCCAGTAATTTATACATAGTGTAACGGCACATATGCAAGCTTACACATTTCGGTGGGTAGCCCTCACTCGTACCTAGATAAATATTATGATTTGCTGCATGAATGAAGATAATGCACAACCACGCATATTTCACAACATATTCACACTTCAGATTTTAAGCTATAAAAAAATGAAAAGGTTTGTGAATATGAAATTTCTAAGAGCCGTAACCGTATCCACACTGACCCTATTATCCTTGGCTGCCTGTAAAAGCTTACCCAGCTACAGCGCTGACTATAATAAGGCCAATAAAGAAATTTCAGGCGTTGAATTAAATGATGAGCAAGCCCAGCTTATCGGTCGACGTTTTGTATCAGCATTCAATACCATGGGTACGGTTGCTTTTATCGAAAATGCCAGCCAACTCTATGCAGATCATCTGTACATTAATGATACGCTGTCGCAGTTCTCTACCAAAAAAGAATTGATCAAACATTTTGAAGGAATGAACGAACACGTCAGCAATGTCTCTGTCACATTAATAAGTGCAACGCATCGACAAGATTCTGCCTATATCCATTGGCATATGGTATATGACTTCAAAATGTTGGGGCGTAAAAAGACCATGTCTTCTTATGGTATTAGTCAAATTAAGATCAATGACAAGGATTTAATTGTCTTTCAACAAGATTATTGGGACCCCGCGAATGGCTTGTTCCGATCTTTACCTTATGTCGGGAATGCTTACGCTTTACTTTTACCCTTTAAGAAACCTTAAAAATCAAATAAATAAAGCGTAGTAGCACATAATTATACAAACTTAAGTCTGTTGAATATGAAATATATAGCCTAGAAATCGTTGAGGTTGGAAATGCACAATCACTTAACAAAAGCTGGACTCGGCCTCTTCTATTTTATCGCATCTTTAAGCCAGGTTCATGCAAATACGCAACTATGTCAAATAGCTCCCCTGCTGGTCACTGCACAAAAGGTCGGTTCCGTAAGCTATTATGCCGATGATTGCCAGCAAAACTGGGAAACTCAAAGTATTCGTTTAGATTTTTTCTATCAACGGGATATTCCTGAATGGGCATTCAAAAAAGCGGCCACTTACTTTCTAAGAAAGAATGTGGCCAATTTTTCAGATCAATCCGTATTAAATCAAATTACAATGCTGTATCAGCCCGTCAAAAAGGGAGATCTTTATTCATTAAATTATACGCAATCCAGCAGTACCCTAAGCCTGCATTTAAATCAAAAAAAATTAGGTTCGATCACTAATCCTCAGGCAAATCAATATTTTAAAATTTGGTTTGGTGATTCACCATTTAATGCTAAATTGAAACAACAATTACTTCATCAATAACTTGAATATAAATATGAGCAGTCAATTTGTCCTAATGGTGGAAGATCACTATGAACTTGCTGCCACCGTATGCGAGTTTTTAGAAGAGCATGGTTTTATTGTTGATCATGCACGTAACTTGAATTCGGCAAGAAATTTTTTATTAGCCCAGCCTTATCATCTGCTATTACTGGATATTAATTTACCTGATGGCTCGGGCTATGATTTATGTGAATGGCTCAGAGCAGAAGGCAAAGATATGCCTATCCTTATGTTAACTGCACGGGATACGCTGAATGATAAGTTAAAAGGTTTTACTGCTGGCACCGATGACTATTTAGTTAAGCCTTTTGATTTCAATGAATTGGTGATGCGTATTCGTGCATTGATCAAACGCGCTCGTGGCGAGGTAACCACCACTAAATTCCAAATTCATGATCTGATTTTAGACAGCTCAACGCAGACCATAACCCGTGCAGGCCAAACAATTGACCTCCCCCGAATACAATTTAAATTACTTAAAATCTTGATGAGAAACTCGCCAAAAGTGATTACCAAACAAGAAATCATTATCGAGCTCTGGGGGGATGAAGAGCCTGAGAGTGATGCCTTACGCAGTCATATCTATAACCTTCGAAAAATGATCGATAAACCGTATCAGGAAAAACTGATTCATACCGTCTCGGGGGTAGGCTTAAAAATAGCTTTAGATACAGAGCCTAACTAATTCAGATAAACCACCACAATCAGACCTGTCGTTTTTTCTAATTGCAGATCAGGATGCGTACTTAAGTAGTATTGACGGTCGAATAACTCAACTCTCCATCCCAACTGAACGCATAACTTCCTGACAAGCTGCAAACCGATACCGTGACCTTTGGGAGTGAGTTGGAGCTGTGAACTTAATTGTTGTACTTTAAGGTCATCAGGCATCGTGATGCCAATCCCGTTATCCGCGATAACCACACTGTTCTGACGTTGAATAATATGAATTTTCGTACCTTGCGAATAATTTAATGCATTACGCAGTATATTGCTCAGGACCATTTTCGTCATTGATGGATAGATCATTTTTACTGAGTCTGGAGTCTCTATCTGAACACAGATCTCAATTTCCTGACTACGGTTAAAAGGCTCTAAATCGCTAACCAGATCCTGAATAAGAGGAGATAAAGGCAAATATTCGGCCGTTAAGGTACTGGTGTTATTTCTTGCGATCGCCAATAAGGTATCGACCAGTAATTGCATATCCTCAATGGTATTGGCAATACGATCCAAAGCCTTACTCTGCCCATAACGTGCCTGACAAAGCTGTACATTGCCTTTCAGAATGGTTAAAGGCGTGCGCAGTTCATGACTGACATCTCCAGTAAATTCCCTTTCCCTATTAATAAACTCGCTCAACACCTGATGATAGCGTTCAAGTGCCCGCTTTAAATACTCGGCTTCCAGATTGCCATTGGTATAGATGTCCTGAAACGGCGATGCTGCTGCATTTTGATGTGCCCAGTCAATATCCTCCAAGGCATTTGCCAAACGGGTAATAGGTGAGAAATACCGTTTGGCCCGGCGATTTGACCACCACAAAATACTGTACAGCACAATTAAGCTGAACATTAACGGGGCCAAACCAAATAGCCAGACGATCTTGTTGACATTACTTTCACCGAACACCAGTAATACGTGTTGTCCGTTACGTTCGCCGTAAACTGTCATCCTATCTTTTCCATCGACAAACACGCGATGGACGCCCTGCTCCAAATGCTGATTCTGGAAAGCAGGTGGAGGCATCGCGGTTTGCCACCGGTAACCATACAAATTTTTAGTATCCGGTAAATCAGCTTTCGGATTACGCTCAACGCGCATCCAATAGTGTTCCATCTCCTGCTCAAGGGCAGTTTTGAGTAAAGAACCTTTAATCACCCATGTACTACAGGCAATACCAATAATGATGGATAACGCAATCAGCCCAATTTGCAACCAATAATGGCGGTTAAACATCTCGCTCAGCGGATGATTATCCTCACCATTTTTATTCTGTCTAAACATAGGCTGATCTACTTGGTGTTGTTTTTAAATTATACGTTTTTCTTTTTAAACAGGAAGTGCCCCACAACCCACTCCTGCCCCTGCTCAAACCCAAACAGTTCAGCACATGCCATAAAGAAAATACGCCAACGTTGCCACCAGATCCCCGCTTCTTGAGCATAAACCTCATCAAAAAGTGGTTTGAGCTGTTGCTCATGGCGATCCATGTTGTCTAACCAGGCATTGGCTGTTTTTTCATAATGTATGCCGGACCACTGCCAATGCTGTGCCAACTCCAAATGATCTTGAAAATGCAGGAAAGTAGAACTTGCAGGCATCAATCCGCCGGTAAAAAAGTAACGTGACATCCAGTCATATTCACTTTTTATTTCAAATGGATAATGCAGGAATCTATGACAGAAGATATGACACCACAACATACCATCAGCTTTTAGCCAGGATTGGATTTTCTCAAAAAGTCGTTGATAATTTCGAACATGTTCAAACATTTCAACTGAAACCACACGATCAAATGTCTGTGGTTTTAATTCAAGTACATTGACATCACAGGTCACGATCTCAACATTCCTGAGCCCACGCTTTGCTGCTTCAGACAAAATATAGTGTCGCTGAGTGCTGGAATTAGAAACTGCAGTGATGTGCGAGTCAGGATAGTGTTCTGCCATCCATAATGTAAACGAGCCCCAACCACAACCCAGTTCCAGAATATGTTGTCCATTTTTCAGTTGTGCCCGCTCACTATAAATTTGTAGGGCAAGCGCTTCCGCCTCATCTAATGTGGTTTGGTCGTTTGCAAAAAAACATGCACTATACTTGAGATGTTGACCCAGTACGGCCTGAAAAAATGCTGTCGGTAGTTCATAGTGCTGTTCATTGGCCTTGTCTGTTTCAATGGCGATTGCGCTATGCTTGAGCATATGCAATACATCCATATAGCGTTGAGCCCCTTGTTCAGGATCATAACGCCCTTCCTGAATCAGACGCTTTTTACTTAACGAGCGAATTGCAGCACGAATTGCCGGGTCTGGCACCAGACCACTTTCTACAAGTTTTAATGATTTTTGAATAATAAAGTCCATGTGCGTACCTACTCTTTGGGTTTCCACGGAATAAACATCGAAGTTCTTTTTTGATAATCGAGATAATTTTGTCCCCGATTTTTTAATGCCTGCTGTTCGCTAAATGGAATTCCGGTAATGTAATACAGAAAAAACCACATCAACACAGGATAAATCCATAAGCTATATAAGCCTGCTGCGATACCGATGACTGGATATGCAAACCAATGCAACCACTCAAAGAAATAATTGGGATGACGTGAGTAACGCCATAATCCCTGATCCATGGTTTTGCCACGATTCTGCATGTTTTGTTTAAACCGATAGAGTTGCTGGTCTGCAACCACTTCGCCAATAAATGCAAGCCCGATAATCAAACCAGCAATGATCAGATAATCTGTTGTTTCGGCTAACCAGATAGAACTGGGTACATTTAATAAACTCCACATGGGAACTGTAAATAATATGGCCAGACCCGCTTGAAAGATAAAAAAAGCAAGAAAACCTAAGTGCTGGAATTTACCCATGGCCTCACGCATATTGGCATAACGGCGATCTTCTTCGTGCTCCAAGGCATAGCGACGAAACAGGTGTAGACTCAAACGCAAGAACCAGACGGAGCTGAAAACACCAATAAACCATCTGACCTGCGTCGGCGCGACATCGATATACCAAGCCGTGATCACGATGTTGATGAAAATACAGAAGCTCCAGGCCACATCAACGATGCCTGCCCGACGATTATAGCTTGCCCAAAACCAGCAAATGGTCATCACGACGGCATCAAGTAAAAACAATTGCAACAACATCACTGCCTCCCTGATCTATCCAAAAGACTCAATAAGGGCTTGCTTCAAATAACAGGTGAACATCACTAATCACTCCCTCTTTGAATCCTCCCTCGCAATAACACAAATAAAAGTCCCACATGCGAATAAAGGTCTCATCAAAACCTAAAGCAAGAACCTCTGCTTTTGCATTTAAAAAACGTTCGCGCCATTGATGAATGGTTTCTGCATAGCTGGATCCGATATCCTCAAGATGCTTCAATCTTAATTTCTGTTCTGAGGCGGCTTGTGTCAGGACACTGATGCTGGGAATAAAACTTCCAGGGAAAATATAACGTTTTATATAATCCACAGTCTGAAGTGCTTTTTTATAACGGGCATCTTCAATCGTAATGGCCTGAATCAGGCCTAGACCATGAGGTTTTAATAGTGATCGGCATTGACTGAAATAGGTTGGAAGATATTGCTCACCCACCGCTTCAATCATTTCAATTGATACTAGTTTGTCGAATTTACCCTGTAGTAAACGATAGTCTTTTAGCTGTACATCTACGCGATGACTTAAACCGGCATCGGCAATCTGTTGTTTCGCCTCCTCATACTGAGCCTGAGAAATCGTAATTGTGGTCACCCGACAACCATAGTGCTGGGCAGCATAAATCGCAAAGCCTCCCCAGCCACTTCCGATTTCCACCAAGTGATCCATGGATTTTAATTGCAATTTTTCACAAATCAGCTCCTTCTTATAATCTGAAGCCTGCTCTAAAGTCATTTCTTTATGTTGATAAACTGCACTGGAATACATCATGGATGTATCCAGAAATAGCTTAAAAAAATCATTGCTGAGATCATAATGCTCGGCAATATTTTGACGACTCCCCGACACAGAATTTTTCCGGCTTTTGTACCACGCCTTTAAAATCAGCTGACTCGCCTGTGAAATCACATTATGATTGATCTTATCGAGAACATCGCGGTTTCTTGCCAATATCTGGATCGTTTCAACCAGATGCTCACTACTCCAATATCCCAGCATAAAAGCTTCAGCCGCACCGAGCACTCCGTTTTTAAAAATAAGATCAATTAATTTCTTATTATGAACAGTTATAGTTGCTTCAAGGTCCGAGGCTTCCCCAACCGTACCACGCCATTCGCCCCGAAAATGAATCTGGCCATGACGAAGTTTAAGCAGGCTTCGAAGCACCAATGGCAGGGAATCTTGTTCCCCTAAAATAAGTGTTTTCATCATTTTATTGTAAATCCTTATCTTTTTTAGGGTGTCGATAAAATGGAACCTTCTTTCGCCACAGATGAAATGCCTGGATATAAATTGAAGCTAACATCTTAAAAGGTTCGAAGAGATGATAAATAGCATAATGATTGAGTTGTGAAGGAAGTGTGATGTGTGTTAACGAAAACTGCATGGTTGCATCAAACATCAATTTGTCTGAATGATACAGCTGCATATAAATGACATTTTGCGTATCTGAAAAGTTGAATCGCCATGCGTAATGGATATCCATCGGCATAAATGGAGACACATGAAAACTTTTCTCGAATTTAAATTCATACCCCTGATAAGAGCCGTGTTGTTGTAACTTTTCCTGACAATCATGAACATACACCTTCCGTTCATTCCAAGGCGTATTGGTAATTTCACTTAATATAAATACGGGTTGTTTTTGTCGGTTAAATACGAAGTAAAAGATGACAGAATTGAAGCTAAAGCCCATCGTTCTGGGTAAAGACAATACACGGATTTCAGATTGTTCGGGCAACTTTACATGGGCTTGCTGGAGCACAATTTTATTTATTTTTTCTCGAATGCTTCCGGTATAACCCTTTAAAAAATCATTTTCATAAAGGTTCAGCACACTCCAGTGTGATGTTGAACATAACCATGAATGCTCAAGCTGTTCATGCATGCGATCAGGATCAAAACACAAATAGCTAAGCACAGATTGAAAATCATGCACCTTCGGATGAAACCGTCGATGTCTAATCTGGGCTTTTGCAATGGAGAGCGGAGCTGCAAGCATTTGAGTTCCCCTGTTTATTCATCAATACCAGATAAAGCTTCTACGACACGTTCAGCACTTCTAGCACCGTCCTCATGAAAGCCCCAGCCCCAATAGGCACCGCAAAAAGAACTTCGATTTTTGCCATTTAATTCTTTCCAGCGCGATTGTGCCTCAAGTGCATGTTTATTAAACACAGGATGCCGATAATGTCGCTCAATATAAATCTTTTCTTTGGCAATCGAAGTATTCGGATTCAGGGTAGAAAAAATCTGAGTTTTGCACCTTAAATTTTGCAAACGATTCATCCAGTAGGTAAAACCAAAATGGACCTTTGCGCTCTGTGACTGGGGTTCAGTTGAAGATTGGGGGGTGACATGGACATGCCAGCTTGCCCACTGGGAACGTGCTTTGGGCATAATGGACTGATCGTTATGCACAACCATATGGTTATCTTGATAGTTAAAACATCCTAAGATTTCACGCTCTATATCTGAAGCATCACTCAACAGTCTTAAAGTGTCATCCGCATGGGTAGCAAAAATAACCCAGTCAAAAATCTCCTTCTCCTGATCAGTGATTACCGTGACCGTGTGCGCTTCACGTACTACATTCTGAACACCTGCTTTTTTCCAAATGATCGACGGACATGCTTTTTGAATTGCTCGGATATAAGAAGCTGAGCCACCTTTGACCGTTTGCCATTGCGGTCTGTCTTTTATTTGCAACATCCGGTGATGTTGAAAAAAACTTACCACGAATTTATAGGGAATATTCCCTACCTGATCGACAGGGCTTGACCAAAGCGCACCGCACATCGGATATAAATGTTCCTCTCTAAAGACCTTTGAATAACCATGCTGATCCAAATATGCTTCAATCGATAGATCAGCGCCCTGCTCTTCGATATCAATCTCTTTATTTTCTCGATAAAATCGGAATAAATCCGATAGCATCACCCGAAAGTTTTGATTGATAAAATTTTGTGGCCGAACCAATAATGACCATTTTTTTGAAGGATTGTACTGTAGTCCTGTCACTTGATTATTCACAGAAAAACTCATATCACTTTGCTGTGTGCTTACTTCCAACTCGTTCAGCATTGCACTGAATAATGGATAATTAACGCCGTTAAAAACAATAAATCCGCTATCAACAGCGACATTTTGATGATCAATCCACAACGCATGGGTGTCGGTATGTCCACCAAAATAATTTTCTTTTTCAAACAAAGTGACCTCATGCTCTTGCGAGAGTTTCCATGCCGCATATAGCCCTGCGATACCAGAGCCAACAATTGCAATTTTCATGAGGATTCCTTACTCTGAATTTTTACTGGATTGATTTTAAGAATGTGTTTAGTTTTTTTGCAGGCCGCATAAATCCTGGGAGGTACATGCTTTATGCCCCAGACCAGACCACACCAGGACATAAGCTTTAAACCATAATAAGTCATATCAATTTGCCACCAAAAAAAACCTTGTCTGGCACTACCTGCATAATAATGATGGTTATTATGCCAACCCTCCCCTAAGGTGAGGATTGATAAAAAAAGGTTATTTCGACTGTTATCTGGTGTATCAAAATCTCTACTGCCATATAAATGCGCAAGCGAATTAATGCACAAGGTTGCATGAATCAAGAGTACAGTTGATATAACGAATCCCCAGACCAATAGTTGCGGTCCCGAGGTCCCAGAACCGGGATGGGATACAGCCAACCATTCGCCCAATAAATAAATGATAAAGGCAGTTATTAGCACCACTGGCAAACTAAAACGATCGAGCCAGACAATCTCCGGAAACTTGAGCCAGTCCTTAATCACATCCTTACGGGTTGAAACGTTCTGTTCATTTAAAACCCAGCCGATATGGCTATACCAGAAACCGTGTGTAGATGAATGAGGATCCTGTGCCGTATCGGTAAAACGATGATGATAACGATGATGTGCAGCCCACCATAATGGTCCTCGCTGTGCACTCATTGTCCCTATAAGCAAAAATATAAATTGTATTGGTCGTGAGGTTTGAAAAGTTTTATGGGATAAATAACGATGAAAAAATGCGGTAATTGCAAACATTCTCACCAGATAAAAGGTCAGCATAAAAATGACAGCGAACCAAGAAATGCCCACCCAGAATACTGCGAAGCAAGCAAGATGTAATAAGATAAAAGGAAGAATTCTCACCCATTGGATTTTCGTATCTTTATTGATATGAGCACCTGACCCTTCTTTTAATCTAGAAGCGTTATTTAAGGACCAACTATCCACCCATCCCAGAAAAAACTTAAACATTGATTCTTCCTGACCCATCTCTTTTTATATTTATCATTGTAGAAAATTCGATATGAAGTTTATGTGAAGCCTAATTTACAATTATTCATCTTAATATAAAACGATTAAAAACATAGGCTTATCTTGCAACTATTTTTCTAGCTAAAAATAACAAGCTCAGACCAGAGATATAATGGGTCAAAGTTATAAAATGAAATAAATCATTGATCAAATTTTTTAAATTCTTTTGAAAGTTGAGATAAAGTCTTTATCTGCTTTCCATAACGGCGGCATGAACGGCAGGTCAATAAATGCAGCTGTAAATTGCTCTGCTCTCGCAACAACAATGCCCTATCTTGCTTTTCAGATAACAGTTGCGTGGCTTGACGACAGGTCAACATGAGCAATCCTCCTGCAATAACCATTTATTTTCTAGGCATTCTCGCAGTCGAGTTCGGCTGCGATACATCAGTACATTAAAATGTGACACTGTCAGTTCAAGCTTCTCACATATTTCACTGGAATTTAGTTCAATCACTTCGCGCAGCATGAATACTTGTGCATATTTGGCAGGTAAATGATTAAGACACGCATCAAAAATAATCCAGAAATCTTGTTGTTCCATCATTTCTTCTGGACCTAACCAGGCGTGTGGAGCTTCATATTTATGCCAATGACCTGAAGCATCAAATAAGGCATGAATGCTGAGTTCACTTTCCTCATCTTTAAAGAGCTCACTCATACTAACCAAACGTGATTTTTGCCTGATCAGATCAATGATCTTATTTTTTAAAATTGCAAAAATCCAAGTTTTAAAAGCAGCACGGCCTGTAAAAGAATCTAAGTGTTGAAATGCGCTTGCCAATGCTTCCTGCACGACGTCTTCTGCCTGTGGCAATGATGAAAGCTGTAGAACAGCAAATTTAATCATTTGTTGTCTTAGATCTTGCAAAAAAGCAGGATTATGCACCTGATCTAAAAATCTCTCATTGTGATGTGCTGAAGCAGAACTCATCCCGGTATCTCATCATTATTATGGGGAACATGAATTAATCTTAACCGAGTTAATAAAGCTTTTAACTCACAAAGTTGTATTTGAAGCTCTTGCAGAGATAAATCAGGCAGCAAGGATTTAATCCCATGCTCTAAATCGAGTTGCATCCATCCTTTTTGACTGAGTTGTTCTATCAATACAGCAAATAAAGGCGATAAAACTTCAAATCGTACTCGATCCAACTCATCTCGCCAGACCATAATTGCACTGGGTATGGGTTCTACCAAAGCGGGTGTCATTGCGGTTGTCCATTGATAAACCGGATATTGATAAGCCAGCACCCAGATTTGCGTCGTTAATTGCCAATCATGATCCTGAGCCAAAACTGGAGATTCAATTTCTACGGTGTCTAGATATAATTCTAACCACTCATACTGTAATAACTCGGCTAACCATGGATATTGCTGTAATACCGGATGCTGCTGTGCGTTGAGATATTCTCTAAACTGCAAGGAAATGTCATTGTAGAAGGGCGACTGGGATTGTGATTTCTCGAAAAACTCTACCAATAATTGCTGCCATTGCTGTTTTGTTAACATCGCCTGTGCGACAGGAAAAACCAAATTAATAAATGAACATACATTATTAAATAGCAAATCACGATAGACCTGCATGCGATTTACAGCAAAGTTTTGTGGTGGCTGTAATTCTGGATTACGAATCCAATCACAAAACTGTCGTTGCGTTGTGTGAAAGGATATTTGTTTTGCCTTCATCGCGACTCCCCTGTTGCTGCATGATTTTGATTTGGCTCAACTCACTTTGTAATTGTGCCCAAGATGGAATATTAAAATCACGTTCCAGTAAGGTCGGCTTAACCCCACAAACTTGGTAGCTATATTGCAGGAGCTGCCAAACCGGATCACTAATTGCAGTACCATGCGTATCAATCAATAGATTTTTTTCCACTTGTTCATGGCCTGCGACATGCAAGTAACGAATCCGATCTTTAGGCATTACGTCAATAAAAGCATAAGCATCACCGCCATGATTAATACTATTCACATAGACATTATTAATGTCTAGCAGCAATTCACAATCTGCTTTTAACAACACTTCACATATAAATTCAGCTTCACGCATTTCTGCGTTCGGCATCAAATAAGTGGAAACATTTTCAATAACCAGTCTTCTGCCTAAAATATCCTGTATCTGTAAAATACGCTCTGCCACATAATTTACAGCAGCTTCAGTCATTGGAATCGGTAATAAATCATATAAATAGCCACCATCATGGGTATAACTCAAATGCTCTGAATAAGTCATGACCTGATAGCGTTGCAAAAAAACCTTAATTTGCTGAATAAATTCAAGATTAAGGGGATGAGGCCCTCCAATCGATAAAGATAGTCCATGACAGATTAAGGGAGCTTTCTCCACACATTGAGCTAAAAGTTTGGCATGCCGACCACCAAAACCCATCCAGTTTTCAGGAGCAACTTCGATAAAATCCGGATGGATTTCAGCATTTAAAAAAGCATCAATAAACTCTCTTCTTAAGCCTAGACCTACACCAGCCAATTCAGTCATAGTGAAACTCCTATGATTAGAATGATGCCGATCCAAGTTCTAGACCGACATCATGCATGATTGATGGGATTATTTGGCGCCACACTTACCATCAGCGACTTTTTTATCTGCGCCACACTTTGCATCTGCTGCTTTTTTTGCTGCACCACATTTCGCGTCTGCTGCTTTTTTTGCTGCACCGCATTTAGCTTCAGCAGATTTTTGCTGTTGTTTGGCTTTATTGGCTCCACATTTCGCTTCACCACATTTTCCATCAGCAGCTTTGCTTGCATGGGCCTCTGTCGTCGTTGTCGTTGCTGCAACAGCCACTTGGGTTACGCCAGCGACAGATAATGCCAATAATGCTGCAACTGATGTCATCGAATTAAGTTTGCTCATTTTTCTATTCCTTTTTAAGGTAAATACTCGTTTTGTACAGAGGTACATAAAGTTAGACGGCGCAACTCTCAATTTATTACAGTGCAAATAAAAAAAGTTTTTGTAAGAAACTGAACCCTCACCCGACTAATGATTATTCAATCTCATCCGGTGTGAAGTTATCATGAAGAACTTTTTGCATTCTCTCCCTCAGCACTATCAAAACATTTGTACTATCCTTCAACATACAGATGGCATCGCAGCACTTGCCTTGCGTTGTTATTTAACGCCTATTTTTTGGATGGCTGGCACAAATAAGCTGATACATTTTCAAGATACAGTGGAATGGTTTGGTAACCCAGATTGGGGGTTAGCCATGCCCTTTCCTCATTTTATGGCAGCTTTGGCAACGTCAGCTGAGATCGCAGGTGCCGTTCTACTGGCACTCGGTTTATTCACTCGCTTTATAAGTATTCCGTTGATCATCACCATGCTCGTCGCCATTTTTACTGTCCATTTGCCAAATGGCTGGCAAGCGATTGCCGATCCACATGCACCTTTTGCCAATGCTCAAGTATTGGCCTCAGCTGAGAAATTAGAAAAAGCCCAGGAAATTTTAATGGCCTATGGCAATTATGATTGGCTCACATCTAGCGGTTCATTCGTGGTTCTGAATAATGGTGTTGAATTTGCGGTGACGTATTTAATTATGCTGATTGCGCTAATGGTACTGGATGGAGGTCGATATTTCAGTTTAGATTATTGGATTAAATCAAAGCTTCAAAGCTATTAATACATAGAAATTTTTTAGGTGAAAAACTTGTAATTGTAACCATCATGCTTATGGATGCATGAAAATAGAGATGGGAAAATTACAGACAAACTGAACCTGTCAAAAGCCCCTTCAATAAAAAAGCCACTTAAAATAAGTGGCTTTTTTATAAAGAATTTTGGTGGAGATGGCGTCAGTTGAAATAGATTAATAACGTTTTGTTTTATTTATATTTTATTTTTATATAGCTCAAGTTTACCCAATCTTGACCCATTACCCTTTTGTACTTTTTAGATGGTTTAAAATTTTTGATCGATAACATTTAAGAGAGAAAAGGAACCTCGTATGCCTTTGTCTAGAGAATCAAGTGCTTTGCTTAAGTCAATTCAAGAGTATTCTCAAGCACAAGATTTCATCATCTCTGCTCCACGAAATGGTGAGATGTTTTCTGATATGTTATTAACTACAATATTCAAACATATGCATAAGTAGAAGCTTAATGAAAAAGGCTTAGGCTATTTTGACCCTAAACAAAACCGTGTCATTAAGGCGCATGGCTTTCGATCTACTTTCCGTGACTAGTCTGCTGATAAGACAGATTATCCTAGAGAAGTTTGTGAGCATGTTCTTGTCCACAAACTCAGAGATGAAGTAAAAGCCTCATACCTACGTGGAGCTTATCTTAAAATAATGTAAAGGTTTAATAGCTGATTGGGCTCAGTATTTCCATCAATAATGATTGTTATATACTACTGAATAGAAAATTATAAATGGCATGAGCAAAAAAAAGTTATAGTGAGATTAGGTAAAATCTTTTAGGGCGTTTAAATCACTTATTTCAAAGCGGCTATAATGATTATTACGAATTATTGAGCTCCACTTATTACCTTGCGAGTAAAAAACCATAACTGTATTAGTTATGGTTTTTTTAATTATCCTAAATTCAATATAAAGTTAGTCAATTTTTATAAAATAAACATTTTCATCACCTTGGATTGGTTGTTCTGAAAAAGGAACAATAACAATACAGTTTGCAACCAGAAAAGGTTCTATTTGATAAGCATGCTGCTTTTCAACTATCTCTAAGTCATACTGACCATCATCATGAAGTTGATATTTGCCCCATACTAGTCTCTTTTGAACAGGATCTGTTTCAATTATTTGTTTAGTACGACCTTTTATAAATATTTTGTTGAGAAAATCTGGATCATATTTATTTAGGATATACTTCACCATGAAATGCATAAGTAAGGCAATGTCTTGCATATCACCAGGTAGATTAATGATCGTCGTTTTATCTTCTGTGATAACGGTCTTAGAGCCTCTAGAATTACCTTGATCATCAATGAACGGTACGATTTCACGTAGTTCAGGCGCTCTAGGCATACTTCTAATAATACCCATTTCAGCAGCAGGGATAGAGCGTGTTTGGAAATTTGAGGGCATACTGCCAGGATCAAAAGTCGTAAGTCTACCGATTGAAAATACTGAACCACCAATATTCTTGTGAGAACAAATAATCATTACATCAAAATTTGGAATATGTTCTTCAAAAAAACGATTATAACTTTCCCAATCTGTTGTTAATGTCTCATCTAAAGTTGGGTCTTTCTCTTTCTTACGGCTATTGTATGCTGAATCATAACGTTGTGGCTTAAGTCGCTTTATCTCAACGTTATCGTAACCCCACGTTTT
This sequence comes from Acinetobacter sp. 1000160, assembly GCF_000588715.1. Lineage (NCBI taxonomy): Bacteria > Pseudomonadati > Pseudomonadota > Gammaproteobacteria > Moraxellales > Moraxellaceae > Acinetobacter > Acinetobacter sp. 1000160. Next base: position 105,812 of record NZ_JFWP02000003.1, on the reverse strand, counting down.
CAATACGTCTTTAACGTACAAGCTTTCTTCACAAAATGAATGCTCCTCATCAAAGGAATGCATACTCACAACCATAATCCGTGGATTTTTATAAATTGTGATTTCTTTAATTCCAGCGCGTCTGAGTGCAATCAATTTTTCTGGTGTAATTTTTTCATTTTTAGCTAAGATTAGATCACCTTGTTGAATTACGCTGCCTTGCTGGATAACGCCTTGCATTGTAGATACAGGTGCTATAATTTTTTTATTATCATAATCAGAAATATCTAGACGCTTATCTTCTTCTGCAATAACAGCATCAACAGATTCAGGTAATTTTGTATATTGTGGAATTCTGAGTAGATTTTTTCCACTCAAATCCAGCTTATATGGGTTCACTGAACGATAAAGTTGCGATCCCCAGCAGTACAGGTTATCGATTAATATTGGTCGCTGTTTACTTGCAGCTTGAGTTGATTCTGAATTAATAGTCCAACCGGTGTAAGCAGATATGTTATGAACTGGATAGTCTTGTAAAGCATGAATATCAGTTGCATTTACTTGATTAAGTGCCATTTCTAAGTTTACAGTATCCTTTAGTTCCCCCAGAGGAAGCTGCATAAAAAGGCGATAATAAATCGTGGTCAGATCATATGGAAGATCTTCAGGTACGGGAAGTTTACGCATAAGTATAAATCCAAGAGGTAGCTCTGATTTGAGCTACCTCTTTAAATGAGTCATTAATCAACTTTTAAAAAGAATTCATCTTCATCTAGCACTCTTTCCGCACTAAAAAAAGCACCTAAACGAGCACCTGCTCTCCGATTATCAGAGGCATCAATCTTTTTCACGGAAGCATCTGCTCCACCTTCTTTTGTCGCAGCAAAAGGAAATTCATCACAATCGCAATCCGTTGCAACTTCATCAGAATCACCTGTAAAGAAGCATTTCGAACCCACAGTTGGACCATATTTTGCCTTACAATTTTTGACGGAAATGGCTCGATGTTCTTTGCGTGTTCCAGCATCTCTAAGACGATGTAAAGGTGTCGAATTTGACGTTCTAAATAGTGAGTTTGGTGCACTAGCAATAAACTCCCCCGGTTTCCCTGCTAAAAAAGCTTCTTTAATATGCTTTGCAGATTCATCTACATCAGGATCAGTAAGTTTAATTGTGGTCATAATCGCTGGTGCATTGGGATAAACACAGCCCTGTGTGTTTAATTTGGCCTTCCCAATATCACATCTTACACTAGGATTATAAAGGCCTGGGTCCAAATAACCTGCATTATCAAAAGATTCTTTTACTTTTGCAACCTGAAAACTAACACTGGGAGATAAAAATAAAGGATTTGATGTTGCAAGAGATGCTTTTGAGGGTGTAAATGTGGTAGTTGACTCTGCAGATAAACCATTAACTAAATTAATAGGATTACCATATACAGTTTTTACAGTACATTCATAACAATATAATTCCGGACGTACTTTTACAGATTCACCAGGCTTTCCAATAATTTGAGTACGTAATTTATATTTATAAGTCCAGGTTAACGCATTTTTTGGATTATCAGAATAAACATATGCAGTAACTTTTGCCGTACCAACATTCAGCCCTTGTGCATCAGTTAAAGCTATTTCTCGCTGTTCTGACATTAGACAATGTGACCCTCTACTTATAAAACTATCAAGATCTTTACCGACTGTTTTACAAATTGGTGATACATCTAAAGCACTCGCTGCGTAACTACTAGATGCTATAAAAAAAGCACTTATGGCCATTATATATTTAGTTATATTTAACATGAATTTTCCAATATTTTAGTAAAAAAATTCCAAATAATTTCCTTTAAATTATTTGGAATTAGAACAAATAATAAATAAAAAAATTATAAAGTAAATTTATTTGTTAAAAATTATTAGTTTAAATTTACCAACTGATCCTTTATTGCACAACAAAACAATTGAAATAATAAAAAATACTTTATATTTCACACAATTATAATGATTTACCACCAAAATTATTTTATTAATTTAATTTAAACAATAATATCTATCTATTTTATGAATCTTAACAACCACCTCTAAATACATGTATACTTACAAGTTATGACTAAAAAAATTTTTAGATTAGATCTATTGGAACAGCACAATGATATTTTTTATTTGCAATTCACTCTTAACAAAAATACTGCTCAATACTAAAAAAGAATAGGATATTTAATTAAGCAACAAGCACCTATAATTTATAAAAAATATTTTAAATTTTTAGTATTATCAGTTCTTTATTCATCTTTAGTTAATTAAAATAGGAATTAAGATTTAAACAATTAATCAATTAAATTAAGAAAAGCTTAAGTTATTTGAGGATATTGTCTCAGATGTTTCACTGATAATCTTACTAGTGAGATAGAATCTTGTTCAAATCAGTTATTCTGTTTTTTATTGATTTATAACGTATATATTAAAAACCTCATGTTTTTTCATGTTCTTTAAGAAACTTTTGACAAGCAAACGAATCGGCCATAGGTAAAGGCGCCAATATAGAAACAGTGTTGTAATTAATAAAAGTACGATGATGATTGAAATGAATTTTTGGCAAATGCTTTCCGTAAACTTGATGGTAAGCTGGCTCAGACCATTCGACTGCAATGTCTACATCATTTTTAGCCTGTTTCGCTAGAAAAATTGAAGAATTCACATAGCCCGTAATCAAACTTTCAAATAAGAAATGTCTGATCTTTATTTGCTGTTCAAATCCCTTATCTCTTTTGGTATTGCAGCCTTGAATCTGAATTTTAGATTTTTCCGTATTCACTTTGAAATCAATTCGACAACTTTTTAAATGTAAATTGAAGAATTGAACAGCCAACTCAATCGCCTGTTTTAGGTTTGCGCTACTCGAAATTGCAAAACCTAATGGTCCAATAGCAGTCAATCGAAATCGAAGTCCAAACTCATATCCCAACCCAACGTCACCAGCTAATCTTAAACATTCCTCCACAAGACAATACCATTGTCTAAATGAAATATATGACGCCGTGTCGTTCAGTTTTTCTTGGTTCAGCCTACATTGGTTAATTAAATTAATCTTTGAATATCCTTTTTCATTCATTATATCTAATAGTAAAAGGACATAATAAATAGGTAAATTTTCACCATTCGATAGAGAAGAATTTTTCATTTTGAAGTAAAACTCAATCGAGTAAACACACCAAACTCATAGATTTTTGAAGAATGGTGTGTTTAAAAAATTATAAAGACAATCTACATTGGCCAAGAAAATATATTGGATAATTAAGCCGATGCTGACTGCACAGGTTTAAGATCTTTCCGCAAAATCTTGCCTGCAGGTGATTTAGGAATCGCATCAATAAAATCAATCATACGAATTCTTTTATGAGGAGCTATACGCTCTCCAACCCATTTAATAATTTCGTCGCTTGTTGCAATTATCCCTTTTTGCAATACGATGAATGCATGAGGTATCTCTCCTGCTTCTTCATTTGGATGTCCTACAACTGCCGCATCAGCAATAGCTGGATGTCTGAGTAAAAGTGCCTCTAATTCTGCTGGCGCTACTTGATACCCTTTATATTTAATTAACTCTTTAAGTCGATCAACAATATAAACTTCCTGATAGGGGCCTACTTCGACGATATCCCCTGTTCGTAACCATCCATCAGCCGTAATCGTTGCGGCTGTTGCCTTTTCATTGCCCAAATATCCTAGCATCACATTTGGACCGCGGATTAGCATTTCACCTGAAAGAGTACGGCCTCCAGGAACTTCTGGTACATCTTCACCGGTTTCGACATCAACAATTTTAAACTCAATATTAGGCAGGACGATACCAACAGAACCTATTGAAATTCTGTCATCGCCAGGTGGTGCAATATGTGAAATAGGACTGAGCTCCGTCATTCCAAAACCCTGAACAATAGGTACTGACAGACGTTTCAACAGTGTTTTACCTAAAGCCTCATCCATAGGCGCAGCCGCTGTAAGAATCAAACGAACAGAGGATAAATCATACTCATCTATCATTGGGTGCTTAGCCAGAGCAACAGCAATAGGTGGTGCAATATATAGATACGTGATCTTCTGACTTTGGATCAATTCAAGAAATGCAGGAAGATCCATTTTCGATAAAGTAACTAAAGTCCCTCTTCGATATAAAGTCAGATTCATAATCATATTCATACCGTATATATGATAAAACGGTAATACAGCCATAACTTTATCATTCTGGTTGACATTGATTCCTACAGCACCCTGTACAATATTTGCTACTAGGTTACGGTGAGACAACATCACGCCTTTTGCTAAACCCGTGGTACCAGATGAATAAGGTAAAACAGCTAAAGAATGGGTTGGTTCTAAATTAATTATAGGCGCAGGCAATCCCTGTGCAAGTAATTCTTTCATTGATGAATGGCCTTCAGCACCATCAAGAACGATTATCTTATCTTTCGCGATACCTGCTTCAGCACTCGATAATAAAGCACAAGATAAAGTCATTGCATTAGTGACATAGGCCTTTGCATTTGAGTCTTTGAGTTGTCTGGCCACTTCTTGTGGTGAGTACATTAAATTTACTGTTGTGACAGTTGCCCCTGCTCGTAGAATACCAAAAAAAGCAATGACAAATGCAGGGCTGTTAGGCACCTGCATAGCAATAACATCACCCTGTTTAATACCACGTGCAGCAAGCGCACCGGCGAATGCATCCGCACTTAATTTCAGATCGCCATATGTCAGTTCTGTAATGCCGTCAGTCACGGCTACTCGATCAAAATCCTGAGGAGTTAATGTTCCAAGAATCTCAGTATAGATGTCACCTTCTGGAATATTGACCGATGGATACTTACTAGAATAAATCATGTCTTATACTCAATTATATGGGGATAGAAATCAGGCGCGAAAAGCCTGACTAAAAATTCCTGGAAGCTTGCCCAAACTTGGATCAGCTGCAAAACGGGTGAGATGCTGTGCCACACTCTTAGCAGTCTTCGCCGTAACAAACCAAGCAGGTTTAGGCGATAGAGCTATTTCCCCTTTGGCTACAGACCTAGGAAAAGGCCTAAATGGTCCAGTTATCACGCTTCGTTCAATATTTTTTAAAAGATGTGAATTATGAACAAACCCTATTCCTGAGCCGACATTATCGAGTGTATTTCCAGGATAAGCCCCCCATGAAAGTGCTGGTATAAGGAAACCAATCGCACTCCAAACATTTATCCCAATAGTTCCATAACGTAGGTCTGCTATTGCAAGTTCAAATGCTGACCCCATTATTTTGCGATCTTCAGGAGCAACAATGATGCTGGCACCTAAAGTACCGTCCAGCTCATTATTAGAAAACTCAACTGCTGTTTTTAGAAATTCTATTCCTTCACCAGTAAGTTCGATATGAGCTAAAACTGGTCCGAAATACTCAGTTGTTAATGCTTCCTGCGAGGTTGAACTATCGACTTTCAACAAGATACGTCCGTTGATATGCTCAGCATTTGGATAGGCATTTTCAGCAGCTTGAATTTTACGTTCAGTGCCAGGGTACCAAGAAGCTTTTGAGGGCAATTCATTAATGACACGACGGATTTCAGTGAGGAAAGCCTCTTTATGTTTCCAGTCAGCAGAAATAATAAGGGCCTGCCCACCAATACAGTTATGACCACAGTTATGAAATCTCTGTGTCGCCACATGTTCAGCCTGATATCGCAAGTCATCCTCATCCCAGTCTCCTGGGACAACGATAATTGGTGAAACACCACCAAGCTCACTTGTAATCGATTTATTCAGCTTTGGCTCGCCAGATTTATCTGTCACAGATCCCCAAACGATCATATCGTGAGTGACGCTACTGCCAGTAATATGTATATGGTTAATACCTGAGTGGCCAGTAAGATACTGTCCAACATCGGCCCCACCATTTACGATACGCAGAAAACCAGCCTTGATTAGGGGGGAAAATGCAGACTCATAAGCCGCAGTTAGTCCAGCGAATGTTGGATTCAACTTAAGTACACTCACTCGGTTATAGGCGATCAACTCATAAAGGACATCTAAAGGACCTATTGAAGATACATTACCGGCACCTAGTACTAAACCAACTCCTCCATTTTCTCCTAGACGCTTAGCTCCCAAACCAGCAAGCTTCCTTGCCTCTTCTGCACTTATTCCAGGCTTAAGCCAAATTTCACCTTTAAATCCATGAAAGAGATTGGCTTCATACAAGTTTCCAGGAAGCATTGTAAATGCTGTCCTATTACCACAAACCTGACGAGTTTTTAGCCCAAGTGCTGGCGACATGCCATTAGCAATTTTCGTTAGACTTTCAATAACAGCCGCCAATCCATTAAGGGTTGCATAAGGACCAGCCATCCATTCCTCGCCATCCATTTGTTCGTCGTTAATGCCCTTTGCTTCAATTGCTGCCAATGCCCAATCTTCTGCCGCTTCTGCAACAGTACGATGTGTCCTTTGGAGCAAAGTGATACGTTCCTTTATCCCCATTGCCGCCCACTTTGATGCGCCAAGCGTAAGATCTGCAATTGCTGAGTCCAACTCTTGCTCTGTGTTAAACATGGATTTCAATATATTGTTCATACATAAATGTCCCTTTATGAATCTATGATGCCGAGGAACTTAATTATTCATCGGTTGCTTTATTCGCAACTGGTGTACCTCTATACTCGGCTTTAACACCTGCAAGACCTTTTTCTATTGCAGAATCCAATATCTTTTGGCCATTCTTATCAAAATAATTACGCACCACTTTCAATCGGGTAAGTTGATTAGGTATCTTCAGCAGTATAGAAATACTTTTAACGAATGCATCTGCAACAGGTACAGGTTCGATACCGAGACATTCTCGTAGATCTTTATTAGGTAACGTTTGAGTCATTTCAGGAGAAAGAAGTAAACGGGCAACAGCTTGGTTAATTGTTTTCGAACCACCAAATTGTCCTATGGCAGCGGAACTTGAAATCACAGCATCTGTAAGCTCAGCACTTAATTCTGTTGACTCATACAAATATGCATGTTCACGAGATTGGAGGTCGAATTCTTCAGCGTGTGTACGTCCCAATAACTGGTTGTTAGCGCCTTGTATTCGTGATACCCAACGCCACATCAAAGCAAAGCCATCTCGCTCTTCCTGAGTAACGACCCCACCAGCAGCCTCAATAATATTTACGCGATGTTGACCAAAAATATAGGTACATGCTGCCGTAGCAATCTGACTAATTGGCGTACCGCTATCGTAGCGAGCCCAGTTTCCACCACGATGAATACCTTGACGGATCATAGTATGTAAGAGTCGAATGCGAACCCATAAAATCCAGCGTTCACCGCCAGGAAGCATGCCATCAACATCCAGCGCTCCAAAGAATCCTGCCGCAGTTTCAAAAACGCGACGGCGATAATCTCCTCCACGCGCTAAACGACCAGTAGCACTCATAACTTCAGCTGTGGCTGGATCAATATATGTAAAAGGTAGTGCTGAAAGAAAAGCTATGCTCATACCAAATGGATTACGACGTCCCATACTGGCCCCTACTTTGAGGGAGTCAATGTCAAACCATGATGGAAGTGTTTCTACGTCTTTAAAAAAAGTAATTGCTTCAGCTACGCCATCTGCTTCTAATTTACGGGCATTAGCATAGATATCACCACGCATTAATTTTTGTTCACGCATGAGCTCAATCAGATCTTCTGCTATCGGATCACCGACATGATTCCATGCTTCATAGTCAACTTCCGCTGGATCAAGATACACCTCTGAACCAGGATCACGTGCTAGCGCGGTAACTACGGCTACGCGTTTAGCAAGATCTGAATTAACTGATTGAGTTTCTGAATTAGCCATACTACCCATACTGTATCTCCTTTGGAGTCTGAAACTTTTGTAATCAAGCTTGATCACTGGAATATCTGATTCTTGAGCTATTTATCATTGAAAGCTTCAGCAATAGCTCATGAATTCACCACACATACTAACTTTAGTTAATATTAACTTTGTTGTCTATACTATTTTTTGAATAATACTTGTCACTCTTTACCGCTTATCGGATTTATTCTTATGTTTAACACTCAGATCAAAATCATTTTGACAATTAAACTCATGACAATATTTGTGTTTGAACAAGCTAAGTACTTGTTAAAAACAAGGAAAAAAATAGGGCACTTTCTAACGAAAGTGCCCTAAATGAAGTCCAAGAACTTGGAGAGATAAATTTGTTAGCTCTTTTTAGTGAAAGGAGCAAAAAATGAGTTAAGTATTTAAATTTTAAAAAATATTAAATTTACTGAAATAAATTAGGATTTTCCTTTACGTTTATTCAAAACAGACAAACATCGTTCTGCCCATTCAATATTTTCACGCTCAAAAGCAATTCCACGCAAAAGTGTAAGGTATGGGCCTACACGTGATGACACTTCAAGATATTCAGTTTCAGATTTTCCATCAAGAAAATGTACCTGAAGCTCTTCATAACGAGTGAGCTTAATTTGTGCCTCTTCACGTCTTGATGCAAGTGCTTCGCAAACTGCTGTAACATCACCAAAATCAACCGCTTGCACTTTCAACATTAATTCTTCACGAATTGCAGTAGGTTTTGTTTCAATTGAGGAAAATTTTACAATCGCTTCCATCCCTGCATCAGTGAGGGAAAAAACTTTTTTATTTGGCCGACGGTCTTGTTCAACCAGACGAACATCAATAAGTCCATCAATGGTTAGCTTGTCCAACTCACGATAAAGTTGCTGAGGTGTAGCAGCCCAATAATTCGCCATCGCAAAATCAAATAGCTTCGCTAAATCATAGCCAGATGCTTCACCATCCAATAAAGCTGTAAGAATTGCTTCCTTAAGGGCCATAAGTTTGTCTCTCGCAATACATTTAGTTTGAGTAAATAATTTGAATGCAGCCTCTTCTAGACAAAGTAGCACTAATTTAAATATTGTCTAATAGAAGTTCTGCTAAAGCTTATTGTTTGGTTTTATAGTCTTGTTCAGTATTTTTGTCCATCTCTATATGACTAATTCTTTAGATAAAGGGGGTTCACAAGTAATAATAGAAGATAAAATTCGATTTGTTAAATTCGAGATGATTTATGATTTTAATTTAATATTATCATAAACTTGAAAACACTGGCCTTGAAAATTTATGAAAATAAATCCGCCTTCAACATATCATTTCAATAAGATTTAGAGATAGGTTGCTTAAGGCCAGTATGAATAATAAATTTACTCAGTTAAAAAAGAAATTTTTCTTAAACCGTTAAAGCCATTTCAACAAAGTTAAGGTGATCTACTCCCCAAATCATCTCATTATCGATAATCCATGTAGGTGCGCCAAATATCCCTTTTTGAATTGCGCTCTCAGTAACCATTTTAAGCTGGGCCTTAACATCTTCATCAGCTAACCAACCCTCTACGACTGAAAGTTCTAGATCTAGTCTTTTAGCCACATGGATCAAAACGTTTATATCATTTAAATTTTGAGGTTCACGGAACATCGCATTGAAAATTCCCTTTACTAAACTAAGGAATCTTTCTGGCTGATACATCTGAACAGCGGTAATAAGCCGCATCATTTGTAATGTATTAATCGGTAGAAAAGGATTTATTGTTACTGGTATATCCCAGATTTTTGCCCATCGCTGTATATCCATCATTGAATATTTAGCCTTCGCAGGAATTTCCAATGGGCTGCTATTGCCATGCGCTTTTAGAACACCACCCAATAACATCGGTTTCCAAATAATTTCTACCGGATGTTTTTCAGCAATCTGTAACATGCGATACATTCCCAAATAACTATAAGGACTGCCCACATCAAAATAAAACTCAAGTTCTTTCATTGCTATTTTTCCGTATTTAACCAAAATTTAAAATAAACCCAGAATCGATTACCAACGTTCCATATAAGGTCGAAGATCAAGTTCATGTGTCCAAGCATCACGAGGCTGTTGAGTTAAATACCAGTAGTTTTCTGCTATATGAGCGGGGTTCAAAATTCCATCTTGTTCTTTAAGTGCGTAAGCCTCAGGAAAAGTCTCTTTGATAAAAGCAGTATCGATAGCCCCATCCACGACAACGTGGGCCACATGAATATTTTTAGGACCTAATTCTCTTGCCATACTTTGCGCCAATGCACGTAAGCCATGCTTAGCCCCTGAAAATGCGGCAAAATTTGCTGATCCCCGTAAACCTGCTGTTGCACCTGTAAAGATAATGGTACCTTTTTGGCGTGGAACCATACGTTTAGCAACTTCCCGTCCTACTAGGAATCCCCCAAAACATGCCATTTCCCAGATCTTGAAATATTTTTGAGCTGTTTCTTCTAAAATACTGCATGGAACATTCGCTCCAATATTGAAGACCATGACTTCAATTGGGCCAATCGTTGATTCAATTTTTTCTATTAACTCTATGACTTGTTCTTCTTTTCGTGCATCTGAGGCAAAGCCATAAGCCTGACCATTTTCCGATTCAATTTCTTTAATCAGTGGCAACAACTTGTCAGCATTTCGACGAGTCATACAAGTAATGTAGCCTCCCTGCGCAAAACGCTTTGCAATAGCTCCACCCGTAGCATCACCTGCACCAATTACCAAAGCTACTTTTTTACCTTGAGTTACTTGTTCATTCTGGACTTCCATTAGCATTCTCCGATAATTGTCCATTAGATAACGATCGTTACCCAATAAAATACTATGTTATATTTATGCTCTAAGCAAATTAATTTTTGGAAATCAGAAATGCGGTATAAAGACGGTTATAAAGTCCAGAAACGTCAAGAACTTATTGCTATCAGCGGGAAGCTAGCAAAAAAACAGGGCTTTTATGCGACTGGGATTGACCGTTTTATGAAAGCAGCAGGCGTGACAAGTGGTAGTTTTTACAAACACTTTTCGTCTAAAAATGATTTGTTTAAGGCATTAATTGAAACTGAATCAGAACGCAGCATCCGCATGTGGTGGAATAATCCACATGAGAATATTGAGGATTGGATTGATTTTGAACTTGATCGTTACCTTTCCCTATCTCACGTAGAACAACCCGAAAATGGATGTTTTCTTCCTTCCTTAGCAAATGAAATCGCTCAATCAGATAGTGAAATACGAAGATTGCATCAAAATGAATTAATGAGAGGTCATGCATTATTTGCCAAGAATTTGGGTAGTGAGGAAAAAGCTTGGGCTATGATGAGCCAATTAGTGGGTACAATCCTTATCGCACGTAGCATTGAAGATGAAAATTTAAGAATAGTGATCTTAGAATCAAATAAAAAATTGATGAAACAGAGTTTAAAAAGTGCTCATACAAAAAACTAATAACTTAAAGTGAAGATGTATGCATGCCCCCCAAATTTTTTGGTTTATTTCAACGCTTTTTTTATTTCAGCTCAAATAATTTCTAGTAGTATTTTAATAGAGGTGGCGTCAGTTGAACTAAATCAATAACATTTTGTTTTGTTTAAATTTTATTTTTATACAATTCAAATTCACCCGATCTTGACCCATTACCTTTTTATACATTTCTTGATAGAATAAAAATATTAACAAAAATTCTATAACAACAACTTAAGAATGGTTACTAACTTCTCTATTCACTCTCAATTACAATATGATAATTTTAGAAACCACCCTAGATATAAAATATTCAGGATGATTTCAGCTATATTTAAGACAGACAAAACTGCTGAATTTTAATATAAGGGTGAGAAGCTATAGCTTGAATAGGTGTGCCAACTGAGATTTGTTGTCCTCCAGATACTAAAACAAGCATTGAGGATGTGGAAAAATAATTATTATTTTTATAAATTGATATATTGAATTTAGGTGTGTGATATGGGTATTTTTTTTGGGCTGATTGATAACTTTGATAAAAACTTTCCCAGTTATTATTAGGTACATCTATAAAGAAATCTCGCAACTGATCTACAGTATAATTTGAAAAATCCATTTTAAGATCATACGGATCTTTATATATACTTACTGGTACTATATTTCGGAAAACTCCGCTATTTGCAGTAGGCGATGCAAGTTGGACTTGGCATGAGGTATTAGGAAAAATTCCACCTGAAAGTGTTCCCACATCTTGCCATGTAGCTGCAACGGTATATGTAGACAAAATCATGATGCTCCCCATAAAGAGCCCCTTTAATAATTTTTCCATATTTTTATTTCACTTTATAATAGAATAGTTATTATACATATTTATAAATTAAAAAACAAAGACTTAGGATGAAAAATTTTATCTAAAATTACTACTGAAATTAATATAAGGGAGAAAGACATTAAGAAAGAAACGAATCTTAATGCCTTTCTTTAAATAAATCTAAATCACAATTTGCTGATTATTAATTAGATCACTTAAACTAGTGTTGGTGTTATTCAAAGTTAATAGCAATGAACTACTATACGTTGAACCATTACCATCGCGATCTATATATAGTTCTGTGTCAGCACCCTTCACAACAGTTTTGAGATAAGGTGTAAGGCTCGTAATACTATGATTACCAGAATAATCTATTAATAAATCACCAATATCTATCTTATCAGCATTCGCATTGCTATTGATGCTTCCCACCTTAAAGTCAGCCCAATGATCATTGCCATTTCCACCTACAGCATCAGAAGCCACCAACAACTGATAAATCAAAGTATCAGCACCAGTATTACCAGTAATTAGATCTGTTGCTCCACTTGAAATAAACACATCATCAGAGATAGTACCTTTCCAATTATAAGTAAAATCTACCACTAATTTAGCAATAGATGAGTCTCCATTTGCATTAGTGATTTGATAGCTAAATTCATCTGCATTCACTAGTTTTGATAAACTAGTTGATGGCTGATAAATATAGCTGCCATCCTCAGAAAGCGTCAACAAACCATATTTACCTTGTATAGTAGTTGTAGATATAACATCTAGATATTGTCCATTTTTCAGAATACTGATTTGAACTTTATCACCTGGCCCTAAGTTATCAACTTTACCAGTATGCGTATCGGCATCTGAAATAAGATTACCAATAACTTGTTCAATAGATGAAGCAGTCGTTTTAGGGCTTTGAGTTAGATCATAATCTGCATATTTCAAAGACACATTTAAAAAGTTTGCTAAACCAGCAAATGGCTTACTTTCAAAGCCTAATTTATAAGTCCCTCCCTCCAATCCATTCAGTTTAATAGTAGCCTGCTCGCCAAAAATCATTAGGTCTAACCAACCACTATCTTTATTGCTTGCAACTAACGTCCAAGAGCCATCCGTTTGTTTCTTTGATAATGAAATCGTCATTTGATCAAATATAGCAGCTAAACTATTTGCCTTAACTGTCGCAACGACATTTTGCATATGCCCGCTATTTACAGAAAATTCCATCGCTCCACCAAAAGAACCAACACCTAATAAATTCAACAAAGAACTACTAAACAGTTTAAAGAATGTCTTGCTTTCCTCACTAATAATTGGAGTTAGCCCTTTGATCAAGTCAACATATGCACTATCTTGATTATTCGTAGCAACCACAGGATCTGTTGCAAACTCGGTTGCTTGACTCTCATTATTAGCTTTATCAATTGCAGTGACTTTTAGTGTTCTAGCATCGTTATACTCTTCTAGAATTGTCGCAACAAATTTACCCTGTGCATTGGTAATGCCTGATCCAATGAGATTACCAGATAATGTATAAATATTAACTTTACTATTCGGTTCAGCAATTCCTTTGATCTCCAAACCATGACCCGTAATATTATAAGTTTCAATTACTGGCATTGTAGGAGCAATTGCATCATCTAAAATCGCTGTCACACTATCAGATGTGTTCCCCACTGCATCAGTTGCAATCGCTTCGTATTTACCTTCGGCGGCAGGCGCTGGAATATTAAATGAATAGTGACCTTTATCATCTGCCATTACTGTATAAGAATGACCCTGAGGATCTTTTACAATAACAAAAGTTCCCAACTCAGTTTTCCCACTCACAAGTGCACTACCATCATGACTAGAAATAATATCAATGGTAGGTGCTTGAAGTGAAACTCCAGTAAGATTAATTTTTAACAGACTATGGGACACTACGTTGCTATCTGTCACTTGATAATCAAAACTTTCTTGTACTTGCTCGCCTGCCTTGAGAGCTTTAGCTTTCATAGCATCTAACACATAGTCATAGCTACCATCACTATTAAGATGAAGGACACCATAAACTCCATGATGCTCACCAATATTAACAATTGCCAGACTATCAACATCTGGATCACTGTCATTTGTCAATACATTACCTGTCACATGTTTTGCATTCGCTAAAACATCTACACTATCTGCAATCACAATTGGTGCGTCATTCACTCCCATGATATTAACTAACAGTTGATTATGCGATTGCAAATCACCATCGGTGACTTGGTACGTAAAGCTTTCCTCTACCAGCTCACCCGCTTTAAGAACTTTAGCTTTCTCCGCATCAAGTACAAAGTCATAACTTCCATCTGCATTGAGATAAAGAACACCATAATTGCCTTGATGCTCGCCGGTATTGGTAATCGTTAAAGAGTCACCATCTAGATCACTATCATTGTCTAAAACATTACCCATGACGTAATCTACATCCGCTAAAATATCTACACTGTCTGCAATCGTGATTGGGGCATCATTGACACCGGTGATATTAATGAGTAATTGACTATCTGATATCAACTCACCATCTGTCACTTGATAATCAAAACTTTCTTGTACTTGCTCACCTACTTTAAGAGCTTTAATTTTCTCAGCATCAAGTACATAATCATAATTGCCATCACTATTAAGATGAAGGATGCCATAAGCTCCCTGATACTCACCAATATTAACAATTGCCAGACTATCACCCTCTGGATCACTGTCATTGTCTAGAACATTACCAGTAACATAATCAGCATCAGCTAAAACATCGATGCTATCCAATACTGCTTCTGGTGCCTGATTAAAGCTAAGTCCCGTAATATTAATCTCTAAATAGCCTTCTCTTATTACATCCCCATCAGAAACGATGTAACTGAAATATTCCGTCCGCTGATCTTCAGTAATCAAAGGAATTGCAGCGGGATCCAAAATGTATCGATACGAACCATCTTCTGCAAGATGCAGCACTCCAAAGTTACCGATTTGATCACGCGTATCTAAAATGAGTAGGGCATCTTGGTCTGGATCGACATCGTTCTGGAGTACATTTCCAACCACCTCACCAATTTCAATATCAACGACATTGCTATCATCCGTAACGTTTGGACCTCGATTACCGCCATTAATGGTAATCTCAATCTGGCTACTCAACTCAAAGGCACCATCTTTTACTTGGTAGCTAAAAGTTTCGCTAACATGTTGTGCTTTTGGTAATTGAATTAATTCCTCATTATTTCGGTCAAGAATATACTGATAGCTGCCATCACTATTGAGGAATAAAACACCATAAAGCCCTTGCTTCTCACCACTATCCAGAATCGTAATCAGGCCATCAGGATCACGATCATTATTGAGGACATTACCGCTAACTTCTGACTGATCAACACTGATAGCAACCATGTCTTTGGACAATACTGGTGCATCATTTACTCCAGTGATATGAATCTGTAATTGGCTGGTATCACCCAACTCTCCATCCGTCACTTGATATGAGAAAGTATCCAATACCTGTTGACCTTGTTTAAATACCGCAACTTTTTTACTATCAATTTCGTAGCGATAACTGCCATCAGCACTCAGCGTTAATGTTCCATAGAGACCATGTTGAATACGGTCAGAAACAATAACTTTGAGTGTAGTATTTTCAGGATCAGTGTCATTATGGAGCACATTGCCCATAATATTGTTTTCATTGGCAGCAACATAGGCATGATCAATAGTGGCTTGTGGTTGATCATTCACTCCAATAATCTCAATGATCAATTCGGCAGTTGTATTCAATTCACCATCCGTGACTTGATAGCTAAACTTCTCTTGAACGCGTTGATCTGGAATTAGATGAGTTACCTTAGAAGAATCAAGAATATAGTTATAGGTTCCATCTGCATTAAAGTGGATAAGCCCATATAAGCCCTGCTGATCAGTCTGATTTTTTACTAATAGATGATTATTTTCAGGATCTTTATCATTTGAAAGTACATTACCAGTTAGAATACTTTCACTTGCGAATAAACTTGCATTATCACTCAAAACGATTGGCGCATCATTTACACCCGTAAGACTGACAGCCAATTGTCCTGTACTTTCGAAACGACCGTTCGTTGTTACATAGAAGAAATTATCTTGTACAGTCTGATTCGGATCTAATTCGATAACTTTATTAGCATCAATAACATACTGGTACGTACCATCTGCATTAAGATGTAATTCACCGTAATTTCCTTGCAAAATACCATTGTTTACAATAGAAAGTTTTAAAGCTGCAGAATCATAATCATTACTGAGCAAATTACCAAACGTATTGGTCTGATTCACCACAATTGAAATTTGATCATCCATTACATGCGGATAATCAGTGCTACTATTTTCACCAATGAGATTGATCAATTGTGCTTTATTGAGTTCAACACTGTCACCTAAAATAAAGCGCCATTCATTTTGGTCAATTTTAAAATCCTGAATGCGTAGTACAGATGAGTAGCCTGCAATCGAGGCAATTAGATCATTATTTTCCCAATTCAGAATTAATCGATCTCTCGTCATCCCTACTTCAAAATATACTTTATTGACATCACCAGTATTCACCGCACTGTAATCAATCAACGTATCCTGACCACTGTCGCGGGTATAAAAATAAACATCACTCCCTAAGCCGCCGATTAAAGTATCTTGCCCGATTCCTCCCAATAGCGTATTTGCAGCCTTGTTCCCAGTTAAAGTGTTATTTAATGCATTACCAGTCGCATTGATCTCAGCAGCACCTGTCAATACAATATTCTCAACATTTTGCGGGGCAATATAAGCTATATTAGAATAGACCGTATCAACACCTTCAGATGCATATTCAATCACTTGATCGTTGATATGCTCAACATAATAAATGTCATTTCCAGCACCCCCAAGTAGCGTATCAGCACCAGCACCTCCGTCTAAAATATCATTGCCTTGCAAGCCCATTAACAAATTGGAGCCATCATTTCCAATGATTATATTATTGAGTTCATTGCCTGTCCCTGTATTATTTTCATACCCTGTTAATGTTAGATTTTCTACATGATCAGTGAGTGTGTAAGTAATATCTGAATAAACTAAATCAATCCCTTCATCCATATTTTCAATAACATTATCACCAGCGTTATCAACAATATAAATATCATTTCCTAGTCCCCCAAGTAGCGTATCTGCACCGAGACCTCCATCTAGTCTGTCATTCCCACCATGCCCCTCCAAACGATTTTCGTTTTGGTTACCCTTAATCATGTTATTCAGGCCATTGCCCACCCCCAGCAATGCAGCAGTGTCATTAACTAAAGTCAGGTTTTCTACATAGTCACTTAAGCTAAAATCACTTTGACTCATCACATGATCGATGCCTTGATCATTGCGCTCCACGATCGTATCTGTACTGACATCTACAAAATAGGTATCATCTCCTCGTCCACCAAGTAGTATATCGCTACCACGATCACCATCGAGATAATCATTGCCTGACGTCCCTTCGATGATGTCATTTAGATTTGAATTTGAATATAAAACGTGTTGTTTAATCTCTTCAAATGACATCACCTCGCCATTCATAAAAACAATTGGATTTTGTGGGATAAGATTGAGCAAGTCATAATAATATCTGCCTTCTGGAGCCGAAATTGAAATGGTCTCACCCGTATTTTTCACTAAAATATTTAAAGAGGGAATATTAATTTCATCATTATAATAATCGAGATAATGCCAATTACTAAAATTAATAATCACATCGTTTTTATTCAAATAATTGAGCTTAATGACACCAGTACTTCCACCTTCGGAACGATAATCATGAACACTAATACGATCATGTCCAATGACTTGGTCGAATTGATAGATGGTTTCTTTATTATTATAATAACCTAGCAATCGGTCATTGCCAGCGCCACCAATGATGATACTCTTGTCTCCTCCCGCGATTGTATCATTACCTGTGCCGCCAAATAGAGTATCGCCAACCCCGCCATAAATCTGATCGTTCCCTGCTCCTCCTTCAAGGGTTTCAGCAAGAATCGTTTGACTCCACAAATAATCATTCCCATCGGTACCCACAACTTTTAGATCTTGTCCTTTGAATGCATCCCTAGCCGTCACCCACTCAGACTGATCTTCAAATTTAAATCGAACTCCTTCAATAGATGATAAAGTCAGACTTGCTTCGGAACTTAAAGTAGAAACCGTGTAAATACCATTCAAGCCAGCAAAGACGAGATCGCTTGCTATTAAGCCAGATAGTACAATGTCAGTATAATTATAATTATTTCCTTTAATCACATCATGCCCAGACTGCGCATCAAAGATAATCGTGGCTTTATCGTGGCTATTGATAATAAGATTGTCATCCCCAGCACCGCCAATTAAAGTATCATTGCCTTTGTTGCTGATTAAGGTGTCATTCCCAGCCTCCCCTGATAAAACATCATTACCAATAAAATCAGTCAGGATATCATCCCCTGCCGAACCCGTTAATATCTGTGCTTTAACCTGCTCAGCAGTCAGCATTCGATCTTGCAATATAATTTTGTCAATCAATGCAACAGCTGGATTTAGAAACTGTTGATAAACAGTAATTGTATTACCCGTCTCCTTATCCATAATCAATAGTGAATCATTTTCTCGATAAAGTTGAATTTGATCCAAACTAAAATCAGTTAAATCAATGCTAGCGGTTCCTGAACTCTTTCCGGAGTCATTTGAGATAGAATCATTCCCAAATCCTGTTTTGAACAAATAGGTATCATTGCCATTCGATAAAAAGAAGGTATCATTACCCGCACCTGAGCTGAATGATTCATCTTCATCTGATCCCCAAAAAGTTTCATTGCTAATCGAAATCTCATAAATTTGTTGTTTATTTAAAATTTGCCCATTTTTAAAATGAATCTCATCAATAATTCCATAATCCTCACCCAATGCAAATTGTTCATAAATATAGACACTGTTTTGATCCTGTGTAGAGCGAATCTCTAAACGATTCCCATCTCTAAACAGTTCTACGTCTTCCAAATTTAAATTGGTTAATTCCAACACATCAATATCAGTTTCGCCTTTGGTATAGAAGCCATCACCAATCTCTTGTCCATGAACTTGTGCAATCACAAACACATCACTACCACGATCACCATACATATAGTTATAGTGATTGCCACTGACTAATCGATCATCACCTTCGGAGCCATAAATTTCTCGTACAGTATCACCATCAATCATTGTCGTGAATTTTATGATTTGGTCACGGTCATATCTTGTCCCATCTCCAAACACAATAAAATCAATCGCATTTTGCTGCACCCTAATCGTATCTGGCTGACCAAGAATACTAATATAAAAATTTTCGATCGGCATCCCATCCGAATCATGTTGATAACTCATGGTGAGTTGAATATCACTTGCAATAAAATCTGGAAGGTAAATCGTTCGACTACCCTCATCTTGCGGATACTCAATCAAGAAGCGAGGTTCAGATTCAGGTGGTAAAAACCGCTCTCTTCGATCCAAAATGGTATCTTGACCAAAACCAGTTCTGAATACTAAAACATCATGCCCCCCACCCGAAAAAATGAAGTCATTGCCAATGCCAGCTTCAATGGTATTGTCTAGATCATCTCCAATAATGAAATCATCCCCGTCCGTTACCATAGACAAGATGGTTTTTAATTGCGCTTGATCCAGTATCAATCCATCTTTAAAAATAATTTTTTCAATCGGTATCCAGACATTTTTGTCGTTATACCCATATCCTGTTTCAATTATGATCGAGTTAGCTGCAAGTTTTGATTTTATATAGATATAATCAAGGTCTTGCGTAATAGTCACATCTGCCAAATTTAGATCTTTAAGCCAAACTGTATCTTTTGCCTGCTTAAAATTATTATAGTTATAATTTGCAATCCGATCGTTGCCAAAATTTCCTTCAAATTCATAGATATTATTACCTAACCCACCGTGCAGATAATCGTCACCCTCACCACCAATTAGACGATCATCTCCCGTACTCGCTTCCAGAGAATCATTTCCAGTGCCTCCATCCAAGACCTGATTGCCAGAATTGGCTTGCCACCATGATTGACGTAGATAATCATCCCCACTCCCCCCATATAACGTCCGGTCGCCAGTGCCTGTAAAAATTAGGCTATCATTCCCTGCACCGCCATAGACTTGATCATCCCCATCACTTGACGTGATTTGATCATCACCATTGCCTGCATAAATCAGATCATCACCAATGAGGTCATGCAAGTTATCCTGTCCATCAGTTCCGTTAATGGTATGGTCAATGATCACGTCTAATTGATCGAGGTGAATGGTTTGACCATCAGAAAACCGGAAATATTCCACTTTTAGATTGGTTGAAGGCGTATATTGCCCCCGAACCAAAACACTCTCACCGGTTAAATTATTGACAATTAATAAATCATCATATTTACGGGTCGCAGTAATCTCATTTACATTCAGAGCTGAAAAATAAAGGGTATTATTCTTGGCATTACTGGTTAAATTCAAAATGTCGTGACCAAAGTCCTGATCAAAAATAAAAGTCACATTTTGTGCACTACTTCCATCTAAATTATAGACATCATTACCATTTCCACCATTAATATTGGTTTGACCATTACTTTGCCGCACACCGAATGAGCTTGGGACTTCTCCATTCAAATAATAATCCAGTAAGCTCCCCCCCCCATAACTCACAAAGACATCGTCTAAATTACTACCATAGTTAATATAACCGCTCAGCCCAGTTGGGATTTCAGTGGCTAGCTCATACACTTGATTGGCGGATAGAGTTGAACCATCTTCAAACACTACTTTAGTAATAATAACATCATCACTATTGCTTCCAGCCGTATACTGGTTGCGAATTTCTATCGTTTCACCCGTTTCAATAAGTGTAACAATCAAATCACCACTGACCTTGCGACTAAAACTCACATCACTGGCCAACACACCTTTTAGCGATAACGTGTCCACATCATTTTCTTGTTTTAATCGGTTATTGACTAAATAACTAAGCGCAACCCCATCCAAGATCACATCATGACCATAGCCTTTAGCAAATACAAAGGTATCACTTCCATAGTTCCCGATAAGTTCATCATTGCCCTGCCCCCCATCAAGAATGTCATTGCCACGCCCACCATCCAAGTGGTCATTCCCTGCTCCACCATAAAGGGTGTCATTACCCTGTTCAGAAGCTGGCTCATAAATATAATTAGAATAATAATCTCTACGATAGCCACTGTCCCCTAATAGATAATCATGTCCTGAACCACCATACAGCAGATCATCACCCGACTCCCCAATCAGTTGTGTCTTATTGAGTCCAGCGTATAAATGATCATGACCATCTCCACCTTTAATTAGAGTGGTATTATTCGACCCATAGATCGTTTGGCTACCATAACCGCCTTTAATGATATTACTGAGACCATTACTATTAAAGGTAATGGTCGCATCTGCCAAGGTAATTTCACCAAGACGCTTTTGTACACCATTGATATAACGAATCGAGTCATTCGTATTGGTGATTTGAAGAAAAACATCCCTCTCTGACTGTTGAAAAACGATGTCTGCAATCTTAAGTGAAGAGGCATTAATTTTGTCAGCAGTAAAAAAAGGCTGATCCTCACTGATTTGATTGCCCCATACACCTTCGATGACTTTATCATTGCCCGCATTACGGTAAAAATAGTAAGTGTCATTGCCATAACCGCCTATCAGCGTATCATTGCCACGCCCACCATCTAAAAGATCATTTTGAGAGCCGCCAATTAGTAGATCATCTCCATTTAATCCTTTTAATTGATCCACACTTCCAGAACCATAAAAAATCTGATTTTTGTTAGGATCTCGTGGTCCATCAAGTAAGTTATAACCTAGCGTATCTTGTTGACCAATGGTATAGGTGTTGCCACCCTCAATCTCCATTTGAACATTGCCAACAAAGCTAATCGATTCTCCCGTCGAAATAATACTTAATACGTGGCTGCCATTGTCTCCATGGCTAAATGCGAGTTCTTCATACCTCAAGCCTTTGACTAAAATTCTTGTGCTATCAATTCCCAACAGTGTTTCTCGTATCGAATCATGGCCTGAACCTTTCATAAAGATATAGGTATTATTACCACTACCTCCCGCTAGGATATCGTTCCCAGCACCACCATTGAGCGTGTCATCCCCTTGTTGACCAAATAAGAGATCATCACCTGCATTACCTAAGAGCTGTTCTCCCGCTATGCTGCCATGGAGAAAGTCATTACCTTCACCACCAACAACGATTCCACTTAAAAAATCTTGATATTCAATAGATCGACCATCATCAAAATATACCGTTTGTATTAAAGGACTTGTCTCATTCTTAAAATGATTCGGGATGGTGATGGTTTCTTGCGTCGTATTGAGTGTAATGATTAAATCCAGATTGCGAATGCCGAAGCTGACCTCCTCTTTGGCAATACCACGAAGCATAATCTTGTTAAAAGAAGAATCTGACTGGATAATGTCATGGCCATCACCCACAGAAAACACGAAAATCGATGAACTGGTGACTTTGATCAGGTCATTGCCTTTCCCCCCAATCAGTGTTCCCCAACCTTGTAGCGTATCATTGCCATTGCCGCCGTCTAATACACCTCGGCCTTGTAGAACATCATCACCATCTCCACCAAACAGGCTGTCTTGCCCACCGCCACCAGAAATCACATCATCACCAGCCAAGCCATAAATACTGTCATTGGTGAAGAACCCGTTGATCTGATCTGCTTGTAGAGTCCCTTGTAGGACTTTATTTTTAATATCATCCCCAGTCAGCACTGTACCATCTTTAAATTGTACGCTTGCAACTTTGTAATAACTCAAAAATTGTGAGTCTACAGTTACCGTACTTTGATCCACTAAACTGGTAATAACTAAGTCATATTCGTTATTAACACTAAATGAAATGTCACTGACATTTAAATCTGTGAATACCAATTTTTGATTTAAGCTATGCCCTTGATAATAATCATAATATGTTTCAATTACATCATGGCCAAAAGCACCTGTGAATATGATGGGTTGGTTACTTGAACCATTATTTAAATGAATTAAATCATCCCCATCTCCACCGTTGAGCACATTATTTTGACTATTGTTCAAACGTAATGTGTCATTGCCAGCACCACCATACAGCTGATTGTTATTGACTGAAATGACTGATAAGTGATCATCACCCAAACCACCATACATATTGGCCTTATCATCATAATAGTAACTTGATCGCAAATTACCATTGATCAGCAATCGATCGTCGCCAGCTCCACCAATCAATGTATCGTGGCCAACAATAGCCTCTAAAGTATCATTACCATCATTCCCAATAAGTGTGTCATCTTCAGTGGTGCCATAAATCACATCATTTTCATGAGTTCCTATTAATAAGCCTTTAGCAATTTGAAGTGCAGACAGTTTTGTTCCATCATCGAAATGAATCTCATCGATTCCATATTGACCTAGAATATTGACCTGATTCTTTAATGTAATAGTTTCGTTGGTCACATTATTGGTAATTTGAAGTGTATAGCTTCTATAATCATCATTAACATTCACATCGGCATAAGAGAACCGAATATCTTCGAGCTTTACCCCATGCAATAATAAAGTACTCTGGTTGTCAAGACGCCACCAATATCCATAATTATTACTATATTGCTGAGAACCATCCTCAATTACATCATTCCCATCTCCTGCATGATAAGTATAAGTATTTTCACCTCGCCCCCCTCTTAGATGATCATCGCCTGTACCACCATTGAGTGAATCATTTGCATCAGCACCAGATATATCATCGTCTCCAGCCCCACCTATGAGTATGTTATTACCAGCCCCACCATAAAGGCTATCATTCCCCTCATCACCAATCAGCGTGTCATCACCAGAGTCACCATACAGCCTATCATCACCACTGCCACCAATGAGGATATCATCACCACTACCACTCCAAATGACATCATCACCAGCCAAACCTTGAATACGGTCATTACCAACTGTACCGTAGAGCGTCTCCTCAAGGTCTGTTCCTAAAATAATCTCAAGAAAATCATTCTGAGACAATTGTTGACCATCAGCAAAAATAATCTGATCAATTTTTCCATTCAAAGAAGCATTTAATTGATCCACCAAAGTGATCACATGTTGGGTTTCACGAATTGTAATTTTAATATCGTATAAACCAGATTGCGTAAAGAATACATCTGTTAAAGTAAGATCTGTGAATCTTAATAGATCATTGCCTCCATAGCCTTCAATCCTGTCATTACCATCATTTTTTGAATAAAGGTATTCATCGTCCCCCTCCGTTAAAATCAGGACATCATCACCGAGCCCTCCCTTAATTTCATCTTGGGTATATGCACCGTTAATCACCTCATTTGCATCCGTTCCAATCACGTGGACTTTAATCTTAGAATCATCCACTAAACCAAGATCAGCAAATTGGAATTTATTGCGTAACATGTAGTAATACGGATAATACGAGGAGGAATAACTAACTTTCACTAGACCATTCTTAATCAGAATGCTTTCACCAGTGTCTTGAATAACCGCCTTTAAATCCATGCCAATTTGATAGAAAGTTACCTCAGCAAAGTTAACCCCATCAAAACGGATTAAGCATTGCTTATTGCTAGAATCATAAACCGTATCATGTCCAGAACCACGACTAAAAACGATCGTGTCATAACCTAAACCAGGAGTGAGTGAGTCATTACCAGCCCCCCCTATCAATAAGTCATCACCAGCACCTCCATCTAAAACATCATTGCCAGCCCCCCCAACAATAATATCTTGCCCAATACCTCCATCTATGTTGTCATTCCCTGCACCCGCGAAAATCAAATCATTAGAAGTTGTACCATATAGCGTATCGCTTCCTTCACTACCAGATACCAATGTTAAACTAGCCATTGATTTGATGCTTTGTGCTGGCAATGATGTTCCATCACTAAATACAAAATGATCAATCAAGTTTTGGCCACTATTTCCAAATTGCTCTTGAATAACCAGTTGATCTGGACTATTTTTTATTTTAATAGTTAATGTGCCATTTTCTGTTTGAGCAAACACCACATCATTTAACGTTAGTTTATCCAAAATAACAGTACGATAATCACTTGTTAGCTTAGTTGAAAGTGTATCTACCAATTGAACTGAGCCTGAACCAACTTTGAAAATCAAACGATCCTGACCATGTCCAAACTTAATTGTATCTTGACCACCACCGCCTTCTAAAATGTTGTTTGCATCATTCCCGATAATGACATTGTTTAAAGCATTCCCTGTACCGTATTTTGCAGCACCTGTAAGCACTAAGTTTTCGATATTATTTTGTAATACAGTATCCACACTAGATTGAACTGTATCTATACCCTCATTCTCATTTTCTTGTGTGATATCTAAATACTCATCAACAATATATAAATCATCACCCATACCACCGATTAAGAGATCAGCTCCTGCCCTACCATCCAATGTATTGGAAGCGCTATTCCCTTTAATAATATTATTTAAGTTGTTACCAGTCGCTGTTAATGTATCATTTCCAATTAAAGTTAGATTTTCAATATTTTCAGCTAAACCAGGCAGTGATACGCTGGTTTCAATCGTATCTATACCTTCCATTGATTTTTCAATCACTCGATCATTGATCGAATCCAGCACATATATATCATCACCAGTTCCTCCAATAAGGGTATCTACCCCTTGACCACCGTCTAAAATATTATTAC
The DNA here is from genome assembly GCF_000588715.1 of Acinetobacter sp. 1000160. Lineage (NCBI taxonomy): Bacteria > Pseudomonadati > Pseudomonadota > Gammaproteobacteria > Moraxellales > Moraxellaceae > Acinetobacter > Acinetobacter sp. 1000160. The sequence continues at coordinate 79,873 of NZ_JFWP02000003.1, read as the reverse complement.
CACTATTCCCAATAAGCAGGTTATCTAGCGAATTTCCATATGCATTAGTGTTATCCTGCCCAAGTAATTCTGCATCTCGCTGAGAAGGACCAAGAATAATATTTTCTGTTGAAGAAACACCTCCGCTAAAAATATGGTCTAGCTCTTGTGTCGTATAAGAGACATTGGCAATGATCCACGTTGCTACTTTACTAGAGTCAATTACAATTTGATCTCCATTTGAACCATAATGCAGAATACCATTTACATAATGGAGCTCTTGAACAGTAACCCCATCCAAACGAATTGTATTATTTACATCATCTTCAATGATTTGATCCTTACCATCCCCCAATGTGAAGTGATAAATATCTGTTCCAGTGCCACCCTCTAATCTATCATCACCTTTACCACCAAGAATTAGATCTGAACCAGCCCCCCCAGATAAGTGATTATCGAGTTGATTGCCTGTAAGCTGGTCATCACCCTCACCACCAATTGCATTTTCAATCTCGGTACCATAACCAATAAAGGCCTGACCTACAGCCGTTAAATAATTTGCTTTCTGCTCAACATAACTCCATGTCGTCGCCTGAAGATTAATATATACATTTTTGGTTTCTGCAGATGCGTCAAAAGTATCAATACCATTACCATCCCAAATGTATTTATCGGCAAAGGTATATGTATCATTCCCAGCACGCGCAGCTGAATTAACGCCATGTATATAATGCAATGCTGCTAAATCAAATATTTTTAATTCAGTGTCATTATTATCATTTGAGGTATATGACATGACTGTATTATCTTGATTATTTTCTATTTCAGGTAATACAGGAGCTTCAAAAGGATGTTCCAACCCAAAAGCATGTCCAATTTCATGCAGTAATACTTCAAAGCCATACTTACCCTGATTCAGTGAATCAGCAGTTTCAAATAGCAATGAATTAATATGTATTTCACCAGTTTGAGCACTCGCATAACCTGCTGCTGCACCAGCATCCGCTGAAGTTAAATCATCTAAATAAAATTTAAGGTCTCCGGCACTAGTATCTGATTGAACAAAACTGACATTAAGCACTTGAGCAAATTTATTCAGTGCTTGCTCTATCGCTAAAACCTGTTCTTGAGAATAAGCCTTAGTGCCAGGTAATTCATTTGCAGGAAATGAATAACTTATTATCTTTTTTCCAAGCAGAGCAATAGACTCTCGTGTTGCAAGAGCATCAATAAAGTAGGCAACGCCAGTTAATGGCTCTAAAGGTAATTCATTGATTTCTGGTGGTGGTGCCATCTGCATAATTTTTGCAGTATCCCAAACCGTACCATCTTCGAAGCGGATTTCTGATATCTCAATTTGTTCAAATAGTTCTTGGTTTTCTAAATAGCTATGGTTACTGGTATTTCTAACTTTATAATAGTCTTTAACTGTAACTTGATCATCTGTTCCATATTTAACAATCAGGTCGAATCCAGCTCGACTAATACCTCTCATTTGGCTTGGATCAAAGGTGAAATAAATAAAGTTTTGATAGTTCAATGCTGCTAAATCAGTGACTTCTTCTTGAATTACGTCTTGTCCATCACCGACTGAAAATACGTATAAATCGGATCCTTGTCCACCAACTAACTTATCATTTCCAGCTCCCCCAAATAAGATGTCATCTCCTGCCTCACCAAACAATGCATCTTTTCCTTCACCGCCATAAATGATGTCATTATTGGCTCCACCAAAAAGAAAGATGTCATTGCCATTACCTCCATAAAGAATGTCATCTCCATCCTCACCTTTAAGCGAGTCATCATTCTCATCGCCAAAAAGAATGTCGTTATTTGCGCCTCCAACTAATGAATCATTGCCATTTCCACCAAATAAGAAATCATCACCACCGCCGCCGAGAATCTGGTCTTTATCATCTCCACCATAAAGAATATCATTTCCACCATTCCCCCAAATCACATCTTGGCCTAACCCACCATAAATGAGGTCATCGCCATATCTAGTTGGATCTGCTGATTCAGGCGGAGCACTAGTGCCGTAAAGGTTTTGTAAATCCCCAGTAATAACATCGTCACCTTGCCCTCCAAAAATGATGTCAGCTTCATATCCACCTACCAAACGATCGCTATTGTCTCCTCCGCTTAAATAGTCACGACCAGCGCCGCCATATATAATATCTTCCCCCTGTTCTCCATAAACATAATCATCGCCACCACGTCCATAAAGATGGTCATCATCCTCGCCGCCATACAATCGATCAACACTTCCAGACCCAATAATAAAGTCTAAGCCCTGTCCACCATATGCAATATCTTGATCATTCTCCTCACCACTTCTTATATCTTGATCCAAGAAAAATGCGGAAAATAAATCTATTTTTTTTCCTTCAATTATAATATAGGTTTCGATATTAGGCATAATTGTGGCAGAGCCATTAAGATAAAAACTATAACTTTGAGTTTCCTCATGTAAAGTTTTCTTATATTTAAAATCAATATCGTAATCGGAAGAATAATTACTCGTAGAGTAACCATTTTTTAAATTATCATTGAAAAAGTATGGATTAAGGTTACTATGCCCAACTGTAGTAAAAATTAAGTCATCGCCCATCCCTCCATAAATGGTATCATCACCATAACCAGTTAAAATAATATCATCATCTCCCCCCCCAACAACATAGTCATTACCTCCACCAGTATCAATCCAATTATTACCATCACCACCATCGACATAATTATCATTATTATTTGTTGCAATATAATCATTACCATTACCAGCATTTACTTTATTTTGATTATATATAATATTATTTCCATCATTTAAAATAAGCATACCATCTTTATTCGGTATACTTTCTGATGGTAAATCAGGAAGATTTTGATCCCAACCATCAAGATAGATTGTATTTTTTTCATCACCAACTTTATGAATGCTTATTATTGTTTTATCTGTATCTTCACCCAATTTTCGGATGATGTATTCGCCATCCTGACTTCTCCATGCCCGAATTGTTGGGTCATAGTCACCAAGTTGTAATACCTTATGGTCTATCAGAATATTCCCATCATTATCTTTAATAAGTGTGGTACCAAAGCCGTCTAGACCTATAGCCGAAGTAAAAAACCTATATGTATCTACTCCACCTTTACCTACTAAAATATTTGTACCTGATCCGCCTTCAAGAGTATCAACACCATTACCAGCGTAAATAAGATCATTATCAGCCCCACCTTTCAGTTCATTCTTATCATTACCACCATATAACAAATCATTTCCATCACCGCCTTCTATTTTATTTTCACCATCATAGCCATAGATAATATCATTACCTTTACCACCTTTTAATTCATCGGGTAGTGCTAGATTTGAAGTATTGGTTTTATCAGCATAAATAATATCATTGTCGTCACCACCATCAGCATTTAGGCGTCCCTTCCCACCAACTAGAATATCATTACCAATACCGCCATCAAGATAATCATTATCTAAACTACCATTTAAATAATCATTTCCTGTACCACCATAGAGTTGGTCATCTCCACTACCACCTAACAGTTGATCATTATCTCCCTCACCATACAGAATATCATTACCACTCCCACCTTCTAAATAATCTGTTCCATCACCAGCTGTTAGTTTATCATTTCCTCCTCCACCAAATAAATTATCAGAAAGTTTTCCACCATTAATAATTTCATCTTTACCTGAGCCAAAAATATGATAATGACTAGCTAGTGTCAGAGGGTTAATTCCATCAATATCTAAAGTTAAATCTAAATTTAAGTCTTTATAAATATGATCTCCTTTAACTGGTAAAGGCAACAACCTACCTAACTGATTAAAACGCTCTTTAAAATCAACACCTTGCTTCATGAATTCAAGCTTCCACATCAACATTTCAGCTCTATTCTGTAAAAACTGCTGGCTTATACCATCTACATTTTGAGGATTAGCTAAATCAAGCTCTCCATTTAAATTATACTGTTGATAATCAAGACCTTTTACTACAAATGGATTAAGCTTTAAAAGTGCATAACGGTAAGATAAATCAGTTATTGCAAGATTTAATACTTGCTGAATTGGAGCATCAATTATTAATGCACGATCATTTGCTTTTAGTATCTGAGCAATTGCAATAGGAGTACTATCTATACCAAAAAGTAATTTTCCAATTGCATCTAATAAATCAATTTTCCCATTATCATTTTGATCTTTTGTTAAATTATACAGTTTCTTAGCTGCATCCTCTCCATAGATACCTGCTGTAATACCAACAACTACACCAGCTACTAATGCAACTGGTGCAGATAATCCTAATAGCGTCCCGCCAACTAATCCTATTAATGCACCAGATACTATTGTGGCTATTTCAGCTCCAGCCTCACCAACACCCCATTCAATCATTATGTCTTTTGCACGCTGATGATCACCAGCTTGCTCTGCTGCCTGAGCTTGACTACTAGCAATAATAAAACTTAGTGCCACCCCGACAACACTCAAACCCTTGAGAACCGTTTGTGTTCCTTCTGGTAAGTTTGTTAAATAGCTCTCAAGTTGTTTGAAAATACTTTTTGACTCTGTATCAAATAAGTTTAATTTTTTAGTCGCATCAATATCACCCGCATCCGATAAATTTTTAAGACTTTTAATATAGTTTTCGATTTCACTTGACGATTTAAAAGTTTTAAACAATTCGACATTTAATGTACCATCAGCATTTTTAGATAAATTAGTAATTGCTGCTGATTCAGCATATAAAGCGGCCTTAAAGCTTTCTAAACTATTTCCATTTTTAAAATTAGTTATAGATAATCCATCAACGAAAAGATCATTTCTACTAAATAAAGCTGGTATTTCTTTTCTCATCAATACAGTATCTTGAAGTTTCTCAACTACAAATGGATCTGAACCAACCAAAATTTTAAAATTCGTTCCTGTTGGAGCTTCAGCTACGAAACGCTCTGAAGCAATATCCCACAGTTTCATGTCTTGAGCCTTAGGATAAGCTTGAGAAAATCTTGGATCTGCAGGAATTATAGGATCAGATTGGAAGATAAATTCCATTGTATTTCTAACTAAAGCCTTATCTTCAGTGGATAAACTTTGATATGGACCTTCTGGTATTAAACCTTTTGAAATATAATCTTTTTGGATAGCTGCAAGTAATTTAACACCCATTCCATTTGTATTAAATTGAGTTTGAATAAGAAAATTACCTACTTCTGTTTTTCCAATATGAAAATAGTCCTCAGAAAAATTACTTCCCACTAAAGATGAGGTTTTAGTTCCAGATATAGAACCTGAATACAAAATGTAAGTCTTATCTTGCTCAAAATTCATTTCTGAACTTTTTATGGCATCAACAAAGTCCTTTAAAGACAAAGTATTACTTTCCGCATTCAACAACTCATAAATATTCATTTTTATATCATCCTATTATTTTAAATTCTGTATTTTCTTTTTTCATATCCCACAACAAAAAAACTTTACCACTCTCTATAATTTCAAAAATTTCATTTTTTATATTTTCAATATCTTTTTCATTTGGAGTGTTTAAGTTTCCAGCAAAGTTTATAATCATTAGATCATTATTATTAGTTTCCACATATATTACAAAATCATTGTTGGAAAAAATATATTCAAAATATGGATCTGGCCTACCCATAGCTGGACAAAGAAAATTTCCATTAAAATGATAGATAGAGGGAATATTTATTTCTCCTTCATTCTCTATAGTGGATTCATTATTTTTTAAAAAATCAAAAATTATTCTTCGTACAAGGATAGGGTTAAGATCTAATCTAGCACTTAGGATTTCACTAAATTCACCTTGAGTGATTTTATCTTTAATAACATTCATTTTTTACTCCTTAAATTTAATTAATTTTTTTAAATTCTAATAATTTAGATGGTCTAACTTTTTCAACTTCATTAAACAAACTAAAAGTCTGATTTAAATAATTCACCACCCCCGAAATTTGATCCATATACTGCATCAGCTCAGGCGTTTTTTCAGCTTGAAGTAGTTTTATTGTGCGTGATGGATCATAACCATCAAATTGACAGTAAAATAAAGGTTCACCACGTTTTAAAATTAAATCTTTAGAAGAGTCATGCCATTCAAATGCCCACATCAGTGGACGTGGCCAAATATGAATCGGAAAACGACCACCAAAAATTGTGCCAGGCAGTGGATTTTTACGGTAATGACCAAAAGCATCCAATTGAGTCAGATACACCACTTCATCAGCAATAAAACAGTAAGGAAGCTTAAGCTGTAAAATGGGAATTTGAGGACTGCGCCATTCATTTTCATTGACAAGTGTTAATAACTCTCTCAATTTATTTTGGCGTATAGGTGACTGATCACCTAGGACATTGACCAAGACTGGCTTACCATGGGCATCTCTGTCGAAACGCAAATGAAAGTCAAAAGGGCAATTAATTACAAAATAACGACTTTCCAGTTGCAATATCGCAGGGCAACGGCTTGCTGATTTAGCATGTTTTATTAGCGCCTGAGACCGCATTCTATAGGGCGGTTCATAAAGCAAAGAAGCCTTATTTTCTGTTAAAAACCAACCTACTTGGATTGGTCCTTCCCCATTTTTTTTTTGATCATCTTCAATTGTAAAGTGAATATTCATTTTTAAGCTTTTCTAAGTTTCAAATATTTTGCATATTACTATTTTCTTCTTGTATTTTTATACAGAATTATCTTTCTATTTTTAAATTTCCGATCAAAAGCAAAAAAATTTAAAAATGCTTGTTTGCCATTCCTAAAATAATCCAAAAGGAAGTCTTGACTTCCTTTTTTTAATTCAAAATCTGAAACAACTGCTGCAACCCTTTCTGGATATTGTGCAGATGATTCAACTTATCAGTGTGCTAAGACTGTTCAGCTTTTACTACGTCTGTACAGAGCTCATTAACAATTCCAGCCCCTCTCTCTACAACTGGCATTGCTATACCTTAGCCTTGCTACATAATCCAAAGCTTCCAGATCCCCCCGCAGCCTTACTTGCTTTATCAGTTTGTTTGGCTGGGGAACTACATCCTATCAATTCATACCACCCCGTATGGTTAAACCCAAGTAGTAGCTCGGGGTGCAATAACACTGAATAATCATCCATAGAATTGTGCATCCATCTTGTGACAGTAGACATAGATCAGTGTATGAGTGAAAAAGCTCTTTAATTTAGATATTTCATCTAAATTAGTAGCAACCTTACGATTTAATTCAACAATTTTTATATTAAACCGAATGATCTTGAATAATATTTGAGTGGAGGTGGCGTCAGTTGAATTAAAACAATATCTTATTGTTTTATATTAATTCTATTTAAAAAAATACGTCAAATTTACCCTGTTTCATCCCTCTTCTTTTTGAACATTTCTTGATAGATTAAGTTTCTGCCGAATAAAGTTCACCACAAAGAAATTTTTATAATATATATTTAATAAACCAAACCCACCCATTCTCAACAATAGAAAATCCATAAAATTACACTTATAAAGTTACAACAAATAACTCTTCGAAATTTATAATAGGATGACTACTCAGATTCCAACATCACCAACAATAGAAATTATAACTATATGAAAAAAGTACTGGCTCAAATTTAAAATGAAGATACAACTTAAAAAGTGTAAGTTATGAGATCAAATTTGAGCTAGTAAATTTGAAAAACCATTATGTAACTGCAACTAGTTTTCTCTTACTTAAATCAATAACAACAACTTTGATAGAATCTATTCCAATCCACTCATGGGCAATACTATACCAATATTCTTGAAGTGTTTTCTCCAAATCACTCAAACTAATTGTATTACCTTGAATTATCCAATTCTTGTTCGTTGACTGAGATACTAATAAAAATATTCCACAACCAGTAGTCCTTTCACGCAAATAATCACCAACCAATTGATTTCTTAATCTTTCACATAAATCAGTCCCACTCCAATCTTTATCAAGAATTTTTAATTCAATTGGTACTGGACTGTTTACAGTAGGGTTATCAAGCCTAATATCAGTTCTTTGGCTATTTGCTAATTCATTTTCTTGGGAAATTGAATATTTAGATTGTGCCTTTTTTCGTAACTCACCAGCAATTAGATTTCTCATCTCAGTTTCTTTCTCAGCTCTTTGCCAAGTAAGCCAAGGACTATCATCACCATTTTCAAGCCAGTCTTTTAGTTCAATTATCCTAAGCAATGCTAAATCAAATAATTCTTTATGTGTTTTTGGCTTGATATCCCCTAAAGCTTCAAATTGTAGTACTTGCTCAATGCTCCATGGCTCAGAATCACCACAAGACAAGGCAATATTGTGAGCAGTCTTTTCCAACCAAATACGTCTATTTCCACTTGGATGCTCTTTTAACAAATCTTTAATTGCATAATAACTTTCAGCACTAGGAACTTCTTTCAAATATGTAAAAATCAAATCTCTAGCCTCTTGTGCATCATCTCTAAGCCCAGGCGAATATACTCCTGAATTAGCTCTTTCTATATCATCATCTAGCTTTATATATTTATGCATTAAAGAATATAATTTCTTTAAATACTTGACCTCTTTAAACTTATTATTTCCTGCTTTTCCATTTATTGAATCTCTTTTACCCATCAACTGACAAATAAAAACTTGAGATGCTTGTATAGCATCTTCAATAACTAATGATTCCAACCAAGTAGTTAAGGATAATATTCCCTCTTCTGGGTCACAATCTACATAAAGTGCATACCACCATGACTTGTGTACAGGTAAACTTAATTCGTTAATTTTTTGTTGAGCCAGTAAACTAAAATCTGATTCTTGAATATCAGAATTTAATAAAATTTGTACTGCATATCTGTAAGTGTCTTTATGAAGTAATTTTGAGTTTTCTTTTAACCAGTCAAAAATTCTATGTGCTATATCCGTATGTATCCAAGGCGCATGATAAATGAGGTCATGCAAGACATGGTTATAATTGTGGTCAGCTTCAGGATCTGATGATCCTAGTTCCCATACAACCTCTTTGTTTATAGCTTCAACAACCTCATTTGGAAAAACTTTATAAAATTTTTCTAGCCATGATGGAAAACCGTTTAACTCCCATGAAAAATACCTTAAAGCATTTGTGATTTCCTCTGAATTTAATTTTTTATAAAACTCAGGATCCTTTTTATACTCAAGTTCCAACCCTATTAAACCAAATATTAGATCGCAAGGTGTACTGTGTTTTTTTAAGGCTTCTTCTGAATGCAATTTAGGTTTATAAACTCGCCAAAATTGTATAGCTGAATCGCGATAGGCTTGTGCTACTTCTTGTCCAAACTCAGGAATTAAATCTTCCCAATTCTGATATCCATAGCGATCTGTAGATATTCCACCATAATCAAGTTCACGCATCAACCAGAGATGATTATTTGTTAATTCACCATTTAAAATATGAGGGGAATTTGTGAGCTGTCCAGGATTATTTTTCAATCGCTGAATCCAATTTAATTTATCATTTTTTTCTCTTAACTCTCTTTTTTCAAGTTGAGACTGTCGCTTTATCGTATCTTCTTCAACTCTTTTTGGTATATCACTTTTAACATGTATAGGTGTTAATAAAGTTGCTAAATGATCTAAAAGTTGAGAATGGCTTTTACATGCCTCTTGTATTTTGGTTAACATTTCAATTGGTTGGTTCTGCTGTGAGTATATTATAAATGCTCGATTCAAGCAGATTAATTTATCATCAACACAATCTTTAATATCAATATAACTCAATAATCTATCAAAACTATCAGCATTAAATCCCCAAAAGTGTCCTAGACCTGAAATAACCCCATCATCAGTTAATCTATTCGTTCCTTTTCGAAGTAAATTTTGACGTTCTATTTTAATTAAATTCCAATATAACTTATCATTAAGATCCGACCATGTAGGTATAACTTCTCTCAATTTATTCTTTTCATTGAAATCATCAAAATCCCTTTGATACTCTAGAGCTGTAGCATTAATTAATATTTCTATTACTCTATCCTCAAGCCCTAAGGAATTACGCTCTCTAACTAATTTTTCAATAATTTGAAAAGCTATTTTTAAAGTCCAGGCATATTCTTTCGATATTTGATATTCTTTTATATTAAAAAAAGGTCCTGAAGTTAATATTTCTGCTATACCAATAAGTAACTCATATCCTAATATAGCATCAAGTTTCTGTACAAATTTCTCTAAGACCGCAGTTAACCCACTATGTTCAAATCTTTTATATAAAGTTGCATTTGCTAAAGACTCTATGAGTAAACTGATAAACTCTTGATCAGGAACAGTTTCATCGATAAGTTCTACAATTAACTGTCTATCTAGTTTTTTCCCGCCTTGATTTAAATTAGTCCAAAGATTGACTTTTTGTTCTCTTTGCCCACATGCCATAATTGCGCGAGTCGACACTCTCCTAGAGTACATATTTCTTTTAGAATCAAGCGCAATGGATGTAAGTAAAGAAAGACATTTAGTAAACTTTCCTTTCCATACCATTCTTCCCAAGAAGAAAATAACATCTTCATTATCATAATAAATTTTTATTAGTGATAAAACTTCATCTTCTAAATCAAAATCAGCGATTTTTGCAATAGAGTCATTATCTCTAATTGTTCGATCATCTTGGTTTTTTGCAATTCTTTCAACAAATTGTGAAAAAAGTTTTCTACGTACATCTAATGATAACTGTGTTGGGTCACCATTTTCAAAAGCAATTTCTGGTTGAAATTTTATTACATCTTGACAAATTTTTTCATCCAACAATATTAGCCAAGGAAGTATTGCTCGAAGTGAAGGTACTACAATTTTTTCGCCAAATTGCTCTTTAAAAAAAAGCATTTCTGTTGAAAGTCTATCATCCCCACTTAATAAATTTGAGAACCACTGGGCTGCAAGAAACTCTCGAATATCTCTATGTCTAAAACGAACTGCTTCATATATGATATCATTAAAAATAGCACAACTTAATAAAGCAAATATTTCTTCATTAGTCCAATCAGGAAGTACTTCAGTAGGATCTAAGTTTTTAGTATTGTGATTGGAGGAACGTACATTAATATTAGCTTTACGGGTCAGTATAACTGCAGCTGCTAGCCGTTGGGCTCCTTGAGTAAGTTTTTCTGGACTTATATTGATATTACGTCTATTAGAGTCATGCCTATCTGCTAATCTTTGATTAATATTATATTTAATAATTTCTAATCTAGAACCCAATGCCCCGTCATTTCTCCATTTATCAATAATACTTTCTAAATCAAAAGGCCTTTCAGCAAATTCTAGCAGATCATATCTTTCGATTTGATTGAGTAAAATTGGAATATTTTCTACCGATCGAGTTTCACAAAATTTTTTTATATCTTCTAAAGTTAAAGGAGAAAGAGTAAAAATTTTTAGTCCACTTTTTAGTTTTTCATCCTTTTCAGATTTATATTTTTCGTCTTTGATACCATAAAACAGTTCCGTATTTAGAATTTCTTCATCACTATCAAATTCCCAACTATAAGGGCGACTTGAAATATAAATATGACTTCTATGTACAGCAGCTTTTATTTTTCTTGCAAATTTTCTTATGGCTTTATGAAATTTTTTTGGATTTTCTAAACGAGCTTCGTCTACTGAGTCTAAAAAAAACCATGCTGAATCTGTAGAGGCTAACCACTCATCGAACTGGTCTTCATCTCCTATTTCAAACTCATTGACAAAATCATCATCTATATCCTCTATCCGAATGAAAAACGCGTATTTACCATCTGCTTTAATTCTTCTAGCACACTGTTCAAATTCTTTAGTTTTTCCTGCACCAGCTTCAGCCAAAATCACACATCTGTATTCAGTTAACAAATCGTCCCAACTATTTTTTGCTGCACCCCCCATGTTTAGTGAATAATCTAAATTAGACACATCTAAATTTTGATCTGACAATATTGGTGAGAATTTGCGATTTAACTGAATATAGTCATTCATAATCTATTGATAAAATTATTTAAAGTTATTCTCAGTATAACCATAATTACAAAAAATATGGGAGACTACCTATTTTGTATTTTATTTCTTAAGGTTTGTGATTAGAGGCTAATTTATATTTTTATCAAAAAAAAATAATTCAATTAAAAAAAGGGAGCATCGGCTCCCCTATTCACGACTCGCTAACTTTGCTTCAATCCATTGATTAATCTCCCAAGCAGACCAACCTATACGTTTTTGTGAGATCGTAACTTTCTTTGGAAAAGTCGGATCATAGTAAGGCGAATTTTCATCCATCATTTCATATATTGTCGAACGACATACACCTGTGAACTCGATTACCTGTTTTATATTTATGAGTTGATTCATCTGAAAAGTTTGACCTGTGAACGCATTCATGATGTTTTCTCCTAATCATTGATGCGAGCGGTAATTCGCTCAGATGATAGGTCAATCCAGTAAAATTTTACGCAGTCCAATGTTGTCCAAGCTCATCTAATTCAAAGTCTGAACTGATTGCTGTAACCCTTTCTGAATATCGTGAACATGAGTCAAGTCGCTAGTCTGCTGATGCCGCTCTGGTTTTGGTTCATCGGCGTAAAACTCCTCAACAATATCCAGTCCCTCTTCACTGCCCACCTCAAAACTAGCATTGCCGTAACTTTGTCGTGCCACATGGTCCAGCGCTTCCTGATAAAACCCTGCTGCCTTGCTCTGTTCATCCATCTGTTTAGCAGAAGTGATAGCATCATTGAGATTTACTCCATCCCGCAAAGTTAAGTCCACGTAGTAGATCGGAGTACGATAACTTTGTGTTGTGCTTTTACCTCGTAAAGTCAGTTGTAATGGCAAACAAGAAAGTAAGTCACCCGATGCAGCATGATAGTAACGAAGCCGTGCTGCCAAAGTACGAATACTATTAAAGTCTGTTGTTCTAAAGATGAATGCGCCAAACTCATCCGATTCATCCAGATTGACATACAGCCGTCCATAGGGCTTGCATAATCCTCCTTGTGCCAAAGGACATAAATCAGGTGATGGGCATGAATGTTGTTCAATCCCATTCTGCCCAAATCGCTGACAGGTTTCACCATTACCTGAACAGATCAAACGTCCTGTTTGCCTGTCAAATAAACTGTACTCTGCACGCAGGTTCAGTTCAGGATCATTAAAGATCATACGGACTGGAATGCTTCTAAGCTTTTGGTTTTGATTCGGTGATTTGGCTCGTAGCTGTTCATCAAGTGGATGCTTGACCCAGCCATCCTTGTTCTGGATTTGGCTGGTAATGGTAAACTGGTCATCCTTTTCAGGGACACGTTTCCCATTCTTTTCAACGATTTTACCGATACTAATACGACCCAGTACAGGTGGTGTAATTGCGAGACCTTTAATCATAATGATTTCCTTTAAATAAAAATTGGATATAAAAAAACCCAGACCTGTTTGGGTCTGGGATTGGCTAGTTGGATTGATAGATTGTGGATAAAGAATGATTTATCCACCGTTTGGATAAATCTGAAAGCGTCTTGTTCCAGCTTTAGTTTGTGGAAACAGCTGTAGATATTCAGGATGCTGTTTAAGAAGCGATTTACAGTCTAGACTGATTGAGTCTTGTGATTTCTTCCACGTCACTGAACCACCTAGAAACACAGCTCGCTCAGCATCTTTTATCATCATTTGTAGTTGATGTTTTAACTCATCAAAATACTGCTGATGTTGCTCAACCTTATGTCGCTCCTCTAACAATTGGTTAAATAGGTAGTTGGCTTGCTCGTTTTGAGTCAGGTCTTCTACGGTTAACGGAATCTGTTCAGGATAGAGTTGTTGCAAGGCCTTGGCTGCCGACTCAGAGGCATCGACACTGGGTGGAATTCCTGATTCCACACATTGCCAGAAATGGCGTTCAGCATTGATGATGTGCTGAATGACAGTCTCGTTGCGTGTGACCTTAAATATCTTGGTTTCATGTCCACAGATTAGGGCACAGATATGCGCTGCTTGTTTACCAGTCACTGCGAGTTGATGTTGCACCTGACATAGCACATATAGGGGTACACCATCTCGCCACAGCTTTGCCCCATATTCCCCCACGGTTTTACATTCGAGAATCTGCACCTCATCACTGCCCACCACAGCAAAGTCTAGGTTTGCCAACATAAAGTGTTTGTCTTCATCAGGGTGTTGCAACACTGCATTGACTCGACGCACTTTGTGATTGGTGTGCATGCTGTAGTATTCAGCCACCAAGGGTTCCAACTGCTTACCCCAATATAACGGTGCATAGCCTGCACTTTCGTCCTCAATGTTTTGCTGCATCCGACCTTTCTTGATCATCCATAGTTCCAGCATCGACATATAAGGATTCAGTCCACAGGCCGTTGCAGCATCACTGCTACCAATGCCCTGTTTTCTAACTTCTAGCCATTGCTGGTAATTCATCTGCTTGGTGTTGGCTAGACGTTTGGCAGTGGGTGATTTGGTTTTTCGTGAGGGATTGCGTTTGCTTCGAGTTCCCACCTCAACCTGTTGAGTGGGTTGATTTAAGTTTAGTACGTACGGTTGTAAGGGTGGATGACTTAACGTGTTTTGAATTTGCGTATTGGTATTCATTGCAAATATTCCTATATGTATAAAATCGTAAAAGCTAAATTTGGGGCATAAAAAAGCCGCATCTGAGGATGCGGCTAAAAGTGTTGCTGTGCTTGTACGGTGTTACCGTATGCTTAGGCTAATGTAGAAGGCTTAACTAAAACTGAATTTAGGCGATCATTCTTAAAGCTTGCTCAAGTCCTCGTTGTTTAATCACTGCACCGGCACCAAACCAAGCAGAGTCCAGACGATAATCCTGACTCATGGCCCGACGTTCATGATCCACAAATTCAGTGATGCTGCACAGCAAACCATAGGCTGTGTCTTTAGCTGAGCTAAGTTCTGCTCCACGTCCCTGTCCATTAAACATAGTCATGACTTTAGACATAGCGCGTCCATTCCGCTCAGTTTTATTATCTGCTTTGGATGGGTTCGTTTGATTGGGCATGGCTGCATTACGATAGAACTGGATAATACTTTCATCCTGTTCAGCGATACTCAGATTAGTGTTGTTAAATACTGCATCAAAGTAGGCTGCCGCTTCCTGTTGAGTTACCTTACGTTGACTAAGTTGCTTCATTTCATACATATGTTCATCCCATGCACGGACTGAAATACCGAGTTGCTGTTTGACTTTCTCTGCATCGAACTTGGTGCTATGCGGAACTTTTACCACACCAGGACTGGTGTTCTGTCCTTTGAGAGCAATCGCTAAAGTGTTATTACACACCACCCGAATACTGGTAAATTGAGCTGTTGTTGCTAATGTCCCGTCACAGGCGGTTGCCAGAAGAATATAGCCATTGCTGACATCCTTACCCTTAAGTTCTGCGCTCTGTCCAGTTTTAGCCAATGCCCAAAACTTTTTACCACCTTTGAGTACACCTGCGGTTTCCAGTTCAAAACCTGATTGTTCAGTCAGATCTTTGTAGAAATCTAGGATTTCCAGGGGTTGGACTTCCTGAAAGCGTTGGCTCACCACTGATAAAGGTGCATGAGTATCGGAACGGTAAAGTACTCTCTGTTCCTCATAAGGCATAAGGATACTCTGCCCCTTTTCATTCTGTGCCATGTAACTAACATCAGAAGTCTCAATTCGCCAATCCATCCCTGCCTGCTGTGCCCATACCTCAATAGGTTGATTTGGAGTAAGTCCATTGCCTAAACCATGCCAAGGGGTTTGTCCTACAAATGCCATTGTTTCTACTAAGTGCGCCATAATTGTGTCCTTATAAACAAAAAGACTGCTGGACCTCACTCCTTGTTAAAGGAATGAAACCCAGCAGTCTTAGATGAGATTAATGTTGATGAGAAGGAAACAATTCAGTGAATTATTTCATTCTATGTGTTGATTCATCTTAATGTTATATAACTACAATTTTTTCCAATTAGGCTTTTTGTGCTGTATGACTCATATAGTTATTGTGGTGACATCACGACCTGACGGCCATCCCTGAGTACAGCAACAACTTCCCTGATATTGCGTGGATCACAATTTAAGAAGAAACGCATGGAATTACCATAGGTAATCGGATTAGCACCGCTACGGTAATCAGCTCTACAATTTCCTCTATTCACAATCAATTTATCCATCTCAATACTATCTGAGAGTGAAATCAGATTCAGATAAGCTGTTTCAACCACACTAGAGCCATAGACATGATTCTTCACTTCAATGCGATATTCCATACTCGCATCCGTATTTTCGGGGAGCGGTGGAACATTCGGATCAGCACGTTCATTATTAAAGGCTTCCCATTCTTCTAAACCTTTTTTAATAAATGCTCGCATCTCCTGAATAGAAGATGTTTCTAAATGATTTAAGTAAAACTCTGCCTGATTTGCAGTCTCCTCAATTGGTGAGGTTCTCAGAGAGTTTAAGTCTTCTTTCTCCACCACTGTTAATTCGGCATGTTCTGTGACAGGTTGGACTTCTGCCTGTGTTGTTTTATTCGATGCGTCTGTTTTTGCCTTATCACACCCTGTAACCATCAAGACTACAGATGTCAGTAAGATCAATCTTTTCATTTTCTCCCCCTATAAACTGATTCCTCCTAAGTAGAAGTTAGTTGCCTTGTCTCTGCATACATTGCTGGTAGTACTTATCTCTAAACATTTGTTTGGTTCTTTCAAAAGTTGCTGTACCACCACGGTCATATTCAAAGGCATCATGGAGAATCGGTTTAAGTTGTTCCCGAAGTTCCTCATTATTTCCAGCCAGCAATACCATTGCATTTGCCATATTGCTTTGTTTCAAACGCATATCCATTACTGTTTCAGCAACGTCTGCTTCTTCCTGACAAGGGTCATTTGTTGCAGCCTGTTCTTGCCCAGAAGAACATCCGATCATGAGTAGAGTTGTCATAATCAAAAATGTTTTATTGTTCATCATCACTGCTCCTTATCGACTGCATTTACCAATGGTATAACCTCGGGCAAAGTCCATTTTCTTTTGGTCTTCTTCAGTGCTAATTGGTTTATTAAAGAATGGTTTTCCATAAGCCTGACGAATCGTATCGTAGCGGCAACCACAATAAGCTTCAGTTTCCACGGCTGTTTTAATGGCTTTATTTGGATACATGCATTGTTCAATGTAACCCTTACGGTCTTTTGTCTCGGACGAACAGCCTGATAATGTTTGTGCAATGATGATTGCAAGAATGCTGAATGATTTAATTTTCATTAAAGCTCCCCTATATCTTTTTCTCTATTGATAGTTTTTAAACCTACAAGCGTACATACACAGAACAGAAAGCTGTTCGTGAATAAATAAGAAACGCCAAAGCACCGATTAAACGTTGAAGTTAAATCAGTTAAATAAAAGAGATATCAGTGCAGATAGAGGAAATTATGAATCGTCATGGTTAACTCCTTGTGTGCTAAAGAAGTTCTACCAAATCACTGTCAATTGATTATGGTGGTAGAACGAAGGCGGGTTGACAGACTGACACACAAGAATCAGCACGCACAAGGCGTCCCTCCCTCGCCCTACCGCAACGAAGGGGGACGAACGAGTTCGCCACCAAAAAATGACTTTTTTGATGTGCTTGTGTGTAAGCGGTCTGTCAAAACCGACTGACAATGTAGGTCAGCAAGCTAAGAATAATAGTGAGGCGGGATGAAGTCAATTCAGATGGTTAGGAATAGATCTTATTTTATATATTTATTGATTAGTTACAAAAACAGCATAACCTAATTTCTAAATTTAAACTCTACTTACGAAAACCGTGAAACATTCATTAAATATCAGATGTCAAACGTAAATAATCATGAAAAAAGTCGTTCTAGTTAGCTTAATTCTAGAACGACTTTAACTCAGGCATTGATGCTTATATGGAAAATTTAAGCATTTAGTATAAGGCGTATTATGTCAATTTTAGAGGAACTTAATTACTTTTTATCTGTAATAGACTGCGGACCTCGTATTGAAAACTTTTTACTATAATGTGGTGATGTAAAATAGACTTTACCAGTCTTTACAGCTGAAAATAGTAATTTTTTTATTGCATCATCAAGCCCTTCCTCTTTATAAGCAATTGAGTCTTCATTCACAGAAAAAGGGAGGTCTGGGTTTATAGTCTGACATTTAACAAATGGATGTTTAATTTCCTCAAGATATTTATAAAATGCATCTTTAGGAATAGCTAATCCGAACTGTCGCCAAGCGTATTTTTTTCCCCAATAATAACCATCAGTTGCAGAATGTTTAACTCGAATATCATTTTTTTGCGTATTAGATTTTTTCTCTTCTTCCGCGAACTGTTTAGCACAAGCATATGAAAACTGTGGATTAGCAATATCTGCTTTAGCTGTAGATGAAATATCTATAATTTTTTTATCACCCTCTTCATAATAACCGATATTGTAGTGGATGCCTTCTTCTAACTCAGCAACACCATTTGCTTCAAAAGAGTAAACGGTATCAGTGGTTTCTGGAGTAAATGTATGAAGAAATTTCCCCGAATTTCCAATTGGAGTCATTTTGTAATTACTAACTATTAAATTATGAATAGTTTTTAGCTCTCTAGATTTCATTAAGTAGTTTACCTTAAATATAACTTTACGTTTAATAATTCTTTTAGCATAGATAACCTATAATTTCACTTCCATTTAATATAATGATTACTATACTAAATAAAAAAGCACTGATCTAAGTCGAAGCTTTTTTTACATATATAAAAATTAGATATTAATCATAATGTAATAGAAAAAGCATGACTAAAAATCAACAGCACTTGCTATCAATATTAGGTGGTAAATCTTTGTATTCAACAGGTTTTTTATCAAAAAAAGTATAATATTTTTTGCAACTGCAACAAACTTTCACGCCCGCTTGATAGTTGACCAATTTATGCTTGTTTCTTACGCATGTATTGTATAAATCTTGAATTTCATCCATGCTTAATCGCTCTACTTGATTTTCAATTTCTTCGGAGAAGAATATACTTCTTTTACTGCTATCATTTGTCATCGTTAGTCTCTCATATGAATCAAATTGCTTATTAAGCAATTTGATTCATAATTTATAAATTAAACTTAATCGTTACTTTTAGGTCTTCCAAGTGAATAAATATACAAGGTTTCATGCTCACCTTGAAAAGTTGTTGGTGGCGCTAATAAAACCCAACCTTGAGCTATTAATGCATTTGCTTCTCTTGAGGAAGTAACCTCTTTAACTTCGGCTATATTTGACATATCAGTCATCTTGAAATCCTTGTAGTATTATTAAACCATTTTAATAATACTTTTATATTTGAGTCTAAAATTTTAATTTCAAGGGTAGATTTGGGTTAAAAAGAGTTTACGTTATCTAATGATAGATTCTAATCACAAATTTGGACTTAGGGTACTGGGCCGCTACATCCAAATTTTATCTACAGGAGTTGAGTATGACTCAATTCCTTTAAAAGCGCCAAATAGCTATAAATAACTTGAAGTCATTCTAATCCTATTGGGTCTTCACGCTTAATCACTCCCAAACCATTTAGATATTTATAAATTTTTCTTCTTAAGCACTTAAAATATTTTCTATGCTACTGCTATCATCCATCAGATCTTCTACGTGTATGACAATTCCAATAAAAACTCAGAACCCAATCCTTTTAAATCTTTATCCTTTAAGGATTCTCAAAACTCATTAAATTTCATTGAACTTTTCGAAATATTGTTGTCTAAACCAGCAATTCTTAAAACTAGTAACTCAAATTAAATTCAAAAATCAGAAATTTTTTATAGATTGATACCCTGACCTATCTATACATCTGTTTATTATCAATGTATTCCAATTCGTTATAACACATATAGCAACCTATACTTACTGGAGCCATATACAAAGCAAATAAACCAATCATAAACCAAACTCTGTGATTGAATACATATTCTTGGAATTGGGGTGACAAAGTTATAAATGTATTAAGGAATAACGATGCTCCTTGAAATAAAAGATATGAAACACCTGCACCTAAGAATGCAACACCTACGGCTTTTGCCCTTCCACTTAGAATAAAATTAACAATCCAAACAAGTACTTTTTGAATTATTTCCATGATTCCTATCTCATTAATGACATTGATTGATTTTTATTCATAATAGATTCTTCAGTCAACATTCAAATAATTTAGTACGACAATCTATGTCTCTCATGGTTATCTTATAATCAATGAACTGTCAACTTTAAGATAAGAAGTATTGAAATAAGGTAGATTTACTTGTGACAATCTCTACTATAATTTTGATCCATGTTCTAAGAAGCTTTTTTAACTAATAATGTATAAGTTAAGAATTTTGACTTGAGTCATTTTTAATCCATCTACGTTTGCCATTCTCAAAGTGCCCATGACCAAAAGTCTGCATATCTTTGATAGCTTTCACTCGAAGCCGCTGTGTGTCCTTTTCAGGTAAGGGAAAGTAATTGATTACTGGGATAAACGTTCCCAACCTCCTTCTATATCTCTTGAACCCCTCCCAAGCTGTCTAAGGCTTGCAATATACTGTTCAACATCTTTTTTAAACATTAGCTTAAATTTGCTGCATTCCATAAAAACAGTAGACTAGATTATCTAAATTCTGAATGTAAGGGCTTTTTAAAATCCAAAAATTATTCATACAAATAATTTAATGATGGGTAAATTTCATACGACATAGACTGCCGCCCGATATACTCTTAACCATTTACTATCTTCTATTTAAAACTCTAATCTATTAAAAAAACTTATGAGGAGTTCCTTTATGCTAAGTTACCTTAACTTAGTTCCTGATGCTGCATGGTTCGCTGCTCTTATACCAGTTTTACTTACATTTTGCGCAGCTTATAAGAAAATTAAAGACAGCGAAATGTTTCAAGATATCTTTGGCTTATACCAACATTTTAAATCTAAAGAAATCTTAGAACTCGAGCAAAACTTAAACACCATATATCTATCTAAAGAAGATAAAGTCTCATTCCAATACGAATTAATAGTAGCCATTTTACAGAGAAACCTTAAAACCCAGGAGCAAAACCTATCATTATTGAGATATTTCAAAAGCTTAATCCATAGCCACTATGCTGCAAGAATTCATAACAACTGCCACGATCTTGTTAAATTTAATGAAGCCAATCAAAGTTTTGAATTAATTAAAGAGATTTCAAAAGAAGAAGCAAAAAAATCGGAGAATATAGGCGCAGCTCTATTTGCTACTAGTGGAATTCTTGCTTATTGCTTTGTAATTTTTATGCTTTTCTTCGTCAATACAGGTATAGATTTTAAAAAACACATTGGTCTAGGAATACTCTGGGGATGCATTAACCTTCTATTCATGTTTATTATCATCTATATTGGGTCTCGTATTTTGAAATACTTTATGCGCAAATCAAATGCGTTAAAATTGTTAAGCTTACCGAAGAAAAAACTGGATGTTTCTCCAGAAGACAGTCAGCCAATAAAAGAAGATGATTAAAGAAAATAAAAATCGGGAGGGGTGCATCGCCCCTCCTCATAACCCCCTAAAGCGTAAAATGTTTTTTTTAAGTGACAATGTATAAGTTGAAGTCGGCAGTTTTAGCGAGGTTTAATCCTTCTCCTTTTTTTGACTTCAAACCGTCCTGTATGAAAGGTACGCATATCTTTTAATTTGACACGCATCCGTTGAGCATCTTTTGTTGATTTGACCAAATACAAAAATGCAGATTCAAGTCGCTCCCAATCACCTGAAACCTCCCGTGAAATTGGACCTATACCAATCTTGCATCCTGCTCGTTGTAATTGCTCAAGATACGATTTGTCATGACAACTAAAATAAGCACCACGCCCCTGAGTAATCTCATTCCATTTCCGTCCTATCAACATAGCAAAATGTACGCCGCTACGATGTAATGCTCCATCATAAATAAGTAGTAAATGGACATGGTAGCCACACTTTTCTGCTTGTTCCATAGCCCACACATAGCCATGCAAATTTTTAAAACAAGTATCTTTATTTGAAAGACGATTTCTAAAGACCCTAAAATCTTGATCAAATTTCTTTATATTAATTTCATCCCGAACCTCTTCATGATAGAACAGGTTCACTCTAACAATAAGTAATTTACGATAATGATGAAAAAGCTTTTCCATATATCCTATTAATCTTTTTTTACTCTCCTCCTCCTGCCTATAAAATTGGTATAGAGCATTTTCAATCTTAAATTTAAATGTCTTAACTTCTTGTGCATAAGCATTTAATTCATCCATACAAACATGATCAACAAAAGTATATGAATCACATAGGGGAGGATCTAAACTATATCTTTTAAGATCAATAATTGACTTCAAATGTACAAAAGAAAGAATATAATCACTATATTGATAGTCAATATTGTAAACTAGATCAAACTGCGTCATTAATTCAATGAGTTGTTTCTTCATATTTGGGTATAATCCCCCACTCATCACATCTAAAACAAAACTTTCCACTTTAAATAGAATAAATGATTCATCTTTTCTCTGTGTCATTGTAACAGTCATGGTGAGAACTCCTAATCTAATCTCATCCAATATGCACACTGTCTTTTTTTTAATTTTATAAAATCAATATCTCTTGTTTTCAATAACTACTCATCTCAATAATTTATTTACTTCATTAATAAAATATCATATTAAACCTGAGTACGATGATTCTAATAATATAGACTACCCACTAAGACACACAGATTTCAACCTTTCAAATGATCCAAATTCAGCTATCCTTCTTAGGCGTTTTGATCTACTTCAGTGCCAAAAAACAAGCTAACGTTAGCCCATTCGAGCTCACTACTAGAAGCAAAAATTCAAATCTTTTTTGAGTAACAGTGTCCACTTATTGATGATCCTACCTCCTTTCCACATATCAAAAAACTCAAGTACACTCTTTATTAGATTAAAAAACGTATGATCAATTTAAAAATGCTTATTTTTATGCTGTATACTATAATTTACAGTGAATACATGAATAAAATTATCACTAAAATATCACTAAAATATCACTAAAATATCACTTTATTATTCAGTTTTTATATGAAAAAATACCCACTTAATATCATCTATTGATCATTACTATGATAGACAAAAAACTTGACCCTGTTGGCCACTTGAAAGATTTCTCAGAAAAGGATTTCTATTGGTTGTACGTATGGCTTTGCCAGAAGCAAGAGTTACCTGTAATGCAACTAACTCACAGGGAATATAAAGATTTTTGCTTTACTGCAATTCTGGACGAAAAAATTACAATTAATGAAATTTTAAATAAAAAAAGAACTGAAGTTATTCCTAATCAATCAATTATGTGGATTGGAAAAAAAGATAAAAGATTATTGTTCTGGTTAAACTTCAGGCTAAAAAAAGATTATATTAGACTTAATAGCATTAACTATAGTGATGATTTATATCTTAACTTCACATCAAAAATTGATATTCACAATGAAGATTTCAAAAAAATTGAAAACAAAATAACAGAAATTACAACTATACAAAAACAACATTATCTTATTGAATTAAAAAATGAATGGGTACTCAGATTAAACCTCACCTACGATTTTGAAAAATGGCTTTCAAAATCAGATAAAAACCAATTAGCATGGTGCTTAGAATATTTAAATGAACACCCTAGATTCAAAGATCTAGGTATTAGAATGAGCTACAATAGCAACAAAAAACTCACCATCATCTATATTCTTCATATCTTTGATGTCACTCCTTTCAATAATAAAGAGGATTATGAGAATATAATTGACCGATTAAAAAGAAGTTGGAACCAATATAAGTTTAATCAAAGTGAGAAAAGTAAAGATGAATACAAAATAAGGATCACTAAAAAAACCAATAATCTGCTTCTTGAACTTTGCCAACAAAGTAATTTATCAAAGGAAAAAATGATTGAAAAAATAATTCTAGATCATCATAAAGCACTAAATACGACTCAACCAATTCGTAATAGAGGATTAATTGAATCTAGCAACATCATAAACTTCAAAGATCAAACCTCAAGAAACTCTAATCTTGAAAACGATTAATCTCACACTCTCAGTGCATTTCTACGATAATCATTGTACTTTGTAGTAATTTTTTGACGTATACATTACATGATGCGGTAATTAACCACTACCGCATCATGTAATTATCAAATAATTCAAAAAATAAGCCTATAATTTGGGTCTTCTTGAGTCTCTAATTACCATCAATACATTTAATCCATCGAAAATATTGAGATATCTAAGCTAATATCATCAACTATCAGCCCTCATTAACCAAGCTTTGACTTGCCCTTCATACCATTCCATAATTTTTACACGTTCCTCCCAATACTGTGCACGGTTGTAAGCAGCGCGAATACGATTTTGAGGTACATGTGCAAGCTGACGTTCAATCGCATCAGGATTGAATAAATTAGATTCATTCACCACTGTACTAAATAGAGATCTAAATCCATGCGTAGTCATTCGCCCCGCATAGCCTGAACGCTTAATTACGGCCAAAATTGACTCACTACGCATGGCTTGCTTGTTATTTAGTCGGTGTGGAAATAATGCATCCTGATTATGCGTCAGACGCAATGCCTGAAGTTCATCGACCATCATGGCTGTTAAGGGTACACGATGGGGTAAACCATTCTTCATACGCTCAGCCGGGATGTCCCATTTACGCTCATCTAGATCAAACTCGTCCCAACACGCTTGCAGTAATTCACTTACGCGAACGCCAGTAAGCATAATCAACATAAGCGCATGATGCGTTTGATCATCACATGGATAAGCCTTGATACGTCTTAGAAATTCAGGCATTTCATTTGCAGAGAGAGTAGCCAGATTTTTCACTTTTCTATTCTTAAGGGCATATACCAAATCACTAGCAGGATTATCATATCGATAACCATGCGCAATTGCGAACTTCATGACCATTCCACAGCGTGATAATGTACGCTTAGCAATCTCAAGTGAACCTCTCGCTTCTATTTTCTTAATGATCTGCAAAATTTCGGGAGCTTGGATTTGATTAATTCGCTTGTTGGCAAGTCCAATATACAATTCATCTAATGATGCTTGGACATTGCTAATATGCTTTGTAGACCATGTTTCTTTTTGATTTTCAAACCACTCTTCTGCTACCTCTTTAAAAAGTGGCTTTAATTCATCCACTACCTCTACACGAGAAAATTTATATTTTATTTCTAAAGCAATTTCGCGAGCTTTTTTCAAGCTTAGCTCAGGATACTGCCCTAGTGCTTTAGATTTTCTTTGCCCATCAACCGTAAATCGAAGCGACCAATATTTACTACCTTTCGGATCAATGATGAGTGACAACCCATTAGAATCTGATAATCGATATTGCTTTTCTTTAGGTAATGCCTTTTTGCATTCCACATCAGTTAGTGCCATTTTTCCTGCCCACTCATTTTGAATCTTGTGGGTCAAATTGTCCCAATTCTGACCCTTAAAAAGCAAAAATGAGGTCAAATCATATCAGATGATATCGGACAAATAGGCAAATAAAAAAGCCTTTAAGTATTGAACTTAAAGGCTTTTTTATATCGGATCAAACAATCCCGAATAATATTTTGGTGGAGATGGCGGGAGTTGAACCCGCGTCCGCCAGCATTACGCTCGAGAATACTACATGCTTAGATATCGTCTATTGTTTTAACGCTAAGCGACCCGACGAACAGGGTACTCAGCGCGATCCTCTAGATTTGGTATAGTGTCCCGAGGCTCAACACTATACGGACTTGTGTGCGTGCGCTTCAGTCGGGTTCACTGACCACAAGTATTCAGTGAAGCGGACAAGCTGCCCTTAGGCAGCTAGAGCGTATGATTCGTCGTTTGCGACTATTAAAATGCAAATTTTATTTACGAGAGAAAATGCGCTCTCGGCATGCATCTATGAGTTTCATCACCAGCGTCGAAGCCAGAAACATCCCCAAAGTACAGCGCAATCATAACATAGATCGTTAGAATTTAAATCTTAATTTCTAACCAATCAGCAAAATATACGCTTATTGCTGTATATGGCGTCTGCACTTTATTTTTCAAGTACAAAATCAAAAAGCTGCCACAGGGACAGCTTTTTTGAATTTGACCTATAGAGCACCATTGCCTAATACAATGCCCTCACGGCGTGGATCGACACCACCCGCATATTTGCTTTGGTTATCAATATCCACTTTCATTATTGTCGCAATACCGCTGGTTTGAGCAGTATTGGAAATACCATGTCCTTTTGCTTTCAAAGCATCAATCAGTTCAAGTAAGGATAACTGGCTATTTGAACTGTCAATATTGGTATTTGGCCTGTTGGTCGCACCAAAATTCATCAAAGAAGTGGCTTGTTGTGCATTCAGGTTCCAGTCCAATGCCCCCACCAGCGTTTTTACCACATATTGAATAATGGTGCCGCCACCCGGTGAACCGGTTGCCATATAAAAATCACCAGGTGCGGTGCCTTTGAAGACCAAGGTGGGTGCCATAGTACTACGTGGACGTTTACCCCCTTCTACCCTGTTCGCCAGTAATGCACCCATCTGATCGACCGGATTAGCACTAAAATCTGTTAACTGGTTGGATAACAGGAAACCATCCACCATATGGAATGAACCCATACTCGATTCAACAGTGGAGGTCATCGACACCACATTGCCATAGGCATCGACAATGGTGAATTGAGTGGTGCCATGTTCAACGGTCTTATCTATCCCTGCATTTGAGTTGAATTGACCTGCTGGGGCTACGCCCATGCTTTGATCTGGATTGATCAATCCAGCACGTTGTTTCAAGTAATTTTTATCAATCAAACTGGCGATACCCTTGGCTGGTAAAGCTACAAAATCAGTGTCTGCCACATATTTATCACGGTCTGCATAGGCCAATCGCTCAGCTTCTGTGACCAGATGCACGCCCATGACATCCGGAATTCCACCTTCATTCTCGGGGTTTTTAGGTGGATATTTACTCATCTCGAAATTTTCTAAAATGCCTAGCGTTTGTGCAACTGCAATCCCACCTGATGATGGCGGTGGCATGGTACACACATAGTAACGATCGCGGTAAGTGGTGCAGATTGGCGTGCGTTTTTTGACTTTATAATCCGCTAAATCCTGTAAGGTCATCAAACTTGGCGTGATGGGTGTCCGAGCTGCATCATCCCCGACTGTTTGGCCCGCTTTAGCCACAATATTTTTCGCCATCGGCCCACTATACATGGCCTTTGCCCCTTGGCTTGCAAGTACTTCCAGAGTTTTGGCATAGGCTTTGTTGGTCATGGTCTCACCCACTTTTCGAGGGCTACCATCTGGATAAAAATAGGTTGCGACTGCATTGGCATCCAGTGCCAGATGGTCTGCATTGCTGGCAATTGCATCTGCCAGACGCCCAGGAATACGGAAGCCATGATCGGCAAGATCAATGGCCTGATCAAAAAGCCGATCCCATTTCAGTTTGCCATGCTCTTGTTGAGCCTGTTCCAGCAAGCGCATGACCCCAGGGACACCAATCGAACGGCCACTACGACGGGCACTCGGTACCGGTGCGGGTGATGCCGGATCATGCAGATCCTGTCGAACCAGATAATATTCATTGGCAGCAGCAGGTGCGGTTTCACGTCCGTCATAGGCAGTGACCGTTTTGCTTTCTGCATCGTAGTACATCATGAAACCACTGCCTGCAATGGTACTGGATTGCGGTTCTACCAAGCCCAATACCGCCTGTACTGCAACCGCAGCATCCAACGCACTGCCACCCGCTTTCAAGACGTCACAGCCCGCCTTTACGGCCAATGGCGTGTTCGCCACCACCATATATTTATCGGCATATTTCACTGTATTGTTTAATCGGTAACCCGATGCGCCTTCAGGCGCTGCGGGATCACCATTCTGATCCGAACCGACCACCACACTTGAGCCATCTTCTGCCCGTTTGCTACAGCTACTTGGGTCCTGATCAACGATCAGGTTGGGGGTTGAAGGATGGCCTGTATTTGGATCTGTGCCTGATTGATCTGATGAGGAATCATTCCCACATCCTTGTAATAAACCAGCAGCCAATACGCTGCTCAACCAAAATAAATATCGATGATTCACGTGATAACTCCACTATATGCGTATGCCAATCCATGCAATTTTCATGCGGGCAACTTTGTTCTCAGGGATAAAACTTTTAATCTTTGCTCAAAATAAAATTTTAATAATATTGAATGATTTGGCGCTGTTGTTCCTCTGCCAGCAATGCTCCTCCCTGTTTTGATTATGTCTTTTCATTATTTGCAGCTGAATTCTGGCATGCCTTGCCTGAATCAAAACAGGCAAAATCTATCAATTCTGGCTTAAGACACTATTTTTATACATAAAAAAAGCACCTCCTGAGAGATGCGTGTTTGATTCAGAGTTTCTAATGGGTCGGCATGCCACCGCTATTGCCTTTCGGTTTTGGACTCATCCAGATCAGGGCACTGGCAAAGACAAATGCAATCGCCAGTAGCATAAATACATGATTGGCTGACATGGTAATGGCTTCTTTATCCACCAGATTGGCAATTACACCTAGCGTTGCATCGGGAGAAAATCCATTCTGCAGTAAACTGTTTTGCACTTCTTGCGGATGCAGATTATTGACTATTTCACTGCGTGCCACTTTGGCATGATCATCCCAAATGGTAACTGCAATTGACGCGCCAATCGCACCAGCCATGGTTCTAAGGAAGTTCATCAAGCCTGCGGCAGATGCCATTTCTTGGGGCAATACCGAGCCCATTGCAATATTCGACAACGGAATAAAGAAGAATGGCACGGCAAAACCTTGCAGAATCTGCGGCCACGCCAAGGCCATAAAGTCAGCATCAGTGACCCAGAATGCCCGCATCAGAGTAACCACGCCGAGCAAGGCCAGCCCAAAACTTGCTAGTGCGCGTGGATCATATTTGGTCGACAGCTTCGCCACAATCGGTGACATGGTCAGACTACCAAAGCCCATCGTGGCGGTCAGATAACCCGCCCATGTGGCGGTATAGCCGAGATTGATCTGTAACCACTGTGGAATCAATACAATACTGCCAAAGAAGGAACCGAAACCAAAGGCCAGCGCCAGTACCGAAACCGCAAAACCCCGATGCCGGAACACATACAGATTGACCACAGGATGCTTTTCAGTCAGCTCCCAAATCATAAACACGATAAAACCAACAACGGCCACCAATGCCAGAATAATGATACTGGTATTGTTAAACCAGTCGCGCTCATGTCCGAGGTCCAGCATTAATTGCAGTGCACCAATCCATAGCACCAACAAAGCTAGGCCAATCGCATCAATCCGCAATTTTTCGGTTTTGGTTTCAGCTACAGATAATAAGCGCACGGCGGCTAAGGCACAGACAATACCAACCGGAATATTGATAAAGAAAATCCAGTGCCAAGACAGATTATCACTGATCAAGCCCCCGAGGATCGGCCCGAGAATGGGTCCAATCACCGTGGTCATGGCCCAAAGACCCATCGCCTGTGCATGTTTTTCGGGTGGGAAAATTCGCATGAGCAGGGTTTGACTGAGCGGCATTAACGGGCCACCGCAGAGACCTTGTCCAATACGGAAAAACACCAGCATTTCCAACGAGGTGGCTAAACCACACAGGAATGAAAAGATGGTAAAACCAATCAGCCCGAATATGAACACACGGACTGTCCCAAAGCGTCCTGCCAGCCAACCAGTTAACGGTACACAAATCGCTTCGGCAACCGCATAAGAGGTAATCACCCAGGTCCCTTGGGAACTGGAAACCGCAAGGTTGCCGGTAATATGCGGGACAGACACGTTGGCAATAGTGGTATCCAGGACCACCATAAAATTTGAAAGGGCGATCACAAAAGCTGCGAGTAGTAAGCGCCCGCCACTGAGTTCTGCAAAAGGAGTTTGCGTTTTCATGGCTGATTACTTCGATGCGAGATCAATATCCGCTTGCATCGACAACCCGACGCGCAATGGATGTTGTGCAAGCTCTTTGGGATCAAGAGTAATACGTACCGGTAAGCGCTGTACCACTTTAATCCAGTTACCTGTCGCATTTTGCGCTGGAATCAAGGCAAATGCGGCGCCTGTTCCACCCGAGAAACCTTGCACCGTCCCGTGATACACCACATCATCGCCATACAGATCGGAACGTAGTGTGACCTTTTGGCCTTGTCTCACTTTCGCCAGCTGGCTTTCTTTAAAGTTGGCATCGACATAGAGTGCCGATAAAGGCACCACAGACATCATCACGGTGCCGGGTGCGACACGTTGCCCAATCTGAATATTGCGACGCGCGATTACCCCATCCACAGGTGCACGGATCACGGTACGTTCCAGATCCAGCGCAGCCTGCTCCACATGGGCTTTTGCCACGAGCACATCAGGTGTTGAGGCTTCATTTACCCCCTGAATCAAGGCCTCATTGGCAGCGAAAGTACTTTCAGCAGCTTTACGGCTAGAAGTAGCCTGTGCCAAACCGGCCTGAGCCAGATCCAGACTGGCTTTAGCCGTCGAAACTGCACTTTGCGCCTTGCTTAATTCTTCTTTAGAAATCGCCCCTGTTGCAGCCAGCTCATTACGGCGCTGGAGTTCCAATGCCGCACGATCATAATCCGCCTGCGCTTTGGTCACTTGCGCCTGTGCGCTGCTGATTTCATCATTACGCACCACGACCTGAGAATTTAAAGAGCTACTATTTGCCTGAGTCTGCTTATATTGGCGTTGTGCTTTGGCCAGTTCTGCCTGCGCCTGTGCCAGTTGAATCTTGGCATCCCGCTCGTCTATGCGCACCAGCACATCGCCTTTTTTCACCTGTTGGGTATCTTTCACCAAGACTTCAGAAACTTGCCCACTCACCATTGAGGTAATCTGTGCGGTTTCAGCGCCCACATAAGCATTATCGGTACTCACAGAATGATTAAAGAATAACGCCCAGATGCCATACAGAATTGCAGCAAGAATGAGAATGAGCGCGAAAAATCCGAGAAATTTTTTACGTTTTGCTTTCATTGCATCATCTGATGCCGAATCTGAAGCAGCATCCTGTGAATTGGCTTGAGCGTCAGTCATAAGTTATTCCTGAAAATTAAAGAGATTTTTAACTTTTGGTTTAATCAGCCGATCAGTTTAATTTTGAAAACTTAACTGAATGTTAAAAACCAAAGTGCAACATAAGCGCAAAAATTATTTCGCATTTTAACGGCAAAAAATCATATGACGAGATTAAAAAAAATAACTGATGCGTTCAATTCTTATAAATTGATATTTTAATGACGATTAAAAACTTTAAGTTTACTTATTGATTGATGAAGCGAACCATGCAATCTGGTAGATCACAGCATTTAACATACCTATAAAGCATAAAGATATATTCCCTACGGGCTTGCGTATTGAGCCAAATTTGTTCTAATAAACAAAGCTGGATCAGAGTTTCTGCTCAATTCCCGATTGCTGGCAATGAGCGTAAATGGCGTCATTTATGGAACAAAATGGCATTTTTTTGCTGCTAAAACAATAAGCACTTCGCTAGGTGAAAGGACGATGACATCACTCAGCCAAAATATGGATCTTATCCATCATTCGCATCAAGCCGATTTTGCACAAAATGTAATGTCGATGATCTGTGGCGAACACCGTCTGGATACGCTGTGTCGGGAGACACTCGACTTTCATTATGAGGGTATGCGGCTCCCGCATAAAAAAATGGCCATCGGGACCATCAGTTATGGTGCCAATGTCGCGATCAATATTTCCCACCTGAAAGCCTATAGCATCAGTCTGCCCTTTCATGGCAAGCAGACACTGAGTATTGGTGGCGCCAAATACCAATCCGATGCCCATACAGGGCTCATTGTTTCCAATCAGGATTTACAGGACTTGGTCATTCATCAGGATTGTCAAAAATTTCAGGTGGTGATTCCTGAACAGAGTCTGCATCAGGTCCTTGCAGAACTGCTGAATAAACCGCTTGAGCAGGCCTTGGTGTTTAACCCCGAAATCTCGCTCGGCATGACCGGATTAATGCAAGCCTGGTGGCATAATATTGAAAATTTTCTACAACTCAAATCACATTATGCGGATTTTGCCGGCTTACCGATGTTTTCTGAAGACTATGAAAATTTTGTGATTAAAGCCCTGCTCCTGTCTCAGGAAAATAATTATTCGGCAGCCCTGCATGAACGCAGCAATCAGATGGAACCCGCCTATATCCGTAAAGTGAAGAATTTTATTGTGCAACATGCACGTGAATCCTTCGATGCTGAGAGTTTACAGCGCCTGGCGGGTGTCTCTAAATCCAAGCTTTATGCAGAGTTTCAGCAGCATTATGGTCTGAGTCCGATGGCCTATCTACGTAAATATCGCCTACAACAAATTTATAAAATATTAAGCAATGCCGCCAAGTATCAAAAGATTTCCATTTCCAAACTGGCCTATGACTGGGGCTTTAATCACCTCAGCCGTTTTGCTCAGGAATATAAAGATGAATTTGGCGAAAAACCGAGTGAAACCCGAAATAAACATGAGTAAGCATTGTTAAATAAAAAGCCCAGTCAGCGTACTGGGCTTTCTTGCCATTAACTGGTGCTTAACACAGGATTGGCTTTCTTGTTTTGATGCATCGCTTTCAAGCTCAGCGCGACAAAGGCAATAAAAGTCGGCAAGGCCAAAAGGTAGAAAATACCACCGAGGCTAATGTCATAGGTAAAGATATACGAACCGAAAAATGCCCCGAAAATTGCGCCGACTCGACCAAGGCCATGCATCCATGACACGCCGACTGCACGACACTGCGATGGATAAAATAAAGCAGCCAAAGGCAGTAGTGACGATTGTGCTCCTGTCAGCAATGCCCCGATCAGGAAAATACTGATGCCGAGTAACGCGATACTGGAGCTGACAAAGCCTGCAACAATGAATAGCACAAATGCTGTCAGGTAGGCATATTTAATCACCTGAGTTGGATTCAGTTTATCCATATACCAGCCCATGATCACCGCACCAATTACCCCCCCAAAAGGAAAAATGGAAGCAATCAGGCTAAATTGCTGGGTACTAAAGCCCGCTGTTTTTAGAATCGTCGGCATCCAGCTGGTCAGCAAATAGAATACCAACAGACTCATAAAACAGCATAGCCACAACATCACCGATCCCCACAGATATTTCGTTAGTACGGTTCTGACCGGGCTATCGCTATGATTGACATCAACTTGGGCTAATTCGATTTTGACCGTATCAGCAAAAGCATGACCCTGAACTTTTTCCAGAATGCTTTGGGCTTTATGTTGCTGATCTTTTTTAATCAGATACGGTACAGATTCTGGTAATTTCAAGATTAAAGCGACCACTAAAAATAAAGGAATAATCCCACCCAGAATCACCACCTTGGCCCAGCCCAGATTTTCCAGTAAATAGGCCGACAACACCCCGCCACAAGAAATACCCAACATAAATCCACAACCTGCCAGCCCTGTTAAAAAAGCTTTGCGTTTTGCAGGCATATATTCTGAAACAATGGTACTGATATTCGGCATGGCCGCGCCTAAGCCCACACCGGTAATAAAACGGTAAAGCATCAGGTCTTGGGTAGATGAAGCAAATCCACACAGAATGGTAAATATAGAAAACAATAAAGTCGTGGATACAATCACGCCTTTACGTCCAAATTTATCCGCCAAAGGCCCAGAAATAATTGCACCAATCGACATCCCCACCAGTGCCGCACTCAGCACTGGCGCCAATTCAGGTTTACTGATACCCCAGTCATCCAGCAAGGCAGGTGCAATAAAACCGATAATTCCGGTATCTAAACCATCACAGAAAAACACCAGAAAGCCCAAGGCAAACACCAGACATTGCAAGGGCGATAGCCGATCCCGATTGATCACATGATTCACATCAATTGTCTTCATTTTTATTCCCTTAAAAGTCGATGTTTCAACGTATGCTCACGTTGAGATTTTTAATTTTTCAAACTGGTTATTTATCTTCAACAGAGGGATTTCCTCTCCCCCTGTTTTGTATTAATCGTCTGGCAACGCAGCCGATCAATTGCGAGCCGTATTGCTCTGTAAAAACTTTTCGCTATACAAACGATAGTTGTCTAAGGCTTGTCCATCCAGCCAGCCTTTAACAGCCTCGATCATCGGTGGCGGGCCACATAGGTACATGTCAAAAGGCTGTTCCGCCAGTTGCTCCCGGTCCAGATGCTCATGGATATAACCTGTTTTGCCTGCCCAAGTCTCCGAAGCTTGTGTGACAATAGGTTGATAATTGAAATTTGGTAAACGTTCCGCATAGTCTTGCAAACGGGATTGTTCACACAAGTCGGTTGCCTGATTGACGCCGTAATACAGCTGAATGGCGGGTGCATTTGCCCGTTCCGCAATATTGTCCAGCATGCCTAAAAAAGCCGACAGCCCGGTTCCACCCGCAATAAACACCAGCGGTCGTTCAACCTCACGTAAATAGAAACTACCCAAAGGTGCTTCCATCATGATGGTTTGACCCACTTGGCAACGTTCACGTAAATAATTGCTCATCACACCATCGGGTAATAAGCGGATTAAAAACTGCAATTGATTGGTCTGATTCGGACGATTGGCAAAAGAATAAGAACGCCATTCATCCGTCTCGGGAATCTGCAAACGCGCATATTGGCCGGATAAAAACTCGAGTTGCTTGGCAGATGCACTGGCATCAACATGCAAAATCGCGGTTGTCTCGGACACCAGTTCAACCTGAGTCACTTGCGTCGCAATTTTCTGTGTTTCGCCAGCGTTGCAAATTTCAGAATTGTGATCGAAATAGAATGCCGCATTGGATTTGACCCGTGTTTGGCAGGCCAGCATTTTGCGCTCTGCTAAGTCACGTTCACTTAACGCATCTTCATCCACATATTCCTGCTCATAAATGCCTGTTTCGCATTGGCCCTGACAGGTTCCGCATACGCCTTCACGGCAATCCAAGGGTAAATTGATGCCCTGACGAATGGCTGCATTCAGCAACAACTCATTCTCTTGGACTGAAATAAAAAAGGTTTTCCCATCGGCAAAATTAAGTGCAACTGAATGTCCCATCATGATGCTCCCTTAAACATGATAAAAATCCAAGACCGAATCAATTTTGTCATTCAGCAAAATCGTGTGCTGACGACGGATGCGGAATCCTTCAGCGGTTGGTCTTAACAGATAAGTGGCATGTCCATAGAAACAACCTTCCAGCCCCTGACGGTTATATAAGGTGCTCCAACCGACTCTGGCTTCAATCAAGCCATCTGGCAGACTTTTCACCTGTACATTTTGAATACTGTGCTGAGTGCGTGGTAATGGTGTCGCCGAGGCCGCTTTTCCAGTACGGATACGGAATACACGATCTTCCAGACCCGAACGGTCTGCATAATAGATATAAGACAAGCCCTGATTTGGATCTTCGACATAACGATGATCATCAATCCATTGCGGAATGTGATATTCACTATCTTCATCATACAGTTCCAGATAGGCATCCCAGTCATAGCGATCGCATAATTCAGACTTCTGATAAAGGAATTGTGAAACGGCAAAATGTAATTCAGCAGCCATGACTTATACCTCTTCCGTTGCTGTATCAAGTTGATAAGTAATATCCTGCATTTTTAAAGCCTTGCGATTTAAGCCATCCAGCATTAAACGTTGCCAATGACCATGCTGATTGACATATAAACCCTCATGCGTCAGTTCACGGCCCGTAATCACAGGCCGGATCCCGAGATCCTGTGCATTTTGAGTCATGTCATAACACCATTGATGATGACCACGAGAGATATCACTCCAGCGCTCCAGACGCGCCTGAAAACCTTTTTGCTGTTCACGGAATTCCACCAGATCATCTGGCGTTCCTAAGCCCGAAACATTAAAAAAGTCTTCAAACTGACGAATACGGTTACGACGCGCTTCGGTTGACTCTCCTTTTACCGCCAGACATTGGCTAATCACTTCAGTTTTGTTCCATGCCACTGGACGGACAATGCGCAGCTGTGAACTGATCTGATCCATAAAGAATAAACTTGGATAAAGATTTAGGTTTCTCAGACGATGCATGGCCCATTCCGCACGCTTGGCACCATATTTTTCCAGCAGATACGGCATCACCGTGTCATAGCCCGGACGCACTGCCGGATTGGGCATGTCGCTGAATAAAACGCTATGACCATTTTTAAAACTGAACCAGCCATCATCAGTCTGGTTATCACCGGCCCCTAATTTGCTGTAATCCAAGGTATCCAGATCATCGCCTTTGGCTGCATTAACCTGTTGGCGATGCTGTACGGTGGAGACATAGTTATAGTGCACGGTACTGACGTGATAGCCATCCAGTCCATTTTCATTTTGCAACTTCCAGTTTCCTGCAAAGGTATAGGCCGACTTGCCTTGCAGGACTTCCAACTCACCAGTCGGTGACTGCTCTACCATTAAGTCCAGAAAGACTTTGGCATCTCCCAAGAAGTCTTCGAGACTATCCGTAGCCTGTGTATCCAGACTGACAAAGACAAAACCGCGATAACTGGCAATTCGCCCCTGCTTGAGTCCACGACTGGACTTATCAAAATCTTCACAATATTCGGCAGGCGCTTTGACTTTGACCAGACGGCCATCGGACTTGTAGCACCACGCATGGAAGGGACAGGTAAAAGTGGACTGATTGCCTTTGGCCACACGGGTTAAGGTCGCACCGCGATGCTCACAGGCATTGATCATGGCATGCAGTTGGCCTTGACCATCACGGCTAATGATTAACGGTTGGCGTCCAATCTGAACGGTCAGAAAATCATGATTGTTAGGAATTTCGCTTTCGTGGCAGGCATAAATCCAGACTTTTTCAAAAATAAATTCCATTTCCAAATCGAACAGTTCAGCTTCAGTGAACATCTCGCGCGCAATACGGAACACTCCATCTTTCGGGCGAAAGTCCAGACATCCACTCACAAAGTCCTGCCATTCGGCAATATTACGTGTCGTCATTTTTATCTCCTCCAATCCATAAAAACCTTTTATTGATTGAAGCCTGATTTATGGCTGGACTCTATCCACTTTTTCCAGATCTCTATCCATTTTGTGAATCATTTTGACCCAGCTTGCGGTGCGAATATTCAGGCACAAAAAAAGCAGGCCTTAGGCCTGCTATAAAACAATCGGAATGGAGAATAAAATGCTTCTAAAATGAAATCAGCCTCTCAAGCGTGGCATAAGAGGCCTTCACCTCGTTCTATTTTAAGCATTAACCGATTAATAGGCATACGATGCGATTGCAGTGGCAATCGGCTTGTCCTCATCATTGACCATGGTCATGCGCATGGTGCAGCCTTTACGACCTAGACGTAAGGTCTCGGCACGGGCAATAAAATATTTGCCACGCCCTGGCGCCAGATAATCGACCCGCATATCCACCGTGGCCAGACGGGATACTTTCTTGATGGTATCAGGCAAATCTTCGGGTGCGGCACGGCGATAAAGTTGCTCCATCGCTGCTACACCACCGATACTGTCCAGAATCGTAGCCGCCACACCACCATGTAAAATCTGGAATGCCAGATTCCCGACCAGTTCTGGCTGCATCTCCACATAGGCTTCAATCTGATCATCGACCACGCGCATGACCATGCCACTGTATTTAAAAAATGGACAGGCATTAAATGCCTTACATAGCTGTTTCAAGACCACTTGGTGATCTGCCTTTGCACCTAACTGAATATTGCCAGTCCAGTTTTTCTTTACATCATTCATACGCGGCCTACACTCAATGGAAAGAATAACTTTCCATTATTTTGCACAAATCTAAAAATATGGGGCTACAATAGCGGGGTTCGTAATTGAGCGACGTCACCCAGCTCTCCCTCGCGTGACTTCATACCTCAATTATTCCCCTAGTGTAATACTGAACATCGAGATTGTTATGACTTATACGTTCAATCGTCCCGCTTTTCCTGCGACTCGCATGCGCCGTATCCGTAAAAATGACCAACTTCGTGCCATGGTCAGCGAAACGCATTTAACGGCAGATCACTTGATTTATCCAGTGTTTGTATTACCGGGACAACAACAAACTCAAGACATTCCAAGCATGCCGAATGTGCAACGTCTATCGGCTGATTTACTGCTAAAGAAAGCGGAAACCCTGCTTGAACTCGGTGTCTCGAAACTTGCTTTATTCCCTGTAACGCCACAACAAGACAAAAGTTTAACAGCGGAAGCCGCTTGGGACGAAAATGGTTTAGTTCAAACCACCTGTCGTCTACTCAAAAAAGAATTACCAGAAATGGTGCTGATTACCGATGGTGCGCTTGACCCTTATACCACACACGGTCAAGACGGTATTATCGATGACACAGGTTATGTGTTAAATGATGAAACGGTTGAATGTCTGGTGAAACAGGCACTCAGTCATGCTGCTGCTGGGGCTGATGTGATTGCACCAAGTGACATGATGGATGGCCGTATCGGTGCGATTCGCCAAGCACTCGAACAAAACGATTTTATCTATACCAACATCATGGCCTACTCAGCGAAATATGCCTCTAGCTTCTATGGTCCTTTCCGTGATGCGGTCGGCTCTGCCAGCAACCTGAAAGGCGGCAATAAATACAATTACCAAATGGATATTGGCAACCGTGCCGAAGCCTTACATGAAATCGCACTGGATTTGCAAGAAGGTGCAGATATGGTCATTGTTAAACCGGGCATGCCTTATCTGGATGTGGTGCGTGAAGTCAAAGATACTTTTGGCGTGCCAACTTTCCTGTATCAGGTCAGTGGCGAATATGCCATGCTTGCAGGTGCGATTCAGAACGGCTGGTTATCTGACAGCGTGATTCTGGAATCTTTGATGTGCTGCCGTCGTGCCGGTGCTGATGGGATCTGGACCTATTTTGCTGAAGATGCAGCACGTAAATTAAAAGAGATGAGATAAATCTCCCCTAGCCCCTCTTTAATAAAGAGGGGAAATCTTTAAACTGGTTTAACTTTATCATGCATATTGCCATCATTGGTGCAGGTATTAGTGGCTTAATGTCAGCATTGGAACTTGCTGAACAAGGCTGTTCTGTCGATATTTTTGATCAACAACAAGCAGGCCAAGCCGCTTCATGGGCAGGTGGCGGTATTCTCTCCCCGATGTATCCATGGCGTTATGCGCCTGAAGTCAATCAATTGGCGCAATACGGAAAATCGCTGTACCAGACCTGGAACGAAAAGTTACTCCCCGTCACTGGCATTGATTTTCAAATCCACGATACCGGCATGCTGATCTTTGATCAGGAAGATTTCGAGGTTGGCTTGAATTATGCCACTCGATATCAGGAACCGATGCAGCAATGTGAGTTGCTCAATCGCTCCAAACTCGAACAGATTAATCCCTATATTTCCCAACAATTCCAGCAAGCAATCTATTTTCCCCAACTGTCCAATGTCCGCAATCCACGTTTATTACAATCCTTGATCAGCTATTTAAAACAACATCCATGCGTCCGTTTTTTTGAACATTGTCCTGTTGAAAAATTAATGATTCAGAATAACAAAGTGCTCGGAATTGAAACCAAAGATGGCCGAAAATTTATGGCAGATCATGTGGTCATCAGTTCTGGTGCATGGAGTCAGCAATGGGCCGAACAACTGCAATATCATGTTCCTGTGCAACCGGTCCAAGGACAAATGCTGTTATTTAAAACCCCTGAAAACTGGTTACCGACGATGTGCATGAATCGGGTGATGTACCTGATTCCACGCCAAGATGGACACATTGTATGTGGTTCAAGCATGGCAGATACAGGCTTTAGCAATGCGGTAGATGAACAGACCCAGCAGGATATTCTTGCTGCCTGCTTAGAGATGGTTCCTGAGTTAGCGCAATTCCCCATCGTAAAACGTTGGGCTGGATTGCGTCCAAGCTCACCACAAGGGATTCCTTATATTGGTGCCATGCCTGAACTGGAAAACCTTTGGGCTAATTTTGGACATTTCCGTAACGGCTTATGCATGGGTTCTGGCTCAGCACGACTGTTACGCCAACTGCTGTTGGGTCAAGAGACAATTGTTGATCCTCAAGCCTATTCACCCTTGCGCTTAAAACAACAGAATTTAATGTCTTGCTAGAATTTCGGTCAAAGCTCCATTCAAATCCGGATATTGAAACTGGAAGCCGTGATCCAGCAAAGCCTTGGGAACCACATACTGTCCATTAAGGATCAGTTGTGATTGCTCGCCCAACAGCAAGGTAAACACACATTTGGGCAGGTTCATAAAAGGTTTGCGCTTTAAAATGTGGGCAGCCACTTGAGCAAACTGTTGTTGATTGACCCGATCAGGTGCAACCAGGTTATACACCTTTTGACGATGATCCGAATGCAGCAGAAAAAGGATGGCATTCAGTACATCCTGAATATGAATCCACACCACCGGTTGTTGTCCTGAAGCAATTTTGGCAACAGCATTTAACCGGATCGGCAACAGCATCTGCGGCAAAATTCCGCCTTGCCCGAAAACCACGCCTAAACGAATAATCTTGGTCTTTTGCTGGATAAATTTTAAAGCCGTTTGTTCCCATTTCTGGCACAACTCAGACATAAAAATCGTCTGTGGTGGCGTATTTTCATCACAAACAAGCTTCCATTGCTGTTGAGGATCAATCCCGTAATAACCAATCGCAGAACCGGAAATAATGCATGTCGGAAAAATTTGCCGTTGTTCCAGCCATTGATACAGCTGCTCAGTCATTGCCACACGGCTGTGTATCAACTGCTGCTTACGTTGTTCCGTCCAGCGTTTTGCGCCAATATTTTCGCCCGCCAGATTAATCACATAATCAATGTGTTGTGTTTCAATTTGATCAAGGTCATTTACCCAACACAGTGCTGAATGCGACGATACCCGATTAGGCTGGCGGGGCAGTGCAATGATCTGATAGTTCCGCTCTAACAAGAAAGGCAGCAAATACGAACCGATAAAGCCACTTGCACCTGTGATTAAAACCGTCTGTTTCTGCATTACACCCTCATCCTGCATGATATTGATCAGATCGATGTCTAAGTCTTAGCAGAATAAAAGTGAATGACAAGTAAACTTTCTTTAATTAGTGAAACATCTTTGTGGCCATTCTCTGGGCCTGCGGTCCATAAAACCAGTAAGTAATGAGAAATAAAGGTAAGGCAATCACCAGCCACATGCCCAATACAGCCAGTAAAAATTGTGGCTGTTTTAAATAAAGCAGGAAGTTCTGCCAGATTTCAGGATCTTTACGCGCAAAAATATATAGCCCGAGTAACAGACCACATGCATTGTACCCCCAAAAGATCAGACTAAAGCCAATGCTTAAGCACTTTTTCTCTTGCGCAGTGGGTGCACGGCGCTGTTGCTTGAGAAATTTGAACAAAACAAAGATAATCGCGATCAGGTAAGGAATTGCAGTGAGTACCCCACCTAAGCTATTAGGTAAAATAGCGGCCAGCACACCGGCAATTAACGTCGAGGCCAAACAAATAATAAAAAACCAGAGATAATACAAACGCAATGAAATCATAAAGATAAACCTAATTAGACTGGCTTTAAGAAATAATTATAAATTTTTTTCACTTTTTTTTCATTTTTATGTCAACCAATCCTCAACCAGCAGCGTTATATAGGGTACAAGGTCGCAGCAACCGATTGGACATTGCACGGCATCCGCAATGTTTTCGGTGACCTTTCATTATGACTCTCCATCTTTAACAATGGTTGTGTTAGCAGCCATAACCATTGAAAAAGATTTTGACCGACGATTTATCATCACTCGAATCGTCGGTTTTTATTTGCCTGCGATTTGAGTTTGTTCAGGTATCGGCAACATACATGTTGATCAACTCACCATCATCTTCGGTGACCTTCGTTAAAAATGTCCAGCCACATTTTTCATAGAAATCATTTAAATCTGTCACCAGATACAACTTTTCAAAGCCAGCGTTTTTCATCTCTGTCCGAGC
Organism: Acinetobacter sp. 1000160; assembly: GCF_000588715.1. Taxonomy (NCBI): domain Bacteria; kingdom Pseudomonadati; phylum Pseudomonadota; class Gammaproteobacteria; order Moraxellales; family Moraxellaceae; genus Acinetobacter; species Acinetobacter sp. 1000160. The sequence continues at coordinate 37,851 of NZ_JFWP02000003.1, read as the reverse complement.
AAAATCTAATAGTTGTCTGGCAATATTCTGCTTTCGATGAGTCTCTTCAACAAATAAGGCACATAAATTTGGTGTCAGATCTTTGCGGTCATGGAAGTCATTATCAATCACCCCTGCACCCGCAATAATGTGCTGCCTGTCATCCAGAATCACATACCATTGTGGAATGGCTTGTGCCTGTTCAATCGAGGTCTGCATGCTGTCACGGTATGCTTCAACAGGAATCTCCCATTTCTGCGCAAACCAATTTGCTGCCTGATCTAACCATTCAGGATGATCGGCTAACTTCATTATCTTCATTAAGGTTTAATCAATCTCTGCTATTTTAGTTAAACTCATAAAATTTATTTGAGTAATCAAATCAGAAAGGACAACTTTACTCATTTACATAAAGCTTTAGCACGCTCATGCCAGTTCTGTCTAGAATGAATCAAGCACAATAAAGACCAAGGAATAAAATCATGAATACTGTTGCCTATTTTGAAATTCAGTCATCCAATCCTCAACGCGACGTCCATTTTTACCAGTCTGCATTTGGCTGGCATTTTGAAAAAGTGGAAGGTCTGCCGATTGAATATTATCGCATTGAAACAGAGGGAATTCACGGAGGTTTACTACAACGTCCAGTGGCGATTCCACCCACAGGATGTGGGACCAATGCCTTTACCTGCACTATAGAAGTCGAAAACTTTGATGAAACGGCAGCTAAAATTCTCAGCCTCGGCGGCATTGTGGCAATGGATAAATTCGCAATCCCGAATCGTTGCTGGCAGGGCTATTTTCTTGATCCTGACCATAATATTTTTGGTATTTGTGAGCTAGATGAAAATGCAGTATAAAATAAATTATTAATTTTTAATGAGAAATCACAATGCCTTTTCCAATTACAGAGGAATATATTATAGCGGCAGAAAGGGAATTACAGCTTATATTTCCTCAAGCATTCAAAAACAAAATGATTGAGGAAAATGGCGGTGAATTATTCATCGCAGATGATCATTGGCAAATCTTTCCTTTTTTTGATGAGTCCACTCCAAAAAGAAAAATACGTACATGTAATCATATTGTGAGAGAAACTAAGCTCGCAAGAACATGGGATGGATTTCCAGATTCTGCAATTGCGTTTGCTCAAAATGATTGTGGCGATTATTTAATTTTTCTTCCTGATTTTTTCAACTCCAATGTTTTATCAGAATCTGTCTATGTTTGGTTTCATGAAACTCATCAAGTCGAACAAATCACTGATCCATTATTTTAAAATATTATTAATGCCCCTTAAACTGCGGCGGACGTTTTTCTAACATGGCACGGACGCCCTCTTGTGCATCCTGTGATTCAAACAATGGCATCAGATAACTGTTCATCTTTTCAAATGCCGCCGTCTGCCCTTGAGTTAGCGCATCGGTTGCAGAAGCTAATAAAGCCTGTACCGCAAGTGGTGCGGAGAGGCAAATCTCTTTGGCAATTTCAATGGCTCGCTGCAACTGTTGTCCATTTTCCACAATCTCGGAAATCAGATTGAGCTGATCCGCCGTTTTCGCATCAAAAGTTTTGCCGGTTAACAAATATGGCATGGCTTTTTGCCATCCCGCAGCCTGCACAAAGCGCACCGTTGCCCCACCAAATGGCATGATGCCACGTAGCACTTCAAGCTGACCAAAGACGGTATTTTCGCTGGCAATGACCACATCGGCATTCAGCATCAACTCGACTCCTGCGGTATAACAAATTCCCTGTACCGCCACCACCACGGGTTTGCTGCGATGCCGGCCCGCTGTTCCCCACGGGTTAATTTGTTGTTCAGCAAAATTAAAGATGCCTTCAGATATCTTCGGTTGTAACTCAACCAGATCCAGGCCCGCTGTAAAATGATCGCCATGTGCAAAAATTACCGCACAACGAAGTTCAGGATCATGCTCATATTCAGTTAACGCCAGTGACAAATCCTGAATCATATGACTATCAAAGGCATTCCGTTTTTCCACACGGTCCAGCCCAATCAACATAATCTGATCCGTCACTTCACGGCTTACTTTACCTAAGCTCATCTCGATGCCTCATTTTTTATTGCATGACTTTATCTTCAAACTAGAGCAACGTTTAAAAATGATCAAGCGCGATCATGTACTACTTTTCTGCTCAGCAAGATTCTCCTTTCCGCTTAAATACGTGCTACCTTATTCTGGTTCAATCCATTTTTTAGATTCATTTATGACTGTGCGTTTTTTTCATACTTCTGACTGGCATTTGGGGCAATTCTTTTATAATCATTCCCGCCATTATGAACATGAACAATTTCTGGCATGGTTACTTGAGCAAATCAAACAGAAACAGCCGCATGCCTTGCTGATTGCAGGTGATATTTTTGATGTCATCAATCCGAGTTCTCAGGCACAAAAACAGCTCTACCAATTCCTTGCCGATGCGCATGAACTTGCACCGCATATGCAAACCCTCATGATTGCAGGCAATCACGATTCAGGCTACCGAATTGAACAGGTTGAACCCTTATTGGCCAAATATAATGCCAAAACGGTTGGCGTGATTCGCTGGAAGGAAGATAAAACGCTGGATCTGGAACGTTTAATTCTGCCGATTTATGATGAGCAAAAACAGATTGTCGCGTGGTGTATTGCCTTGCCCTTCTTGCGTTCTGCCGAAATCACGGGGTTTAATGAACACACCACCCATAGCCAGAATGCCATTGCTTATCTACACCAACAATTAATCGAAGAAGCCAAACGTCGTAAAACCGAGGATCAAGCGCTGATTCTGATGTCGCATGCACATATGCAAGGCGGGGAAACTTCTGATTCTGAACGCCCAATTATCATTGGCAATGAAGAAGCACTTTCGACCAGCCTGTTCGATGACAGCATTGATTATGTAGCGCTGGGGCATTTGCATAAACCGCAAAAGGTACAACATCCACATATTCGTTATAGCGGCTCTCCAATTCCACTGTCATTTAGTGAAATTAACTATAAGCATCAAGTGCTTGATGTCACCATTGATTCGACCCAACCAGAAAATAAGCTAAATTTTGAAGCATTGGCAATTCCGCGAAGTATTCAACTGCATAAAATTAAAGATGAACTCACAGCGGTCATGCAGCAGCTTAAAAACCTACCGAGTGGCCCCATCGAAAATCTCGAGCATCGTGAATATGTCGATATCGAATATCATACCGCGATTCCCCCACAGCCGAATTTGCGCCAGCAATTTGAAGATGCCTTGCCGAAGGATCGCTATCGTCTGGTACGTATTTCCAGACAATATTTATCCAATGAAAATAATACTGAAATCAAGCAAAGCATTAGCCTGGAGCCACCAACACCAGAAAAATTATTCCAGCAGATATGGGAGAGAAAGGGCTATCACGCCGATGATGACGTCACCAAAGATTTCTTAAGTCTGGTGAATGAAGCACAGAAAAAACTTGAAGATGATCAAAGTTCTTAAGGATTTGCCATGAAAATTTTATCGATTCGGCTAAAAAATCTGGCATCTCTTGCAGGCGAACACTTTATTGATTTTGAATGCGACCCTTTGGCCAATGCGGGACTGATCGCCGTTGTCGGCAAAACTGGCGCTGGTAAATCTACCATTTTGGATGCCATGTGTCTGGCCCTGTTTAATAAAATTCCCCGCCTTAAGGAAAGTGATGGCAAGCTTCTGGATGTGGATGGTTCTGAACTGCTGACCAACTCTCCCCTGACCGTTTTACGTCGCGGTACAGGACATGGCTTTGCTGAACTGTGTTTTGTGGCACAAGACCAAAAACATTATCAGGCGCGTTGGGAAATCAAACGTGCCCGTGAAAATGCCAGTGGGAAACTGCAAAGTGTGCAGCGCTCGCTTAAATGTCTCACCGACGGTGTGGTGGTGGCAGACAAGACTAAAGCCGTCGAAAGCCATATCCAGCAGATTACCCAACTCAGTTTTGAACAGTTTACTCGTGCCGTTTTACTGGCGCAGTCTGAGGTCACGGCATTTTTAAAAGCTCGTGATACCGAACGGGGCGAATTGCTGGAGTATCTGACCAATTCCAGTATCTTTGCCAAAATTGGACAACTGGCCTTTGAAAAGACCCGAGAAATCACCAATCAGCGCAAACAGCTGGAAAATGTTTTAGGCCATATCGAAATTCGTTCCGATGAGGAAGTTGCCGAATTACAGGCTCAGTTTCAACAGCTCCAACAACAGGTCCAGCAACTTGAGAACGAGCGAAACCAGCTTAAACAACAACAACAGTGGTTTGAGCAGCAACAAAAGCTTAAAAGTGAAGTTATCTTCAAACAACAGCAGCATGAGACGCAACTCAATGCCCATGCTGGATTGGCAACAGATCGCCAACTGCTCGAACAACTGGATATCTTTTCCGAGATTCGCCCTGTTGCTTTTCAACAGCAGCAAATCCAAAAAACACTGCAACAACTTGAACCACAACTGCAGCAGAAACAGCAAGATTTTAGTCGCTTTACCTCAGCGTTTGAGCAGGAAAAAGTCCGCTATACACAAGCAGAAACGGCGCTACAACAGTTTCAGAATTTTGAGTTGCAACATCAAGATGAGTTGAATCAGGTCCGTAAATATGTGCAGGAACGGGACTATATTGCAGAAGATTATAAAAAGACCAAAAGCAGACTGGCACATGTTGAAACTCAGCAACAGCCTCTACTGCAACAGCAGCAACAGCTTGAGCAACATATTCAGAATTTGAGTACACAACAGGCAACCTGTATTGAGCAATTACAGCACAGTGGCCACTTCTCGGTTTTGGATAAGGGTCTGCATGCCCATGTACAGCAGCTCGAACAGTTTATTCAGCATTATCAAAAAGTTGAAAATACCCTTGGGAATATTCAACAGGCTCAGGCCAAACTTGAGCAAGATAAACACTTACTTGATCAATTAATCTCACAGTTTGGTACAACGCAGCAGATTGAGTCTAGACTAGAACAAAAACAGGCACAAAAAGAGCAATTGTTGACTCAACTGAATCAACTGGATGTGATTCAGCAAAAATTACAGCATTATTTTCAATTAAAAAATGAAGCCTCAGCACTCAGACAAACCCTGAGCGCACTGCAACACCAATCTCAACAGCTTGAGCAAAATACTCAAAAAGCGGAAAATGAATTTCAGGCCGCAAAAAACGAACGGGAAAAATTACAACATATTCTGCAACAGCAACGCCTATTACACGCAGAAAATGTTGAACATTTACGTGCTGAACTGAAACAAGGTGAAGCCTGTCTGGTCTGTGGCAGTACTGAGCATCCCTATCGTGATGATGAAAGTCAGGTATCTAAGGCCTTATTTGCATTACAACAGCAGCAGGAACAACAGGCTTTACAGCAAGAACAGCAATGCTTTCAACAATGGCAGCATACACAGCAGCAATTTACCCAACTGCAATCCGAGCAAAAGCAGCAGCAAAATGCCTTACAACAGGCCCAGAACAAGCTAAACACGCAACAGCAAGAATTACAGCACTATTTGGCTCAAACCCAGATCCAACTCGATTTGAATGTTGCGCAACCTGAACTTGAAGTTTACCTGCAAGGCTTAAGCACTCAATCTACACAGACAAAACAACAGCTTGAGCAGGAATTACAACAGTTCAGCCAGGCCAGCAAACAGCAGCTTCATTTAAACCAAGCTGTCCAGAATACGGCCTATCAACTGGAAAACGTACAGCAATTACAACAACAGATTCAGCATATTGTAGATTGTCTGGAAATCAATGAGAAAACACTTTGGCTGGAACAACCGCTAGCCCACTCACAACAAATTGTGCAGCGTTTAAAACAACGCCTGCAACAGCTTGATCATGCGGATGGACTCAGCAAACAACAACAGCACAGCACTCAACAACTCAATTTATTCATATCAAATCTGAATGGCTTGAATACCCAACATGCTGAACTGACTCAGCAATTGCAGGACATTGCAAAAAAGGGTCAACAAAATAGTGAGGCTGCCAATCAACTCATTCTGGCCATGGCCGGTTCAACTGAACTCAAAGCCAATGAATGGTTGCATCAGCATGATCAGCAACGACAGCAGGTGCAGCATCAATACCAGCAACTTAAACAGAATTTCGAACTGGCGCGACAAAACTTTGAGCAACATAAGAATGAACTGGAACAGCTCAAAGCCCAGCATCAGCACAATCAACAGGCATTGACTCAATGTAAAAATGAAATTAGTGCATGGCTGACGCAGCACACCCAGTTTGAGGAACAACAGTTAAGTCAGTTACTGGCCATTTCGTCGACACAGGAACAGCAGATTCGCTTAACGCTGCAAAATGCAGAGCGTGTTCTCAGCGAAGCTGCCTATGCGCTCAAAACTGCACAACAGCAATTAAACGAGCATCAACAACAGCAGCCCGAGATCCAGCAGGAACAGCTGTCTGAGCTGATTCAGTTAAATCAGGACAAACTGCAACAGCAGCTTGAACAACGCGATCAATATAAAGTTCAACTGGAACTGCATCAGCAAAATCTTGCCAAGCAAAAACAGTTTGCCGAGCAGATCCAGCAAATTCAGCAACAGGAGCACCGCTGGAATAAGATTTCGAGCCTGATTGGCGATTCTAAGGGCAAAGATTTCCGTGATTTGGCCCAACAGTATAATCTGGATATTTTGCTGGAATATGCCAATCAGCAATTGGCAATGCTGTCACAGCGTTACACCTTAAAGCGTCTGGAAAACTCGCTCAGCCTGGCGATTATCGACCATGATATGGATGGAGAAACCCGTTCGGTGGCTTCGCTCTCTGGTGGAGAATCCTTCCTCACCGCCCTGGCGATTTCCTTGGCGATTGCCAATATGGCCTCGGGTTCGATGAAAATCGAATCACTGTTTATTGATGAAGGTTTTGGGACACTGGATGCGTCGTCATTACACATGGTGATGAATGCGCTGGATCAATTGCAAAGCCAAGGTCGTAAAGTAATCTTAATTTCGCATATTCAGGAAATGCATGAACGGATTCCTGTACAGATTCAGGTTCAACCGGTTGGCTCAGGTTCGAGTCGGATTGAAATTGTGGGTTAAAGCATTTTATGATGATTGAATAATCACAATACTGAGATCTAATGATTCCTAAGAAAGCCGTTATCTTTGACCTTGATCAAACCATACTGGATAGAACAGCCTCCTTAATAAAATTCTTAAATTGGCAGATCAATTTTTTCCAATTAGTTTCTACTATGAAAAAGGAGTTCTTCATTCAGCGTTTTCTGGAACTAGATGATAATGGAAAAATTTGGAAAGATAGCGTTTATGAACAACTCATTCATGAGTTTTCAATTGATCATGTTACACATGATAGGCTTTTAGCAAGCTATATTAATGATTTTAATAAATTTTCATGTTGCTTTAAGAGTGTAGAAAGCACGATTATTGAACTGAGAGAACAAGGTTATCTGATTGGATTAATTTCTAATGGTAGAACACCCTTTCAAGAACATAATTTTTATGCCCTAGGTCTAACGGAGTTCTTTTCAAGCATTATTGTTTCTGAGGCCGTTAGACTTAGAAAACCCGATCCCGCAATTTTTCTCTTATGCTGTAAAGAACTTGGTGTTTATCCGCAAAATTGTATCTTTGTCGGTGATAATGAACTAGCAGACATACAAGGTGCAAAGGCTGTCGGGATGAAAACCATTTTCTTTCATCCGGATCCATCAATAAGGTCATTAATCGCTGATGCAACGCTACACCACTATACAATCCTGATCGATCTTTTAAAAACCATTTGAATTGAATAAAAACTTTAATTAAAACTAAAAAGCCCCGACATCCTGTCGAGACTTTTTTAGATTCTGCAAAGGTATAACTCCTGTCGTACCTGATTCCATTCAATACTCATTATTGTTCTTATACGAAACATCCTGTTCCTGATAAAGCCATATTAAATTAAAAAGACCACTATCTATAGTCGCTAAAGAGACCAGTACGTGTAAGTCAAAACTCACAACAACAGTTCTTTAGGCTTTTGCTGAATAATCCCTTGCCCCAAACAATGCTGTCCCAACTCTGACCATGGTTGAACCCGCTGCAATCGCTGCTTCCAGATCAGCCGACATGCCCATACTCAAGGTATCCCAATCTTGTGGCTGCGCATGTTGAGATTTCACCTGATCAAATAGTGCTTTAGCCTGTGCAAATGCCGCATGATTGTCAGGCGCAGGAATCACCATCAAGCCACGTAAACGGATATTCGGAAGCTGGCTGATGTGCTGAACCAGTTCAGCCACTTGTTCTGGCTGGCAACCATCTTTTGAATCTTGTCCATCAATATTCACTTGTAGACAAATATTTAACGGCGCTTGCGATTCCTGACGCTGGCCAGATAAACGCTCGGCAATAATCAAACGATCAACCCCATGCACCCAGTCAAATTTCTCAGCCAGATGCTTGGTTTTATTGCGCTGTACATGACCAATAAAATGCCACTCAATCTCTAGATCTTTGAGCTCTTCAATTTTTTCCAACGCTTCCTGTAGATAATTTTCACCAAAACAACGCTGTCCCACTGCGTACATGTCTCGTAAGCTTGATGCAGGATGAGTCTTTGAAACGGCTAACAATTGCACAGTCGCAGGATCCCGCTGAACTTGCTGACAGGCGTGTTCTATTTGATTTAAAACAGTTTGGCGGGATTGTTGCGATTGATTCATTGACACAGTTCTCATTTACGAAATGTTTTTTTGCTTTCCCATTCTTTAAGGTGTTGGTAAGCCGGAATGAAAGCCTTATATTATTCTACAAAATAATGAGACTTTTTGAGTTTGTTTCGGGGAAATTATGGATATTACAGAATTACTCGCCTTTTCGGTTAAAAACGGTGCGTCAGATTTACACCTGTCAGCCGGTATGCCTCCGATGATTCGCGTAGATGGTGAAGTCCGTCGTATCAACTTGCCAGCACTGGAACATAAAGATGTACACCGTCTAGTGTACGACATTATGAATGATAAACAACGTCGTGATTTTGAAGAAGACCTAGAAACTGACTTTTCATTTGAAGTACCGAATATTGCCCGTTTCCGTGTCAATGCCTTCAACCAGAATCGTGGCGCTGGTGCCGTGTTCCGTACCATTCCTTCTAAAGTGCTGACGATGGAAGATTTAGGCCTCGGTACAATTTTCAAGGAAATCTGTGATTATCCACGTGGGATTGTGTTGGTGACAGGCCCGACAGGTTCAGGTAAGTCAACCACTCTTGCAGCAATGATCGACTATATTAATGAAAACCGTTATGACCATATCCTCACGGTAGAAGATCCAATCGAATTTGTACACCAGTCGAAGAAATGCCTGATCAACCAGCGTGAAGTGCACCGTGATACACATGGCTTTAATGCCGCACTGCGTTCTGCCCTACGTGAAGATCCAGATATTATTCTGGTCGGTGAGATGCGTGACCTGGAAACCATTCGTCTGGCATTGACCGCTGCGGAAACCGGTCACCTGGTGTTTGGTACCCTGCATACCACCTCTGCCGCAAAAACCATTGACCGTGTCATCGACGTATTCCCTGCTGAAGAAAAAGATATGGTGCGTGCCATGTTGTCTGAATCTTTACAAGCGGTGATTTCACAAACCTTATTGAAAAAGAACGGCGGTGGCCGTGTGGCTGCACATGAAATCATGATCGGGATTCCGGCGATCCGTAACCTTGTCCGTGAAAACAAAGTCGCGCAAATGTACTCAGCGATCCAGACAGGTGCCAACTACGGTATGACCACCTTGGATCAAAGTTTGAAAACATTGGTATCTAAAGGTTTAATCAGTCCGCAAACGGCACGTACCGTGGCGAAACAACCCGAGTCATTCCTATAAAAATAAATGGATTAGAGAAATATCATGGACTTTAATGATTTACTCAATTTGATGATTCAGCAGAATGCCTCAGACTTATTTGTCACGGCGGATGTTGAACCTTCAATGAAAATTAACGGGCAGATTGTGCCTGTTTCAAAAACCAAGCTGTCTGGGGAAATCGTCGGTCAACTGGTACAGTCCATCATGACGGACAAACAGCGTAAAGAATTTGCCGATACCCGTGAATGTAACTTCGCGATCATGAATCGCGAAAAAACGGCCCGTTTCCGTGTCAGTGCTTTTCAGCAACGTGATATGCCGGGCATGGTTCTGCGTAAGATCGAGACCCACATCCCCACCATGGATGACCTGAAACTGCCAGAAGTGCTAAAAGAACTGGCAATGACCAAACGCGGCATCATCATTTTTGTTGGTGCAACGGGTACTGGTAAGTCGACTTCCCTTGCTTCGATGATCGGTTTCCGTAACCAGAATTCCAAAGGCCATATTATTACCATTGAAGACCCGATCGAATTCGTACACCAACATGCAGGTTGCATTGTGACGCAACGCGAAGTCGGCATTGATACCGATTCATTTGAAGTGGCATTGAAAAATACGCTGCGTCAGGCACCGGATGTGATCCTGATTGGTGAGATCCGTTCGCGTGAAACCATGGACTACGCGATTGCCTTCGCAGAAACAGGACACTTGGTACTCGCGACCCTGCACGCCAACAATGCCAACCAGGCATTGGATCGTATTATTCACTTCTTTGAAGCTGATCGTCACAGCCAACTGTATATGGACTTGTCGCTGAACTTAAAAGCGTTAGTGGCGCAGCAGCTAATTCCGACACCTGATGGTAATTCACGTCGTGCTGCGATTGAGATTCTGATTAATACCCCGCTTCTGGCCGACTATATCCGTAAGGGTGAAATTCACGAGATCAAAGATCTGATGAAGCGTTCACGTGAGTTGGGTATGCAGACCTTTGACCAAGCCCTATTCGACCTTTATAAGGCAGGTCAGATCACCTATAAAGATGCCTTAAAGCATGCCGATTCGCCAAACGACTTGCGTCTCACCATCAAACTTTCCGAAGAAGGCGCAGACCAGTTATTGAGTGCCAGCCGTAACATTACCTTCGATGGGCAATAGTTCAAACTAAGCCATTAAAAAAAGGGAAGGTTTTTGTAACCTTCCCTTTTTATTTGTTCAATTTTCGTGAACTTTAAAAATGTTAACTCAACTCAGCTTATTTTTTACGATAAGCCTCTTGGCATTCTGCATCACTGCAATAGCCGTAAAGGTTTAAAGAATGGCCCGTTAAGGCAAATTGATGCTTATCGGCAACCGCATGTTGCTCTTGCTCGATAATATCATTTGTAAATTCAACAACTTTGTTACAGTTCAAGCATACGAGGTGATCATGATGATCTTCCTGCATGATTTCAAAAACAGAATGGTTGTTTTCAAAATGGTGACGCTGAATGATACCGGCAGCTTCGAATTGTGTTAACACACGGTAAACCGTTGCTAGACCTACATCTTCACCTTGCTCAAGCAAAGTTTTATAAATATCTTCAGCACTTAAATGATGTTGTTTTGAATTTTCTAATAATTCCAAAATCTTAATACGAGGAAGGGTAACTTTAAGTCCAGCTTTGCGTAAGTCTTGATTGGAAATCGGCATAAAAAAAGGTCTCTCAACAAATCTTAAGTTGGAATAGGCAATAGAGTTTAGATGCAGTATGATCTATCCTTGAACCAAATGCATCATCATTTATCAGGATAGTGTAGCAAAATGCAAAAAATCATGCTGGCGTTGTTCGTCACTTCAGTACTTAGCGGTTGTTCAGTCTTTGGTGTTTATAAAGTCGATATTCCACAGGGAACACCATTAACCAAAGCACAAGCATCTCAAGTACAAGTGGGCATGAGCTTTCAGCAAGTCCGTTTCTTGCTGGGTAGTCCAACAGTGACAGATCCACTGAATCCACAACGTTGGGACTACATCTACAACTACATCCCGGGTACCTATGCGAAAAAAGCAAAAATACCTGCGGCACACGGCCAGCATTTGAAAGTTTATTTTGATGCGAATGGTAATGTCGAACGTCTGGAAGGCTTGGATACGATTCCAGAATCACAACCTGGTTTACCGGCATCAAAAGAAGCGATTTTGACTGCGCCCCCACTATAACGGCTTTGCCGTAAAAAGAAACCCCTCATCGAGAGAATCGTGAGGGGTTTTCTTTATGAGCTTGATGGTCTAAAGCGATTACCCTTGATAAATCGTCCAACCGGATTCTTTTCTGCCCGTTTCCGACGGATATCTTTAGGATTAATGGTTAAGGGGCGATAGATCTCGCCCCGGTCCCCAGCCTGTAGCACAGTCTCAGCTTCAATCTTGCTACCAAAAATTCCCAAATGTAAAACTTCTGGCAGGCACACCTGCTCGGCTAAGCCACTGGCATCAATCGCCTGCTGAGCCGTCATTCCCTCACTAAATGCAACCTTAAGATGGAACTGCTGCTCAGGTGTGGTGTAAGCCACCCAGACTTGTTTAATCGGTTCCATTTAGATCACTTGCCCGATCACTGCAATAATCGCGGCCACAATTGAAAGGGGTAACACAATACGGATCGCAATACGCCAGAGGTTATAGAACAGCTCATTGCTAAAGCCCATGGCTTTACGCAGATGACTGATCTTCATGATCCAGCCCGCAAACAAGGCATAGATCAGGCAAATGACCAGCCCCCATAGCATCAATACAGTATTAAAAACTTGCTCAACTTGAGGCACTGCCCATACCGCAACGGCTGCAAGTAAAATTGCCCATTGCACTACAACCGCCAGCTGGCGCTGCGCCAGTTGCTCTTTTGCAAACTGGATTAATAAGGCAGCCGACATCAGGGCAGCAAAACCCCAGGCTAACGCAGGCAACTGAGCCTGAATCGAGAAGAAACCAAATGCAATCACGGCAAGCAGTTGAGCTATCCAGATCGGCAACACTGAAGTGGTTGCAGCTTCCTGCTTTTTCACTATCGCCAGACTACTCTGCCAATATAAGCCCAAACCTAAACCACTTGCGACCAAGGCAAGCACGGTCGCATTGCCCCACTCGCTAAACTCCACACCTGTCCAGTGCCAAGCCTGTAACTGGGTGCCCATCACATTAGCGAGAACGAACGCAGCAACCACACCAATAGTGGTCAAAGCAATCAGGAATTGACGAGGAATAAAAGAAAGTGCAAATGCCACAAGCGCAAGAATCGCGAACAGGATCTGACTCGAAATATTAGATGCCAGTTGCGCATTCACCACATGGCTTGCAGTGCTTAATACGCTACCTGCAAAAAACGGGACGAAAACAACTGCTAACCAGCCAACCAGACGCCATTTTGGTGAAGCATCGGCATCACGGGTCAGGCTTGAAAGGGCTTGCAATGCAGTGGTTTGTGAACGCTTTGCTAAAGCGATTTCAAGATAGCCGATTGGCAGTGCCAATAAAATCATGGTCCCTAACCATAGCAACCAGAAATCGAATTGACGATCAATCTGGATACCCACCGTCGGTGCCAATGTGGTAATCATGACAAAAGATAGGCAAAACGCCATCACTGGGGCAAACCAGCGTGACAGAGTTGTGTCCTGCATAATGCATTCCTTGAAAAATCTTTGAACTCATTGCGCTTTATGGTGTTTGCAATGAAATATTCAATCTATTTTGCCTTTCTCACGCTTGAAAATCAAAACAAAAGATCGCAAAAGAAAAAAGCAAATCACCTCGTCAAGATGATTTGCTGCGCACCAGTTATTATTTTATTCATTCGACCCCCTGTATATCACTCATACCAACCTTATTATTTTTTATAACAAGGGATCTTTTTTTATTATCTTATTATTATGAGAAGAATCGAGAAAACCAGTTCTTCCCTTTTTTCTTTTCATTTTCTTTAATAATACCAATCATATTTTCTTTGACGGCACCGACATAATCGGCATCATCATGACGAATATGATTAATCAACCACTTTGATAGTGCTTCATGTAGCTCACTATCAATTTCCTGCCCCAATTCAAAACGCTGACGATAAGTCTCTATCTTTTTGATAAATAAGTCATGTACCCGTTTATGCGGCACACGATATTTATAATTTGCTTCTTCCTGCAAGCTTTCTTCAAAGGTAAAATGAGACTGGGTATAATCAATAATATTATCCAGAATCCCCTTTAACTTTGCACGATCATCGTCTTCTTTTAATTCATCAATTTCATTAATATAATCTAGAATACGACGATGTTGATCATCGATCACCTCGATTCCTGTATTATATTCGACAGACCATTTCATACCCATATCGAACCCCAAACCATATTTGATTTATTGAATACGGATATAATATCGGTAAAGTATTTAAATAAAAACGCAGCATTTTTGTCAGGTTTGCATTTTTTATTAACAAAACATAATAAACTATTGTTTTATATTTAATTTAATATTTTTACCGATCAAAACACTCAAGTATTTTTTAACCAGTAAGAAAAACTATCTATCTAATTTTATTGATATAACCAGAAAAATGAGTACTAATTTTTTTTAATAAAAACAGTTAAAACATATATTCTGGTTATATCTTCGATATTAATATTGGTCTGCTTTGGTGATTCGTTTTAATGCTGGATTTTCTGCCTCGCGGATTAAACGCTCGACTCGGGTTAAAGCATGCAAAATCGGTTTGCCACACTGGAATAAGATCATTTCCCCAGGCTGGTAGGCAGTCCACGCTTCGTTATGCGTTAAAGGTTCTGTGGTAATCACTGCCACACGATCGTCAGGCGTCGTGACCTGACTAAAATCAACTTCAACATCGAGATCAATTAAGTGTGCATGCTGGAAAGGGTATTCGCGTACCAGCCAGTGCAATTTGGTGGTGGCATAGCTATACAGCGCCTTGCCATTGGACAAGCAGAAATTGAAAGTTCCATGCTCGGCAATTTGTGGAGAAATGCGCTGCAATAATGAAAAAATTTCTTCTAAACTTGGCTCGGTATAGCCAAATGCCTCAACCATCTGATCGAGTAAATAGCAAAATGCCAGCTCACTATCAGTATTGCCAACCGGCTCGAAACGACCGCTTAATTCAGGTTTAAAGTCATGTAAATCGCCATTATGGGCAAAAATCCAGTGTCGGCCCCACAACTCTCGCAAGAAAGGATGTGAATTTTCTAAGTTGATTTTGCCTTGGGTCGCTTTACGGATATGCGCAATGACATTACGAGACTTGATCGGATAGTTACGAATTAGATCGGCAATCGGAGATTCGACTGCTGACTGGTTATCGACAAATAGGCGACAAGCCTTATCTTCAAAGAAAGCAATACCAAAGCCATCACAATGATCAGACGTGACCCCTGCTCGTTGGGAAAACCCACGAAACGAAAAGGTAATATCTGTCGGGGTAGCACAATTCATTCCTAATAGCTGGCACATATCTTTTAACTATCTAACATCTATGCCTATTGTGCATGAGGTTGAGATCGCTTGTAAATCTGAATATGTGCTCACTATTAGATTAAGAATGATAAAGCACTAGCGTTGCACCATTTTGTTCATGACAAAAGACATGGCAATCTTGTTCACTTCCAGAAACACAAAATAATCCAGACACTTAAAGTCTTCATCATAAAATGCCTGTTTTGAAAGTTTCGACTGCATGCCCAAATAGGTCTGGAATAGTTTTGGCATGCGCTCATCCTGCGGAAAACTATAGTCAGGACGTTCTGGTTCAAATATACGCTTTGAACGGATATCAATACTTTGATGCTCACCCAGTTGCTGAATCTGGCGATGGGTATAATAAGCACGGGCCAGATTATCATCTAAATGAATACTGACACAGCCCATTAAATATTTGGCACGCATTGACCATAATACTTTAGGCACCAGATTCAACCATAGCATGGAGAGTGCTTTACCAGAACGAAATTGAGGGTGAACACAGGTTCGACCAATTTCTAAAACACTCGGTAAATGTGATAAATGTGGAACAATTTCGAATTCTTGCGCGCTGTAGCTCTGCCCGATTTCATGGCCTTGAAATAATTTCAAGCGGGTATAGGCAACAATTTCACCTGTCCACTTCTCACGTAAAACAGCATGTTCACAGCCAAAATCATACAGGTCCTGATCTAAACCGTCTTCAAAAGACATGCCAAACTGATGGCTAAATTGCGTCGCTCTAAAACGTTGTACATCTTGTAATTCTTTTAAATTATCCACCCATTCAAAACGGAACTGGTTTTGAGCTGGTTTGTGGCGTAAAGGTAAAGTCAATGTCTGACGATATTGATTTAATTTTTCTAGCATAATGAAAGCTCCTTATGACTAGCTTTACCTTAAAGCGCGTAAATGACATTGAGATGACTAAAACATGAACAACACATGACGAAAAAAAAGAGGCCCTATTCAGGCCTCAATTTTTTAATCGACAGAATTAATGCTTCACCCGATTGGTAATTAAAGTTCCTACCCCATGATCGGTAAAGATTTCCAACAAACTTGCATGCGGTACGCGTCCATCAACGATATGCGCACTTACTACACCACCTTTTACCGCATCGAGTGCACAACCCACTTTTGGAATCATGCCACCGTAAATCACACCGGTTTCAATCAGACGATCAACTTCTTGCGTGGTCAAACCTGTCAACAGGTTCTTATTTTCATCCAGTACGCCACTGATATTGGTCAATAAAATCAGTTTTTCTGCACCTAAGGCTTCTGCAACCTTTCCAGCTACAAGGTCTGCATTAATATTATAGGTATTGCCTTCTTCATCGACACCTAGCGGTGCAATCACAGGAATAAAATCACTTTGGGTAAACATTTCAAGGACGTCGGTTTTTACACCTGTGACTTCACCCACCATGCCCAGGTCAATTTGCGAAACGGAACCATCCGCTTCCTGCTTTTCCATCAATAACTTACGCGCACGCAATAGATTACCATCTTTACCGGTTAAACCAATGGCACGACCGCCATGTTTGTTAATCAGATTCACAATCGATTTGTTGACACTACCGCCCAATACCATCTCAACCACTTCCATGGTTGCTTCATCGGTTACGCGCATGCCATCAATACGGTCAGATTCCTGCCCGAGACGTTTTAATAATGAATCCACTTGTGGACCGCCACCATGTACAACGATCGGGTTTAAACCGACTGTTTTTAATAATACGATATCACGGGCAAATGAACTTTCCAGTTCAGGATCAGTCATCGCATTACCACCATATTTTACAACCAACGTTTTTCCTGCAAATCGTTGGATATACGGCAAAGCTTCAATCAAAATTTTTGCTTTATCAATGCCGATATGTTCATGTGGCATGCGTCTCTCCTTATTAAGCCTGTGCGAGTTCTTGTGCAATCTGTGGATAATGATCTTGCAACATGGAAACAAACTTCTGGCGAATATCGATTAACCGGTCCGGAGTGTCTGCATCGAAGCGGACGGTAAAATATTCACCCGTATTTGATGCTCGAATAATGCCAAAACCATCGTCAAAATCAAGTCTTACCCCATCTATTTTACTTAAACGTGCGCCTAAATGGTGACTTAAAATCTCTATTTCATTTAAAACCTGTTGCGGATTGGCATCATGGGTACTGATATAGGTATCTTCTGTACAGTAACGTTCAGGATAAATACTCAGTAATTCAGACAAGCTTTTTGCGGTGGATTGGGTCAGATATTCCATCACCCGCAGAGCCGCATAGAGGCCGTCATCATAGCCATAACCGCGTCCGTCGTTAAAGACATAATGGCCAGCATATTCTCCGCCAAAAACGGCCGCACCTTTGGATTGAGATAAATAGGCCCGTAAGAAGCTGCTGCCAGTACGGATCATTTTAGCCTGACCTGCCAGTTGCTGAACCGTATCCGCCACCATACGCGAGCATTTCACATCAAATACAATTTCTTTTTGCGGATGCTGCTGTAAACAGATTTGTGCAAATAGGGACAACAACCGGTCAGGGCTAATAATATTTGCCTGCTCATCCAGCAATACGACCCGATCCCCATCTCCATCCAGGGCAATACCCAGTTCCGCCTGCTCTGACAGGATCACAGCCTGTAACTGCTTTAAATGCTCGGCATGGGAAGGATCGGGTGCATGATCAGGGAAATGTCCATTGGCTTCGCAACGTAATGCGATCACCTCACAGCCTAACTTTTCCAGCACTTGTTTTGCACAACGGCCTGCCGAGCCATGTAAACCATCCAAAGCCACTTTTAAGGGACGTGCCAGATCAATATCATCAATTAAAGACTGTTGGTAAGGTAAACAATATTGAGAAATGATCTGATGCGGGCGAATATCGGCGGAGAAATTTTCATTTGCGGCTGGTTGGGAAATCTGGGCAAGCTGTCCAACGGATTGAATCATCTCTGGACTCGGAGGCTCCCCTTTCACAATCCATTTAATGCCGTTATCGGACTTTGGATTATGACTGGCGGTGACCATAATGCCATTTCCACCAAAATCCCGGGCAATGTAATACATCATTGGCGATGAGCAGCAACCGATATTGGTGACTTGCAAACCCTGTTGCTGAAGGACGTGCTGAATAATTTCAGCATAATGAGGACTACTTAATCGCGCATCATATCCAACCACAACCTGATGCTGTCCAGCATTTTTATAGTGTAACGCCAGGGCATGCGCAATTGAACAAATAA
The DNA here is from genome assembly GCF_000588715.1 of Acinetobacter sp. 1000160. Taxonomy (NCBI): domain Bacteria; kingdom Pseudomonadati; phylum Pseudomonadota; class Gammaproteobacteria; order Moraxellales; family Moraxellaceae; genus Acinetobacter; species Acinetobacter sp. 1000160. Next base: position 19,249 of record NZ_JFWP02000003.1, on the reverse strand, counting down.
TATTTGGCGTGAGATTTGAAAGTTTTCCGCGAATATCGTAGGCACGGAAAATATTCAAAGGAAAAGTTTGTTGTATATTCACAGCAAGCCCCTATTTTTATAATCATTCTGATTATGCAAGATGGCGAAATTATTAAGTAATTAACTAACCCTTGTTCAGAAAAATTAAAATAATTAATCAGTTGCTTTGTAATATACTTTAAACAAACAATCAATATGAAAAATGCAACGTTTTCCAGTAAAACATTGCATTTTAAGTGATATTTACCGGAAACTTATTGTTGGCCGGTATGTCCAAAACCACCCGCACCACGCTCGGTAGCCACAAATTCACTGACTTGTTCAAACTCGGCTTGTACCACAGGTACCAGCACATATTGTGCCAAACGCTCACCCGGCTCTAAACGGAAGGTGTTTTGACCACGGTTCCAGACCGAGACCATCAATTCGCCTTGATAATCCGAATCAATCAAACCGATCAGGTTACCTAAAACGATTCCGTGTTTATGGCCTAGACCTGAACGCGGCAAAATCAAACCTGCAAAGTTTGGATCTTCGATATAAATCGCCAAACCGGTTTTCACCAGAACCGTTTCACCTGGTGCAATATCAATCGCTGCATCTAAACATGCACGTAAATCTAAACCTGCCGAACCTGTGGTGGCATAAGAAGGCAAAGCCCACTCTTGACCTAAACGCGCATCTAATACTTTAACTTGGACTTTCATTACAACTTCCTACTTACAAACTTTTATCGTTTCAACAATGCTTTTAAATTAGCAAGATACTGCTGCGCCTGCTCTTTTGGATCGACATTCGGTGCCAGTTTCTTTTTACGGCCATGCCATTCCAGATCGTCTTGCGGCATTTCGTCCAGGAAACGACTTGGGGTCATCTGACGCATTTGTCCACCGTTCTTACGCTGTTCAGCCAGTGTCAAAGTTAAGCCCTGACGCGCACGGGTAATGCCCACATACATCAAACGGCGTTCTTCTTCGATGGTTTCCGATGCAATCGAGTTCTTATGCGGTAACAGTTCTTCTTCCAGACCGATCATATACACATAAGGGAACTCCAGACCTTTTGCCGCATGCAACGTCAACAAGTTCACCTTATCGGTGTCTTCTTCTTCCTGTTGCTGCTCGAGCATATCCAGCAATACCAGTTTACGAATTACACTTTCAATATTTTTCTCATCGACATCATCGGTTCGATTCAACAGATTTTGAATACTGCTATACAAACTTTCGATACTGTCGAGCTTGGTTTTTTCCTGAGCAGGCGTTGCGGCCTGTTCGCGGATATAATCGATATAGCCCGCTTCATTGATCATTTGACGAACCTTTGGCATCGGCTCATCATCATCAAGTAACTCGCGGGTAAATGTCGCGATAAAATCTGCAAACTCATGCAATTGAGTGGCCGCTTTCTTCGGCAACACCATGCTTAGGCGCTGATCAGACGATGCCGTAAGCAAAGACAAGGTATTTTCCTGGGCAAATAAACCGAGTTTTTCCAAAGTCACCGGACCAATGGCACGTTTTGGCGTATTAATAATACGCAAGAATGCACTGTCATCTTCAGGGTTAATGATAAGACGTAGATAGCTCATCACATCCTTAATCTCGGCACGCGCGAAGAAGGACTGACCACCCGACAATTTATAAGGAATCTGCATCTGGCGCAGTTGGGTTTCAATCACGCGAGCCTGGAAGTTACCACGATACAAGATCGCATAATCTTTCCAGTTTTTACCGTTCATCAACTTGTGCGTGATCAGGTCTTTCACCACGCGTTCTGCTTCATCATCGTCATTTAGGCAGGTAATCACGCGAATGCTTTCGCCATGCCCCTTATCACTCCACAATTTCTTGTCGAAAATATGCGGATTATTCTCAATCACGGCATTGGCCGCTTTTAAAATACGGCTGGTCGAACGATAGTTCTGCTCAAGCTTAATCACTTTGAGATTATGGAAGTCTTCTTTCAATAACGCCATATTTTCAGGCTTGGCACCACGCCATGCATAAATCGACTGGTCATCATCCCCTACGGCAGTAAACTGCCCCATCACCCCAACCAATAGCTTGACCAGAGTATATTGCGCAGTGTTGGTATCCTGATATTCATCGACCAGCAAATAGCGAACACGGTTTTGCCATTTATCCCGTACTTCAGCATTTTCCTGAAGCAAACGTGTCGGCATGACAATCAGGTCATCAAAGTCTACCGCGTTATAGGCACGCAAGTTACGCTCATACAGCTGATAAAGATGGGCAAACTGGACGTCTTCAACCGTTTCACAGGTTGAATGGGCTTGTTCTGGAACGATCAGGTCGTTTTTCCAGTCCGAAATTTTCTTCATTGCCTTGGCCAGCAGTTCTTTACTCTCTGCCCCTGACAAGTTGTCACGCTGCATCAAATCCATCAGGATTCGCTTACAGTCGTCCGCATCTAAGATAGAAAAGTTGTTTTTAAGCGGTAAGTGTTTTAATTCAAGACGAAGTAAATTCAAACCAAAGGTATGGAAGGTCGAAACCGAAAGTCCTTTTGCTTCTTCACGTGACAGTAATTTACCGACACGCTCCTTCATTTCACGTGCGGCCTTATTGGTAAAGGTCATTGCGGTAATACGGTAGGCTGGAATGCCACATTGCTGTACCAGGAAAGCCACTTTTCGGGTAATCACCGATGTTTTACCCGAACCTGCACCTGCGAGTACCAACAAAGGCCCCTGAACATATTTCATGGCTTCAAGTTGCTTGTCATTAAGTTGACTGGCAGATGACATTGGTTATTCCTCTCTCGTTTCCGAGCCTGATTTTTCGAGCACAATTATAGACATCTATGTTTTAGAAACCCAATAGTAAATCCAGGGATATGTATAAATTATGATGCCTTGTACAAATGCTGCGCCACGGCTTGTCGCCTGACTGGATAGACAATAAAAAAACCACCCGAAGGTGGTTTTTTAGAAATCAGTAAAAATTACTGTTTTGCATAAATGCTGATTTCTACACGACGGTTTTGCTCTTTACCAGCAGCAGTCGCGTTTGAAGCGATCGGGTTAGAAGAACCATAACCTTGTGCATCGATACGGCTAGAAGATACGCCTTGACCAGCTAAGTAGTTCTTCACTGATTGCGCACGTGCTTGAGATAATGGGATGTTGATTGAATCATTACCGGTATTATCTGTATAACCCGTTACCAAGATCGCACTCTTGTTATCTTCACCTAAAGTTTGCGCTACTTTGTTTAAAGTGCTGTAGAAGTTAGGTTTGATGTTTGATTTGTTGGTATCAAAAGTAATGCTACCCGGCATGATTAACTGAACAGAACCATCTGGGTTACGGCCTACTTCTACGCCAGTACCAGCCATTTGCTCACGTAATTTTTTCTCTTTATTGTCGAGATATAAACCACCAGCAGCACCAAGCACAGCACCGATTGCCGCAGCACGGTTGTTTTGTTTACTTGTATTTGCGTTACCTTTAGATACGCCATAACCTGCTGCTGCACCAATTAATGCACCTAAAGCAGATTTGTCATATTCTACGCCACCGATGTTATTACCAGTCGTTTGGCAACCAGAAAGTACCAATCCAGCCCCTACGAGTGTTGAAATTACTAATGCACGCATTGCGTAGCTCCTGTCTATGTATTTTGTTGTCTGGACAAATAATGAATGAGAAAACGGCCCTAGACCATTGATATTTTGTTAATAATAAACACTTTATTTGTATTTTTGTAATATTTTGATGCATTTTACTTGAATAAAGCATCACAATTTCTTCATGTTTATACTTTTCACACAATATTTTTTTTATGTGACACTCATCACATGGATACCTTTTCTGATCTCAATCTGGGAAAACCGGTATTTAATCGGAAAAAGTAGCATTATGCCGTTTAAATATATAAAAATTGTCAACATCTGAAAATATACAGTTGTATTTCAACATCTGTTGTTTATAGTTGGAACATCTCATTTTTCAAACCTCTGCACTCAAGGCTCGATTTATGTCTAACGCCAATAAAAAAGCGTCCTTATTGCAAAAAGTCAGTAAAGGATTAACCGTTAGTTCAGTGATTACAGGCAGTACATTTTTTCATGGTCCTCCTGTCCTGGCATTAGGTTTAACCAAATTATTTAAAAAATCATCAAAAGTAGACGAAACCAATATTCAGATCACCAACAGCTGGCTCGGGGTAAATAACTGGTTAATTGACAATGTATTGCCAGATCTACACTGGGATATCAGCATTGATGAAAGCCTTGATCTGAATTTGCAGGGCCGATATATGATGATCTGCAACCATCAAAGCTGGGTCGATACCACGGTCAATCAGTATTTTGGCCTAACCCGTATGCCGCTGACCCGCTTCTTTACCAAATGGGAGCTCATTTTTATTCCATTTGTCGGGCAGGCATTCAAAATCCTCGGCTTCCCGATGATGAAACGCCATACCAAAGAGCAAATCGCAAAGAATCCGGAACTCAAATCGCGTGATATGCTGGAAGCTCGTAAAGCCTGTGAACAGTTACTCAGTCAACCGTTTACCTTACTGAATTATTTAGAAGGGACTCGCTTTACCCCTGAAAAACATGCTGCACAGCAATCCCCTTATCAAAACCTGCTTAAACCTAAAGCTGGTGGTCTGGCTTTAGCACTGAATATTCTCGGCGATAAAATTGATGCTTTGGTCGACATGACCATTGTTTATCCAGATGGTGCGCCAGGTTACGGCGAATTCTGGCTCGGTGATGTGTCTCGTATCGCCGTGGATTTACGTAAGATTGAAATTCCAGACTGGGTACTGGGTGGTCATTATGAAGATGACCCGGTTTACCGTGAGCGCTTCCAGAAATGGGTAGACCAGATCTGGACTGAAAAAGATCAGCTGATTAGCCAGATGAAAGCCAGATACCATCAATAGTTGCACAAGGAATTGTAGTAAGACATGACCCAGCCGGACTCAGGAAACAACTCTAAATATAACTATGTCAATCCGAACAGCAAGTTCTTCAAGCTGTTTCTGGTCTATGACATTTTTATGGTCTTTATTATTGTTTTTAACCTGTTCTGCTTGGGCATGAACTTTTTCCTGATGAGCAATATCGGGAGCTGGTTTTTTAATACCATCCAGCTTCCGACGGTGCTGGAGTTTTACCGGACTCACCTACACCCGTGGGTGATTACCACCGAAGCCTGGTTTATTATCTTTTTAATTGTTGAACTGGTGATTCGCTGGTTTCTGTCGATTGTGCAAAAACACCATGCACGCTGGTGGTTTTTTCCTTTTGTGCACTGGTATGAAATTCTGGCGATCATTCCCTATTTCCGTTTTTTACGTTTGTTCCGTGCAGGCGTGATTGCTTACCGTTTATATGAACTCGGCTATAAAGTCGTACCAGACGGCATCCGCATCAAAGCCGTGTTTTATTATCGCGTGGTCATGGAAGAATTATCAGATCGTGTTGTGATTACCGTGATTGACGGAATCCGCCATGAACTGCAAACCAGTTCGCATCATAAAAAAATTATTCACGATCTGGTCGATCATCATCGACAATTGTTTACGGTGACTTTGGCCTCGATGCTACAGGAGTCGCTTGCTGCAGCATTACAACAACAGCAACCCCTGATTACCCAGAAAGTTGGCGTTATTGTCAATCAGGCCATTGAAGATACGCCGGAACTGACGCAACTATTACGCTTGATCCCGATTGTGGGGGGAAGAATCGAACAACAGATTCAAAGTATTGGTCAACGTTTAGGTGAAAATATCACCGCTGGTTTGATTGATCCTTTTATAGCAGGATCAGCTCAGCAACCAAATGCAACTTATCAATATATTGCCGAGCAGGTCAGCCAGTTAAATATTGATAATCAATATCTGGAAGAATTGGTCGAATCGGTGGTATTTGAAAGTCTGGAAGCGATCAGAAAACAAGTAAAAGTGAAGCAATGGCAGCAAACTTTGCAAGAATCTGATCAATTGGATAAAAAAGCAGAATGATTACAAGAAAAATTACCAATCGAGCTAGAGAATTCGTGTAATTTGTTCTAGCATTTGCTTTTATTTACAACTGCTTTAACACATATAGAGCGCTTAAAAAGCCCTGAAGGATAAATTATGGCTGATATACGGATTACGGGCAGAATGGTGAATTTTAGTCGACTCACGTTCGACACAAATGACCATAATGCAATCCGACAGCAACTTACCAGCACCCTGAATGAAGGTTCCTATATCGGTACCCTGGTCATTATTGACAGTACGGTTGAGCAAGAACTGATTGCCTTGATTCAGCTCTTGATTGATCTGGGTTTACAACCGATGGCAGTGATTGACGGCATCTTGGGTGATGAAGCCCGCGCTATTCAGTTCCCGGTTCTACCTGTCGATCAGCCGTTGCAACGTATCAAGGCCTCAAAAGAACAGGTGGTTGATCCTGCTCCGGCAAAAGCCGCAGATAATTCAGCAATACAAACACCACAAAAAAACACATCGAATGCCTATATCAGCTCGTATCATGATGAAATTTTGCGTACAGGCCAATGTTTGGTGCAAGATCAAGGTGATATCATTTTAAATGCAGGCATGAATAGTGGTTCGGAAGTGATTGCATCTGGAAATATTCACATTTATGGCAATGCTCGTGGTAGAGTCATTGCTGGTGCAGGTGGACAAGCTGCAGCACGTATTTTCTGCCATTCGCTAGAAGCCGAACTCATCTCGATTGCAGGGACCTATTGTGTAGCCGATGATATTCCAAAAGATATGATCAAAAAGTCTGTACATATTTATTTAAATAACAAGCAAGAACTTGAATTTGAGGCCTTGCAGTTTTAATTTATCTCATTAAACACCAAAAAAGCCCTTTTAGGGGCGTATGACCATAAATAGGAGTGGATTCGGTGGCCAAAATTGTTGTCGTAACGTCAGGCAAAGGTGGTGTAGGTAAAACTACAACAAGCGCATCTTTTGCAACAGGTTTAGCCCTACGTGGTCATAAAACTGTTGTGATCGATTTCGATGTGGGTTTACGTAATCTTGATTTGATCATGGGCTGCGAACGCCGTGTAGTTTATGACTTTGTCAATGTCATCAATAATGAAGCTCGCTTACAACAAGCACTCATCCGTGATAAAGATATTGAAAACTTATATATTCTCCCTGCGTCACAAACCCGCGATAAAGATGCGTTGAGTGATGATGGTGTGGCACGTGTGATCGACGAACTTTCGCAAGAATTCGATTACATCATCTGTGACTCGCCTGCTGGTATCGAGCGTGGTGCGATTCTAGCCATGTATCATGCCGATGAAGCGATCATTGTGACCAACCCTGAAATCTCATCAGTGCGTGACTCTGACCGTATTATTGGTATGCTTGATAGCAAAACCAAAAAAGTTGAACAAAACGAAGGTCGTATCCGTAAGCATTTATGTATCACCCGTTTCAATCCGGAACGTGCGGATAAACAGGAAATGTTAACGATCGACGATATTTCTAAAGATATTTTACGTGTGCCGACTTTAGGGGTAATTCCTGAGTGCCCAAGCGTACTTCAAGCATCAAACGAAGGTAAACCAGTAATTCTGTATTCAGATGAAAAAGCTGGACAAGCCTATGATGACTTAGTGGCTCGCTTCCTTGGCGAAGACCGTCCTTATCGACACATTGCAGTACAGCCAAAAGGTTGGTTAGCTAGACTATTTGGAGCGTAATTATGGCAGGATTCTGGAGTAAACTTTTTAGCAGTGATGAAAAACCATCAAGTGCACAAACTGCCAAAGATCGTTTAAAAGTTATTGTGGCATCTGAACAAGGCTTGGGCCGTCGCTTAGGCCAAGACAAAATCGACCAAATGAAAAAAGAAATCATGCAGGTTGTGAGTCGTTATGTTCGTGGGGTGGATGAACAGCATATTCAAATGCAGGTTCGTTCAGAAGCAAACATTGAAATGCTAGAAATGAATATCAATTTACCTGAAGATCGTTAGAAGTTTTTTCATTAGCGATTTTTTGTAAATAAGGGCAAAATACGTCGCAGAATTTGAAAAGTATGACTTTTCTCATCCTGCCTCATATTTTGCCTTTATTATTTTATAAGACTGAGGAGATTGTCATGGCATTATCACAGCCAGCAACTTTCAATGAAGAATGGTCAGATGAGCGTGTGTTTGCCTACCTTAACCAGCTTCCTCCAGCTGGCGTAAATGCCGACTTTCATGTGCTCTACCATGCCTTCAAACATATGCGTCCAAATGATTATGAGCGCTTGCTTACCAAGTTCCTGGCAGATGGCCGTGACTTGAATGCAACCAATCCTGAAGGCCAACGCATTCATGATGTGATTGCACAATTTCCTCGCCAGAAAGAGGGTTTTCTGGAAGTTTTAGCGAAGTTTGCTTAATCAACGCTACAATAAAGGCCACATAATTTATCAATATCAATAAATTGAAGCGTAAATTATGTGGTTTTTAATTAAAATAATGATATTTCTTAAATTCTCTGATAAATAGATTGCCAATAATACAATTTTTATATTTTAGCTATTCTAACTAAGACCATGACTGATCAAAACACAACTGTAATTAAAACTGATCCTGTAAACCATCATTTAGCCGATTTAACCATTATTAGCTTAAAAAGGTTTATCTTTTTATCAATTATTTCTTTAGGGTTATACGAGCTATGGTGGATTTTTAAGGCATGGCGCTTTTTCGCAATTAAAGATCATTTAAATATCATGCCGGCTGCCCGAGCTATTTTTTCTATTTTCTTCTTATATTCCCTGTTTAAAAAAAATCCGGGAATATGCCAAAGCGCAAGGCGATGTTCAGAAGTTTTCTGCAGGCTGGATGTATATCGGCTATATCCTTTTCGCCTTAGTATTCGCCAACTTACCAGATCCTTACTGGTTAATTTCATCAGTCAGTTTCATGTTCCTTATTCCCGCTTTTGTAGCCCTTAATCATGCCAAAAAACAGGATGATCAACTTAATGCGGTGATACAGGAAAAATTTAATATTGCTCAAATTTTTGTGATTATTATTGGGTCTATCTTCTGGATCTTGTTATTAATGGGGTTTTTTCTTGAAGTTTAAGGGTTAAAAAGATCATAAGATTGGCGTATATCAGATAGCCTGCATGATGCAGGCTTTGTTATCCCTGAATTAGCGGCTGCCGATCAGATAAATACCGAGTAAAGTAAATATCCCGCCTGAAACACCATCAATCCATTTGGCAAAGTTTTGGTATGCATTGCGAAATGTCGGCAGAGAAAATACAAAAGCGACCAGGACAAACCATAAAATCGTTTCAATCGAAACAATAATAAAAAGTAAAGAATGATGCTGGTCAAATAGTGGGTTTGCCAGAAACAGTGAGAAGACACTGCCAAAATAGATAATGGCTTTAGGATTGGAAAGATTGGTCAACAAGCCTTTCATAAAAAATAAATAAGGTGACTGAGGTAAGCTTATTGGATTTGTGGTTTGGTTATTTTTAGAGAAAGCAGAGCGAAGCATTTGAAAACCAAGCCAGCACAAATATAGCCCGCCAGCGATCAACAGTCCTTGCTTAAGCCATGCCATTTTTTCAAAGATGATATTGAGTCCCATCAAGGCAAGCAGTGACCACAACATTGCTCCTAGACAAATCCCCAGTACCACCAGCAAGGCTTCTTTACGCGAGCGGCTAATTGCGGTTTGTGAGACTAAGAAAAAGTCAGGTCCAGGTGTAATCAAGGCACAGAAATGAATAAAAATGAGTGTAGTTAATGCAACGAACACGACTCACCTCAAGGTTGAGATTTTAAAGGGCAAGCTTAAATAAAAAACGTGATTTTTACCATATAAAAATTTGAAAACCTAAAACAAAAAAGCCTCGATAACGAGGCTTTTTTTAGGGGATATTTGGGTTAAACCAGAATATCCCGTTTACCATTGGCACCCATCGAGCTGACGATGCCATTTTCTTCCATCTGGTCAATGATTCGCGCTGCACGGTTATAACCCAGGCTAAATTTACGCTGTAATGATGAAGTCGATGCTTTTCGAGTTTCTAGAACGAAAGAGACACATTGATCATACAGCGCATCTCGGCTTGGATCACCATCCCCATCTTCAAAACCACGCGATGTAGGCTCTTCATCAAATGGCGTGAGAATCTCATCCACGTAATCTGGCTCACCACGTTCACGCCACGCGTCACAAATACGGTTCACTTCATCATCACTAATGAAGGCTCCATGGACACGCTCAGGTTCAATTTTACCAGGGCCAAGGAACAGCATATCACCATGACCAAGCAAGTCTTCTGCCCCACCCGCATCCAAAATGGTGCGCGAGTCAATCTTACTGTTGACACGTAATGCCACACGAGTTGGAATATTCGCCTTGATCAGACCAGTAATCACATCTACCGATGGACGTTGTGTTGCAAGTAACAGGTGAATCCCCGCAGCACGAGATTTCTGTGCCAGACGGGTAATCATTTCTTCAGCCTTTTTACCGACCTGCATAATCATGTCGGCAAATTCATCGGCCACGATCACAATGGAAGGTAACGGCGTTAAACGCGGCGCACGTTCGCCCACAACTGAGTCACTGGCTTTCCAGGTTGGATCAATCAAGTCTTCACCATTGGCAATGGCTTCTTCAACCTTACGGTTATAGTCACTGAGCTTACGGATTTTCAGGAATGACATCAGTTTATAACGACGTTCCATCTCATTGACACACCAGTTTAATGCGCTAACCGCATCTTTCATGTCGGTGACAACAGGTGTGAGTAGATGAGGAATATCGTTATAGTTGGCCAATTCCAGTTGTTTTGGATCGATCAGGATCAGGCGAAGCTGCTCTGGTGTATATTTCAGCAACATCGATAAAATCATCGAGTTCACTGCAACCGACTTACCCGAACCTGTGGTCCCCGCAACCAGCATATGCGGCGCTTTACCAAGGTCAGTAATAACAGGATTGCCTGAAATGTCTTTACCCATCGCCATAGAGAGCATACCCGCAGGGTCTTCAAACGCTGGCGTTTTCAACAACTCAATCAAGCGTACCATTTCACGGCTGCTATTCGGTACTTCAATTCCGATATATGGTTTTCCTGCAATCACTTCAACCACACGGACCGATGCCATCGACATGGAACGTGCCAGATCGCGAGAAATATTGGTGACTTTAGAGGCTTTTACACCAGGTGCAAGATCGAGTTCAAAGCGTGTTACTACGGGTCCCGGCTGGGCTTCGACCACCTGAGCCTTGACGTTAAACTCTTGTAATTTGATCTCTAAAAGTTCAGAAAGACGGGCTAATTGCTCGGCAGTAAAATTGACCTTTTTATTTGGATCGACTTCATCCAGCAATTCCAGACCCGGTAAGGTCGGCAGATCATGGCGTTTTTGCGCGACTTGCATGGCGCGTGACATTGGACGGCCAAATGCATCGGTTAAAGGTGCATCCAGATCAAAATCTTCTTCAAGATCAAAGTCTGGCTCGGGTTCAGCTTTACCTGCTGTTTCTTGCCATGCTTCAATAAATGCTTCTTTAGACAAAGCTTCTTTCGGTGCAGACTTCACTTCAATCGGTGCTTTGACGAAAGCAGATGACTGTGCATAACTTGTAGTGCGTGGAGCAGCAGCATGTTCACGCTCCTCCTCAACCAGAAGATCATTGAATTCATCAAATTCCTCTGCAACAGCATGCGGTTTTTCCTCGTGTACGGTATTTTGTACAGTAGCAGGAGTTTGAGCACCATTGTTCTGATTAGATTCATGAATCAGGGCTTCAATGTCCGCCTCAAACTCGTTTTCCTGCTCAACCGGCGTATGCGGCATTGCCGGAACGTTTTGCGTGAATGGCGTATGCGCATCTGTAGCAGTTTTACTATTCGGTACCGCGGCCAACAGCTCATCAAAGATCTGGTCATCATTCCAGTCCAGATGGCTGGCATTGGCTTGCTGCATAACCGCTTCAGCGTGGGCTGAGGGTTCAAGTGCTGTAGTCATCTGAGCTGACTCATCAGCAGCACGGAGTAATGCATCAATCTCCTGTTTATGACTGACATCATCACGTTGTAATGCACGCCATACTTCACCTGTTTTGACTAAACGCTGACTTTCAGTTTCAAATTGACGTGCACGTTGTAAGGTCTGCTCGAACTCTTCATCTGGCACATTCGCTGGATGCGGCTCAGCGCTTTGTTGCTGTTCTTTCGCCACCACATCGGCAAATAATTTTTCAGCCATGAGTTGATGGTGTGAATCATCAATTTTAATCAGCTTGGCCTGAACCTGATCGGTTTTGCTCTGGTTTGTATTATCCTGACTCTCGCTCTCTGCTTGAGCCTTGGTCGTGACCGCTGGTGTTTCAGCCGGCGTCAACTGTTCGGTTAAATCATATGCAGATTCATTTTGTGGCACGTTCTTATAGAACAGGTCTTGCAAATACGCAGGCGTATTCTTCAAGGTTACCCAGGTTTTGTTCCACTGAATCCCAAAAGCCAAAGTCAGCAACAAGATACTGAAAGCGAGTAAAAATAAGGTCGCACCATAAATCGTCAGCAATTGAGAGAGACTTCCCCCCAACTCATAACCGATAATACCGCCAGCGGCATTCTCCAGCGTATCTGCCGGCATATTCCAATGTAGATACAACAAACTTGAAATTGAAAGAATCAGGAAGAACTGGGCTGCATAACGAAATGGGCGGTTCAAAAAGCTTCTCGGCCACCAGACCTGAATCGCTTCTATAAACAGGAACAAGGGAATAAGCAGGCTTGCCCATCCCAGAAAGCCAAAGAGTAAATCTGCGATCCAAGCACCGGCCACACCGCTTGCGTTCGAAACCTGCTGGGTATCGCTGGAAATATGCATCCACCCCGGATCAAACGGTGTATAGGTGACTGTGGCAAGAAATAAATAAATGCCAAAGGAAATCAAAAATAATGTCATTAAAAAGCGTTGTGCATAAACACTTGACACCGCAGTCATATACAGTCCTGTAACCCAATTCGTTATTTGTTGGTATCTTTTAAGGCCTAACTTACCTTAATCAATAAGTTTTATATTATGCACTCGTTCTTACAAAAAAGATGCACGATTATTTACTGTTGTTGTTAACATTCTGCACGGATATAGCCCAATTCGATTGAGTTAATCAATATTATCCGGATCGATTTGCCCCACTCCCCTCTCGATTCACGTATAATTTTAGCAGTTTCAATATAAAAAGGATGTTCTTTAATGAGCGCTCGTCACTCACGGTTAATTATTTTGGGTTCTGGTCCTGCAGGTTATAGTGCGGCAGTCTATGCAGCACGTGCGAATCTCAAACCGACACTCATTGCTGGTATACAACTTGGTGGTCAGTTAACCACAACTACTGAAGTTGATAACTGGCCTGGTGACCCTGAAGGATTAACCGGTCCTGTACTGATGGAACGTATGCAAGCCCATGCAGAACGTTTCGGTACAGAAATCGTCTATGATCATATCAATGAAGTTGATCTTAAGACTCGTCCATTCGTGCTGAAAGGTGATATGGAAGAGTACACATGTGATGCGCTGATTATTGCAACAGGGGCAACCGCACAATATTTAGGCCTCGAATCTGAAGCTGCCTTTATGGGTCAAGGCGTCAGTGCCTGTGCGACCTGTGATGGTTTTTTCTATAAGAACCAGAATGTGATGGTGGTTGGTGGCGGTAACACTGCCGTTGAAGAAGCGCTGTATCTTTCGAATATTGCAGCGCATGTTACGCTGGTGCATCGTCGCGATAGCTTACGTTCAGAGAAAATCTTGCAAGATCACCTGTTTGCCAAAGAAAAAGAAGGCAAAATCAGTATTATCTGGAACCATCAGGTCGATGAAGTCTTAGGTGACAATACCGGTGTAACCGCTGTTCGTATTAAATCGACCCAAGATGCAAGCACTCAGGATGTTCAGGTTCAAGGTCTGTTTGTTGCAATCGGCCATAAACCTAATACCAGTATGTTTGATGGACAATTGAACTTACGTGATGGCTATATTCAGGTACACAGCGGTACGGCAGGTAATGCAACTGCGGCTTCTATTGAAGGTGTATTCGCAGCGGGTGATGTCGCAGATAGCGTTTATCGTCAAGCGATTACTTCAGCGGGTTCAGGCTGTATGGCAGCGCTTGATGCAGAAAAATATCTGGATAATCTAAACTAATTAGACCAAAACAGAAAAACCACCATTCATTGGTGGTTTTTTATTATACCCACTAGGATCAGGTTAAAATTCCCCCAATCCTCTGTCACAGTCATGCACATTCTTCTTGGGCATGACCCAAGCTGATTCTGCTTAAGGATTGCCATTCCTGCGCAGTTCAGTTAGTTTAGAATTATTCTTATTTACTTTGTTTGCTATGCAACCGCTTCCCCCTTCTCAATATATTTTTCCTGATCCTGTAGAAGCCGATCCAGAAGGCCAAGGTTTTATCTGTATTGGTGCTGATCTTAGCCCCTCTACATTATATGAAGCCTATACGCATGGCCTGTTTCCTTGGTTCAATGCCGATGAACCGATTTGCTGGTGGAGTCCCGAACCTCGTTGCATTATTGAACCTCATGCCTATAAACCGAGTAAATCATTACTTCGGAACATGAAAAAACACGATTATCGAATCACCGTGAATCATGCTTTTGAACAGGTGATTCGTTCCTGTTCCTTACCTCGCAGTTATGCCAATGAAACCTGGATCAGTGAAGACATTATTCAAGGCTATTATGACTTATTTAATGCGGGCTATGCCTATAGTGTTGAAGTCTGGCAGGAAGAGAAACTGGTGGGTGGTTTGTATGGCGTCAGCATTGGCAAAGGCTGTTTTGGTGAATCCATGTTTAGCACAGAAACCGATGTTTCAAAAATGGCGTTCTATACCTTGATGCTGATTGGACAGGAAAATCAGTTGCCGTGGATTGATTGCCAGCTGGTCAATGATCATCTTTTAAGCTTGGGTGCGAGTACACTTTCTCGCCAAGCCTATCTTAAATCGTTACAAGATGTAATTATTGCCCCCTCTATCAATTGGAAAAGTTATCAAGAACGTGTATTTTCAAGTAAAACAATAGCAGTTTTTGCCACATTAGACGGTTAACGGATTAACACCTTGGAGGGACAGATTAATGAAATCATACCAACCCAAGTCCCTTTTAAATGACTTACAGTACTACATTACCCCACCGCATGATTGTAGTTATCTCGATAATAAATCTGCGCGGATGGTCTTTCTGGACCCGATTCACCGTATTGATGTGGTGACATTGTCAGAACTTTCTCGTGTGGGTTTTCGTCGTAGTGGTGATTTTGTCTATCGTCCTGAATGTCACTTATGTCGTCAATGTTTATCCTGTCGTGTTCCCGTGCAAGAATTCAGCATGAATAGCAGCCAGAAAAAGGCTTGGAAACGCAATCAAGATTTACAAATGAGTATTCTGCCGACCTCGCAGGCCACGCAGCAACATTACGATTTATATGAACGCTATATCAATGAACGCCACTCAGATGGCGATATGTACCCAGCCAGTCTGGATCAGTTTGAAAAATTTCTGGTGCATAGCTGCACCGAAAGCTTCTTTATTGAACTATGGAAAGACCAGAAATTGGTCGCGGTCTCCACCTGTGATCTGATGGATGATGGACTGTCAGCAGTTTATACTTTCTTCGATCCTGATGAGCAACGCCGCTCCTTAGGTGTGTTCGCAATCCTGAAACAGATTGAATATGTCCGCAGCTTGAATCTGGAGTATTTATATCTGGGTTATTGGGTCCCGCATTCAGATAAAATGAATTATAAATCGCAATATACCCCACTGGAATTATTACTGGATGGTCAATGGCGCAGACTCAACCGCCCACTCGCAGACAATGAAATCCAGCAACTCGGGAATTCATTGATGAGTACCTTACCCTCTGAATGGAATAATTTAATTATTAAATAACGCTGCAAAATCATCTGTGCATGTCTTAACCATAATCACGGCATGCTCTCTGGAACCATCCGGATTCGGATAATAGTTTTTGCGCACATCAATTTGATGAAAACCTGTTTTTTCATACAAACGGATCGCGGCTGTGTTGCTCTCACGCACTTCTAAAAAAATCTGGATCGGATTGTTTTTTAATTGCTGGATAGATTGGTCCAATAATTTATAACCAAGACCCTTGCCCTGCTGACTTGGATGAATTGCCATCAGTAACAGGTTTGCCTCATCCAGAACGGGCTGCAGAATACAAAAACCGACCACCTGATTAGCCTGTTCGTAAACCGTACATTGATATGAAGCTAAAGACTCCTGAAACTGCTGCTTATTCCATGGATGGGTCTGGACCAAGCGTTCAATGGCTGCCACACTTTCCAGATCACTGTCTCGCATCAATCGAATCACAAGTTAACACTCTAAAAATTACTGTGGCAGATTATCGACAATTTCAGCTGAAAATTGAATAAAAAAATGGGCAGTTTTACTGCCCTTGAACATTAACTTGGATTAAAGCCCAATTCAGCCCGCCATTTATTCAGCAGTTCGGTCGTATCGTCATCATTGGGATGAAATTTCGGTCTTAAGAAAGACAGCAATGTTGGAATCTGACGTGTCATAAAGCCTTTATAACCATACATAAACTTCAGCATGTACTTGCTATCACGCCAGGTCAGTTTGCCATCTACCTGCAGTAATTTTGCAGTGAAATAAGATTGGGTAATAAAGATCAGCCCCATGGCAATTACCAAGGCCAATGAACGCATAAAATAGGCTTTAGCACCCTGACCATACATCGACTCATATACATCAAAAGCGACGGCCTTATGCTCATTTTCCTCTACCGCATGCCACATCCATAAATGGTACATGGTCTCATCCATAAACATGGCCTGGATATCCGGATTACTCAATAACTCTTCGGCAATGGTCGAGGTAAAGTGTTCTAAGGCACAGGTCCCGGTCAAACTGATCATTTCTTTGGTGAAACCAAAAGGTTTCAGGAGTCTAGAGGTTATTCCAATGGTTCGATTAATCAAAAGGCCGGTTTGTGCTTCCATTTTACGGACATTGTATCCATAGGCCTGGGCAGATGCATTGAAAGCCAAATGCTCTTTTGAATGCATCGCTTCCTGACCAATGAAGGCACTGATTTCTCTCTGCAATCTCGGGTCAGCCAGTTTAGGATCATTACGGACTGCACGGGTACTATTTACAAAGAATTGCTCACCTTCTGGAAATAGTGCTGAAAGCGCAGTCATAAAATGGGTTAAGGCAGCATCTCCATTGGCCCAGTAACGTGGTACTTCACCAAATTCAAAATCCATTCGGCGTACAGGGAAACTGGCGCCAGCTCGGTTTGAAATATTGACTTTAGCATTCATACCCTTTTCTCCTATCCGTGAATATTCTTGATAAATCATGCTGAATAGTTCATTTATACGCCCTTTTCAGTCGTTCTCATAAGTGCAGATAAGGTCAGAAAAACATCATATTAGGACATGTCACCACACTAAAAATCATCTATGAAATAAAGGCTACAAAATAAAAAAGGGCAATTTTGATTGCCCTTTTTAAACCATACACTTCAAAATGAAAAGTTAGAAACCAAGTTTTGCTTTCCAGTCTTTTAACAGCTGAACTGTATCCAGATCATTAGGATGGAAACCAGGTTTAAAATAAGCCAGCATCTCCCCGGCCATGCCGGTAATAATGCCTTTTGAAGGGCTATAACCATATTTATAAATCATGGCCAATTCTTTAAAGTTCAGCTTCTTGTCCTGTTGCAACAAACGTAAAGTGAAATAAGACTGGAGGATAAAAATCAAGGCCATGGCAAATACCAGCGCAGAGGTACGCAAGCTATAGGCTTTGAAACCTTTACCAAATACTGCTTCATAAACATCATAAGCCACGGCTTTATGTTCATTTTCCTCGACTGCATGCCAGAACCACATATAGGACATGGTGTCATCGGTCATTAAGTCCTGAATATGCGGGTTACGTAATAATTCAGAAGCAATGGTCGCCGTAAAATGCTCTAAGGCTGTGGTTGCGGTGAGATTGACCATTTCTCGGGTCATACCAAAAGGTTTGACCACCTTAGAAAAGTTGCTTAATGCAAACTGGATATAACGCCCCGTGATCCGTTCTAACGTTCTGACATCATGGCCATATTTCTGGGCTGAGGCATTAAAATTAACATGCTCTTGCGTATGCATGGCTTCCTGACCAATAAAGGCACTGATTTCTTTTTGTAGCTCTTCATTGTCTTTAATCGCCGGGTAATAACGAACCGCACGCACTGCATCAATAAATAATTTTTCACCATCTGGGAACAGCGCAGATAAACCTGTCATGAAGTGGGTTAACCCCGCCGAACCATTCATCCAGTATTCAGGGACCTGATCAAAATCAAAGTTCATACGACGGACTGGGAAGCTTGCACCCGCACGATTTGAAATATTTACTTTAGCATTCATGCTGCCAACTCCTTTTCAGTGGAACTTTCCACTGAGCACTTTTGTCTGTTTCTTGCGTTTTATATTACGTGGTTATGCAAATCAATTAAGTGCAGTTTGGGACAGCAAGCTATCAGTTTAGGACACTCTTACCAATGGATTGTCTAACAATAAACAAAAAAAACACCCCAATGGGGTGTTTTTTTATCACTCTAGGCGATTATGCAGTTACTTTAGCAACAACACCAGCACCTACAGTACGACCACCTTCACGGATCGCAAAACGTAGACCTGGGTCCATTGCGATCGGGTGGATTAACTCTACTGACATTTCTACGTTGTCACCAGGCATTACCATTTCTACGCCATCTTGTAATTTGATCGCGCCAGTTACGTCAGTTGTACGGAAGTAGAACTGTGGACGGTAACCGTTAAGGAATGGAGTGTGACGACCACCTTCTTCTTTAGAAAGTACGTATACTTCTGCATCGAATTTAGTGTGTGGCTTGATTGTACCTGGTTTAGCAAGTACTTGACCACGTTGTACGTCTTCACGCTTAGTACCACGAAGCAAGATACCACAGTTCTCACCTGCACGGCCTTCGTCAAGAAGTTTACGGAACATTTCTACGCCAGTTACAGTTGTTTTAACTGTATCTTTAATACCAACGATCTCGACTTCTTCACCAACTTTAACGATACCAGCTTCTACACGGCCTGTTACTACAGTACCACGACCAGAAATTGAGAATAC